>CALBVK010000035.1 GCA_937969345.1 uncultured Acidimicrobiales bacterium
TTCCACAACCTGATTCCGTACGACGTGTACGCCGACTATCTGCACAACTCAAACATCGTCGACTTCGACGGCGACGGCGAGGGACTGGTGTTATGCGCCCCCGACAAGGGAGCGCGCTCGTTCGTCCGCGAGATGTTCACCATCCTCGATCTCCCAAAGGCCAAGTTCATCCTGCTCGACAAAGAACGAAGCGGAGAACGGGCGGTTGAGATCAGCCTCGACGCCGAGAGCGACACCAGCCTCGACGAGATTGCCGGCCACGACCTGGTGCTCTTTGACGACATGGTGCGTACGGGTTCGACCGTCGTGAAATCCTGTGAGTTCCTCAAGTCGGCCAACCTCAACCGCACGGTCTTTGCCGTCTCGCACTTCTATGCAAGCTCGGAAGGTCGAGAGAAGATGGCAAGCCACGCGATCGATGAGATCCTCACGCTGAATACCTTGCCGACCGTGCTCAACCGAGACGTGCAGGGTCGTCTGCGCAAGAAGCTCGTCGTGCTCAAGATCGAGCAATGGCTCGCTCGTAACCTGGCGGAGATCCTCGAGCTGCCATCGCCGCCGAGCAACAGCTTGTATCACATCGACATGTCGTCGAAGAACCCTCGCTTCAAGCACAAGATCTGGTCGAACGATCAGCTCGCGAGCGTCCGAGGCGAAGTCCCACTGCCGTTCGTGTAAGCCTTCAGCGGCTGAGCGGGACGAGTTACAGGATCTCGCCGCCACGCCACGTTTGCAGAACTTCGATGTCGGGCATGTCGTCGATGGGACACGTGATTGGGTCATTGCTCACGACCGCGAAGTCAGCGAGTTTGCCCGGCGAGATCGACCCAACGCGATGGTCCATATGCATGGCCCACGCTCCGGTGATCGTGTAACCGCGCAGCGCTGTCCGACGGTCGATCGCGCAGTCCGGACCGATGATCGAACCGCTCGAAGTTCGCCGGGTTATCGCGGCCCACATCGCCAAGAAGACGTTCGGCATCGACACCGGCACATCCGACGACAACACAACTGGCAGGCCGGCCTTGTCGAACAGGCCGCTGGGGTACATGCGCTCGGCGATCTCGCCATAGTCCCGTCGGGCACCTTCGCCGTACTGGAACACATGGGTTGGCTGGGGGACCGGCACGATGTCGAGTACGGCCATGCGCTCGATCTGTTCGTTGCTCGGGAAGCCGCAATGCTCGATGCGATGGCGGACATCGGTGCGTGGGGTGCCTCGCTGCGCCTCTGCGATCGCGTCGATAACCATGCCGATCGGTATTGGCCCCTGGGAATGGGTTCCGGTCTGTAGGCCGAGCTCGTGAGCACGCATGAGAAGTTCGGCAAATGCTTCTGGGTCGTGGTAGATGTTGCCGGGTCGGTGGTTGACCGAACATCCACACGGCACGTATGCCATGCCTGCGGTGAGGGCCCCGTCGGTGTACAGCTTGAGGCCAGCGATTCGAAGATCATCATCGCCTAGCATCGAACTAATGCCGAGGCCTTCGAGTAGATGGAGATGGCTCGAGAGCACCATCATCGACACCCGAAGCTGAAGGCGGTTCTGGTCTCGGGCGCGTAGCCAGTTGGTCATTTCTCGCTCGGTCACTTGGCAGTCGCCAACGGAGGTGATGCCGGCGTCGGTAAGCATCCGCTGGCCAAGGTCGAGCATGGCATCGAGCGTTTCGGCCGTCTCTGGCAGGTGCAGGTTCGGGCCATGGTTGGTGATCTTGACGCCACGCGGACCCGTAAGCAGGTCGCACGCGGCGTCGAAGACGACGCCATTCGGCCGTCCGTCGTCGTAGCGATCGAGGCGCCCGCCGTCGGGTGTCGTGGTGCGTGCGTCGATGCTGGCGTTTCTCAGCGACGCGGAGTTCACGACGTATCCATGTCCACTCGCATGCATGATCTCTACCGGGCGGTCGAGCGACACCCGGTCGAGATCTTCGCTTGTCGGGTGTGCGTCGTCGGTACCCAGGCGGTGGTGGTCGTAGCCAAAGCCGCGAATGGGACCCTGGCCGTTGTCGTGGTCGTGTTCGCGCAGCAGCTTCACGACATCATCAATGCTCGTTGCGCCGGTGAGGTCCGCCCAGGAAGCGCACTGCCCGAGCATCAACGGATGGGTGTGCGCGTCGACAAACCCCGGTAACAACGTCGCTCCCGCAAGGTCGATGGTGTCGGGAGGCGAGGGGGCCGCGGCCACACAGTCATCGAGGGCGCCCACATGCACGATTTGGTCGCCCATGGTGAGAACGGCTTCCGCTGTTTCTTCGGCCTCGATCGTTCGGATTGGGCCACCGGTGAATAACTGGACGTGTGGGGGCGGTGTGTGCGATCCGGACATGGGACAGGACCCTAGCGGTTTCGGTTTCTCCGGTTCCCAGCTCGGTGGCGTTGTAATGTGCCGGCAGCACATACGGGTACCGGGGGAAGTATGAAGGACGAGAGCCGCTGGTGGGACGCCACCGAGGTTGCACAGAAGATCGCCGCTGGTGATGTCACGCCAAGCGAGATGGTCGAAGCGTCGATTGCCCGTATCGAAGAGGGCGAACCGCATCTGAACGCGGTGTCGATGCGTTGGTTCGACCACGGTCGCGAGGTTGCAGCGTCCTCGCCGTCGGGTCTGTTCGGGGGTGTGCCGTTCCTGTTGAAGGACCTTTGGGTGCAGTACGCAGGTATGGGGCGTACCGACGGCAACGTTGCCTTGGCTGCAACGCCACCGATCTCAACCATCGATTCCGTGCTGGTGTCTCGGTTCAAGGCGGCCGGCCTGGTGACGCTCGGCCGGTCAACGAGCCCGGAGATGGGGTCTATCCCAGCGACCGAGTCGGCCGCGCACGGCGACACCCGCAACCCGTGGGACACCGCTCGCTCGCCGGGGGGATCGAGTGGCGGCGCCGCTGCGGCCGTCGCTGCCGGCTACGTGCCGATCGCACACGCCTCCGATGGTGGCGGTTCGATACGTGTGCCCGCGTCGTGGACGGGCCTCGTTGGGCTCAAGACGTCCCAGGGGCGTATCACCATGCAAGGACACGGCATCGAAAGCGGCCTTGGTGTCGACGGCTGCGTAAGCCACACCGTCAGAGACACCGCTCGATTCCTCGACGCGGTTTACGGACCTGGAGTGGGCGATACCATCATTGCTCCGGCGCCGAGCCACCCGTATGTCCACGATCTCGGCCGAGATGTTGGTTCGCTCAAGGTCGGCATGCTCGATACACACCCGCAAGGCAGCGCACTGCATCCCGATTGCGTGACCGCGGTGCACAACACCATGGCCGCGCTCGCTGAGCTGGGCCATCGGACCGGCGAGAGTCATCCAGATTCGTTCCACGACACCTCGTTGACGTCGCGATTTATGGCGATGTGGGTCGCCGGTCGACGCGTCGGACTGTCGAACATGGGCAATGCGATCGGCCGCGAACTCACCGAGGCAGAGGTCGAACCTCAGAATTGGGCGATGGCCCAGCAAGCGAACGATATGACGGCGTGGGAGTACGCCGATGCGTTGGCCGCAGTCGCCACGTACCGCCGCGAGATGCAGCAATGGTGGGCCGACGGCTGGGACATCTTGGTCACCCCAACGATGGCCGAACCTGCACCGATGATCGGCGAGATGGTCGCTCAGCCTGGCCAGCCGCTCGCGGGCGTGGGTCGAGCGCTGGAGCTGTGCCCGTTTACGCCGCCGTTCAACACGACCGGGCAGCCGGCGATCAGCCTTCCGCTGCACCGCACCGCCGATGGCTTGCCAGTCGGTGTCCAGCTCGTCGCCGCCTACGGCCGAGAGGATCTACTCATTGCGGTAGCGTCCCAGCTCGAACAGGCCATGCCCTGGGCAGGAATCCACCCCTCCTAACGCACTGGTGTCAGATCTCATCTTTTAACTACTAGCCAGTGGTGTCAGATCTCATCTTTTAACTACTCCTTCGCTGACCTCAATGATCTGGGGAAATCCGGGATCTGTTTCGCAACCTCTCGGCTGTGCTTTGCAGTGCGCTTATCGCATTGGACCGCTGAGAAATCAACGAAAGTCGGGGCTAGGTAAAAGATGAGATCTGACACCGGCAGAGGAGAGCTAAAAGATGAGATCTGACACCACTGGCTAGTGGCGTTCTTGGGGGTGGCCGTTGTCGAGGTCGATCCAGCGGGTTATGCGGACCCGCTCGAGCATTGATCGGTCATGGCTCACGAGAAGCACCGTTCCCTCGAAGGTGTCCAAAGCGCGTTCTAACTGTTCGATCGCAGGCAGGTCCAGATGGTTGGTGGGTTCGTCCAGAACGAGCAGGTTTGCACCGGTTGCCATCAGCAGCGCAAGCGATGCTCGGGTCCGCTCACCAGGGGAGAGGGTGTCGGCCGGCCTCGGGACGTGGTCGGCGCCAAGCCCAAACTTCGCGAGCAAGGTTCGAGTATCGGCAACGGAGAGCTCAACCCCGTGTGCGTCGCATGCCTCCATGAATTCAACCAGCAAGCTCTCGCCGCCGAGCAGGTGGGCGCGGGCTTGCTCTATCTCGCCGACACGCACGTTGCGGCCCACGTCGAGTTCGCCGCTGTCGGGTGCGACTCGACCGAGCAGCAGCGCAATGAGAGTCGACTTGCCGGAACCGTTCGGTCCAACCAGAGCGATCCGATCGCCGTAGGTAACGGTCAGGTCGACCGGTCCGAGGCGAAAGCTGCCGCGTTTGACGATGGCCTTGCGGGCGTCGGCGACGATATCCCCACTGCGCTCCGCGGTTGGGATGTCGAGTCGTAGCTCCCACCCCTCAAATGGCTTCTCGTGGACCTCGAGCCGATCGATCGACTTCTGGGTCCGGGCTGCCTTGCCCGCCAACTTCTCGGTCTGGGCCATTCGCCAGTTGCGAACGAACTTGTCGTTTTCACCGGACTTGCGGACCTTTGCGCCCCCCTGGGAAGCCCACTCTCGCTGCTGCTGGGCCCTGCTGAGGAGGTCCTGCTTCTTGCCCATGTAATCGTCGTGCCGCTCGTACTGCTGTTGGCGTTGGAGCTCGCGCTCCGCCAGGAATGCGTCCCACCCACCGCCGAACCAGGTGCCCTGACGGCTGTGCTCGTCCAGCTCGAGAACATCGGTAATCGTGCGCTGGAGGAAGGTGCGGTCGTGGCTGACGATGAGTGCCGGTGCGTCCAGCTTCAAGACCCACTCTTCGAGGCGTGCCAACCCCTCCATGTCGAGATCATTCGTGGGTTCGTCGAGCAGGACCACATCGAATCGGGAAAGGAGGACCGAGGCGAGCATTGCCCGCGCGGCCTCGCCGCCGGAAAGCGTCGCCGTGGGTTGTTCGAGCAGGCGCTCGACGAGACCGAGGTCGGTGCACGTCTGTTCGGCTCGTGCATCGAAGTCGGCGGCACCCAACGCCATCCATCGATCGAACGCGGTGGAGTAGCGGTCGTCTGCGCCGTGAGCCTGGTCGGCCAGTGCTCTCGTAGCGGCGTCGAGGTCCCGCTGGGCGTCGGCCACTCCGGTGCGTCTCGAAAGGAACGAACGGACGGTTTCGGTCGGCGAGCGAACGGGTTCTTGGGGCATGAGCCCGACCGTGGCCGTCGCAGGCTGAAGCTCGATCATGCCGGTATCGGGGGTCACGCTCCCGGCCAGAGTCTGGAGCAGCGTGGACTTGCCGACGCCGTTCGGCCCAACGAGTCCGACGCGGCGACCGGGGGCGAGTGTGAGGTCGATCGAGTCAAGTACCACAAGAGGGCCGCGGGAGACCGACAAGGAACGCGCGATGAGTGAAGCAGCCACGAAGGCACCTTTCGAGAGACGAATAGAGGGTGGGCTCTGCGTTACTTCTTCACGTCTTCGACGATAGCGCGTACTCCTACGGCGTGCTGATGACGTCGGCGTAGTGAGCCGCAGCGACGTCGGGATGTGAACGCAAGCGGGTGCGCAAGTTGTTCTCGCCGAACAGTGCATGAATTTCGTCGTCGATCTTTTGATGATCTCCGCCCGGTGCGAGTGCGGCGAGTTCTGGCGGTAACTCGATGGGTTCAAAGACGGTCTCGTAGAGCGGATTGAAGAAGAAGGCCACCGAGATGCGCTCGTCGCCGACCGGGCTCACGACCCTGTGCGGCGTCGCGCGCAAGTAGCCACTCGTGGACCGCTGCAACATTTCGCCGAGGTTCATGATGTAGGCCCCAGGGATAGGGGTTGCGTCGACAAAGCCATCTGGTGTCTCCACCTGCAGCCCTTGCTGTTGTTGGGCAATGAAGGTCAGGACCCCGGTGTCGTGGTGAGCGCCAACACCCTGCTCAGCTTCAGGCTCGACCCGCGCTGGGTACCGGATCACCTTGATGTGCATATCGCTGTCCGGAACAAAGCCCTCGTCGAAACAGTGCATGTCCTGGCCGAGTCCGAGCGCCAATGCTCGAAGAGCCGTGACGCCCAAGGTCTGCATCTGACGTGCCCAGTTGAGGACGACCCCCGACATTGCCGGAACCGACGCTGGCCACTGGTTCGGGCCACGCAATCGATGCCACGCAGGTGCGTTGGGGTCCGTTGGGGAGAGCTGCTCCCAGCCGAGGTCGAGCTGATCGCGCCAGTCGCTCTTGCCGTTGGTTCGTTCGTCGCCGAGGCTTGTATACCCGCGGAACGCGGCGCTCTTGCGAATGGCGATTGCCTCCCGCTCCTCGGCGGGCCGAGCGAAGAAGTCTTGGGCGACGTCGAACAGCCCGGCTTCGAGTCCGGGGTCGATTCCGTGTCCAAGAACGTAGGCAAACCCAACGTCATGGCAAGCTTCGAGAAGATCGCGAATCACCGGGGTTGCGTCGGCGCTGTGCGGGTCGGCGCGGAACGCGGTGAGGTCGATAATCGGGAGCGATGACATTATGGGAACCTACCCGGATCGGGCCCGTAGATCCCACGTTGGTTGAGTGCCGCGGACGGAGCGGACCGTTCTATGGGAGACTGTGCTTCTTCGACGAGCACGGGAGCGCCCATGGATGCCAAACGAAACACCCAACTCACCGATCGACTTTCGACGATTCCTCGGATTCGGCGCTCGACCGAGTGGATCGCGGCGCGGCCATCGCCACAGCTGCATCTTGGTCTCGCCGCAGCTTGGCTTGGCTTCTTGTTCACGATCGGATTGTTCTCAGCCCCGACCGCTGACCCGGCATCTGCAGCCCCGCTTGGCTTCGTTGACACCTTCGCATTCGCGATGTTCATGGTCACTCTGCTCGGTATCTTCACCGTCGTTGGTCTGGCGTTGCAGAACAGCTCGGCGACCGCTCCCGTTTCCGCAGCGTGTGGCCTTTCGGTGATCATCGTTGGAGCGACGTGTGGCTTTGTTGGTCACCCGGTTTCAGCATGGGGACCCGATGCCGTACTGGCCGCCGGGATCGTGGCCGCAAGTATTGCGATCATGGCCCGTCGCCAGCCGAGTAGCGACTGATCCGCCACTTCCTGGACGCCCGCTGAAGTCGGACTGGTAGCTTGCGGACATGTTGTTCTCCGTCTGGCCAGCTCCGAAGCGTCCCACCGACGAGGTCCTCGACCTTGCCCGCCACGCCGACTCGCTCGGGTATTTCGGGTTCTGGTTCGCCGATCACTACATGCCCGACAGCGGCAATGAAGCCGCCGAGACGGGCCCCGTCCACGAGGTCTTTGGCGTCCTTCCCGCCGTCGCTGCGGTCACGAAGACCATCCGGGTAGGACCCCTTGTGTCGCCGACATCGGTGCACCACCCAGCGGTGTTGGCAAACCGTGCCGTGACCATCGATCACGTGTCCAACGGGCGCATGGTCCTTGGGCTTGGCGCTGGCTGGCAGCAGAACGAGCATGACGCCTACGGGATCACGCTCGAAGAACCAAAGATTCGCGTCGATCGCTTCGAGGAGGCAATTCAGATCGTCCGCTCGCTACTCGATGAGGATCGGACCACCTTCCACGGCACGCACTACACGATTTCCAACGCACCATCGGACCCGAGCCCCGTGCAGTCGCAGCTGCCGATCGTCGTTGGAACGAGCGGGCCTCGGATGTGTCGGATCACCGCCCGGTTCGCCCAAGAGTGGAATACATGGGGAGCCCCCGAGACGGCTGAACGTAAGCTCGCCGTGTTCACCGCCGCATGTGAACGGGTCGACGTCGACCACGCCGAAAAGCACAAGTCGGTTCAGGCCCTGCTCGTGCTCGGTGATGACGAGGAGGCGCTCGAAAAGGCGCGCACGGGTCCGATGGCCGAAAACACGATTGCGGGTTCAGACGAATTTCTTATCGACTCGATCAATCGGTACGGCGAGCTTGGTTTCGACGAGGTGATCATCCCCGACTTCACGTTGGGGCACACGCCTGAGGAACGTAGTGATGCCTACGCCCGTTTCATGGCTGAAATCGCTCCGCACAGCCAGGGCTGAAGGTGACAGCGAGGGCTGAAGGTGACAGCCAGGGCTGAAGGTGACAGCGAGGGCTGAACGCCCTCGCGAACCGCTAGCTCGCAGGTGTGGTCGTAACGGTCCGGCCCCGGACAAGCGTGCCGATTCTTCGGCGGTTCATCGCCAGGTGTACGAACATGAAGAGGATCGACAGGAGTCCGGTGATCTGGTGGCTCGTCGCCAGCCATCCAGCCGCTGACCAGTCGAGCCAGAGTGGGAAGCCGCTAATGATGCACACGGCGGCCATCAACGCGAGCAGAGAGTTGACGACACCAAGGCGAAATTCCTGGTCGTCGGTGCCATTGCGTAGCAGCCGAAGTACCCACGCCCAGTTGCTCGATAGGTGCAGGGCGATGACGGGAATCAGCACGATGCCGGTCCACGAGTGCAAGAAGTAGTCGGGGTCGAAGCTCGGCTCGCGCGTGACGAACTCGATGATGAAACCAACGAACAGTCCAACGTCCAGCACTATGCGGATCGCGCGGCGGCGCAGAAGTCTCTTCACCTATCCATCCTGGCCGACGACATGTGCCGTCGGCAGGTCAGATCTCGACACGTCATGGTGAGAATCGGACAAAAGTTGCCTGTGGAATTGAGGACTCGTTAGCCGAGGATCGCTTGGGCGAGCAGCCCGCCGGCTACAGCAACGACGAATACGTAACCAAAGAAGATTCCGAGAAGTCGACGTTCGACGAGTTTCGTGAGGATGAGGAACTCGGGGATATTGGCGCCAGCACCCGAGATCGTGAGGGCGACAACCGCGCCGATGCCGACACCGGCTGCCGTCAGCGAGTGGCCGATCGGAACCAGAACGCTGGTCTGTAGATAGAGGGGGGTTCCCAAGAGTGCCGAGACCGGAATCGACCATTCGGCATTGTTGCCGGTCAGACGAGCGACGGTATCTGGGGAAACAGCGGCCTCGATGAGCAGGCCGACTGCAACTCCAGCGAGGAGCAGCGGTCCCACGGATCGAAGGAGGCCAACCGCGGCACGAACGGCTCGTCCGCCCTCCACGGCTATGCCTTGCCAGGGCTCGTCTGCATCGACGCCGCAGGGTGGAGCGGCGCTATCGCATGTCTCTTCTGAAGCGGGCAGCGCGCCAGGCTCTCCGCTTGCCGAACCGACCATCACCATGCTCGCCGGAAGCGGCTTGAGGTATCGGTCGATCCCGACGTACTCGGCGGTTAGGGCGAGCAGCATTGCCGCAACGAACGCAATGGCTGAGTAGATGACCGCCGCTTCTCCGCCGGCGATGATGACGAGTGCTCCGAACAGTACGGGGTCGAGTACAGGGGCGGCGGAGAGAAAGGCGACGTAGCCGGCGGTTGGGACCCCGGCCTGTCGCATGCCGACCAGCATCGGGATGGCCGAATAGGTGCAGAACGGGGTGACGAATCCGATTGCGATTCCCTTGAGCGCCGACAGCACTGGATGTCCGCCCATCCATGCTCGGACTCGGTCTTCGCCGAGCACTCGCTGGATGAGCTGCACTGCGAAGGCGACACCGAAGAACAAGATGGTCAGTTCGAGCAGAAGCCAGAGTGTGCTGCCGATCACGCCGTGCTGCCCATGATCGCCGACGCTGCGTCGGGAAGAGCGGTCATGCATTTCTCGTTGGCGGTCACCAGGGTGCGTACGCCGTCGAGCTCGAGAAAGACGAATCGATCGACCGCGAGGATCTGGAGGTGTCGCGAGACCGTCGACTGACTTTTGCCGACCGCAGCCACGATCTCGCCGACGGTCACGGGCTCGTTCGCGTTTGCGACGAAGTTCAATATGCGGATACGGGTGCCGTCGGACAGGCACTGGAACCATTGGGCAATCTCATCTGCGGTATGTTCATCCATCGTTAATCGACGATAGACGATTAATGGCAGTTCGGCAACCCATAGAGCGCTGCCAAGACTCGTACCCCAGCTTCCGCCTAGCGGGACAGCGGAAGTGGAGTAGTCCAGTTCGTGATGCGGCCGACCTCGACGAAGCCATGACGCAAGAGGTTTCGAAGCGAGTCACCACCGGCTTCGGCTTGCGTTGTGGCGAGTGAGCAACCGAGCTCGACGGCCATCTCCAACCGTGCCGAGATCATCGTTGTTTGTACTCCCGTGCGCCGGTGGTCCGGCAGCGTCGACATGCCGCCGAGGATCGCGGTGTCGCCCACTACGGCGAGTGCGGCACAGCCCGATACCTGCTCCTCGTCGAACGGGCGGGCAAGTAGCAGTCCAGGACGTTGGGCCGTGAATGCTGCGCGGCCATAGAGATCGCTCCCGCGACGGCGCGCTGTGCCGTCGTGACCCCAACCAACAGCAGCTCCGTCGCACCATTCATCGAGGGTGTCTTGTGAGACGACCTCGACCCGGTGGGACCGTGTAGGGAATGGCCCGTCGAGCGTGTGGCAGAGGGCGACGACCTCGTCGTCGGGGGCATAGCCGCGTGCGGAAAGCATGAGAGCGAGTTTGGGGTCGGCGTGAGTCCAAACGTCGATCGATGGTTCCCAGCGGTTCTTGGCACAGAGCTGCTCGAACGTGTCGAGATCGTCCGGCTGAACATTGGCCGTCAGTCCAAGGCCGAGCAAACGGTTGACGAAGAGCCCAGGACCAAAGAAGACGGCACGTCCGTCTCCGACAGGGAACGACGTGGCCCCCTGCTCGGGAGCGAGTTCCGCTATTGCGGGCACCATGGCGTCGAGGTCGCCGATCGTCGCCGCCGAATTTCGTTTGGCGAGATCAGCGGGTTCCATGCGCTGACTCTAGACGCCGGAAGTAATCCGTGAACGGGAAGGAGCCGCCTAGCGAAGCACGAGCCAGATGATAAGGAACGCAACAATCACGGCCACGACGGCGAATGGGACGATCCGTCGAAACACGGCGTCACCGGCAGCGTCCAACAGGTCGAGGGCCCCGCCATCCTCATCGTCAATGTTGTCCCCGTCGTCGACGGCGCTTCGCGCTCTCCCCGCCGCCAGCGCGCCGACACCGCTCGCTGCCGCCCCAACCGTTGCTGCATGAACGGGCGCAGCATCGGCCACAGGAGCCGATACAGATTCGCTGCCGTTGCTCGAACCGTCAATCGCAGGTTCGGCAATGCCTTCGACGATGACGGATCCGCTCACGACCCCGGCACTCGCTGCGGCAATTTGATCGATCGCAGCCGGCTCACCAATCTTTGCCTCAAGACACTCAGCAAACTGACCCAATAGCTTCGTCGACACGTCTTGCATCACACCGCGGCCGAATTGGGCAACCTTGCCAGAGACTTTCAGATCGGTGTCGATGTCGACTCGTGTCTTGTCGCCCTCGGCGGTCATTTGGGCGGTGATGAGCGCTTGTGCATTGCCGGCACCGCGCGTGTCCCGACCTTTGCCGTCGATCACGGCCCTGTACGCCACATCGTCTTTCTCGACGAAGGTCGCGGACCCCTTGTACTCCGACGTCACCGGCCCAACCTTGATCTTGATGCCGCCGCTGTACACGCCGTCCTCGGTTCCGGTCAGCTTGGCTCCTGGCAGGCAGGGCGCAATCCCGGGAATATCGGTTAGCAGCTCCCACGCAGCGGCGATGGGGGCATCGACGGTGAACGAGTTCTCGATCTTCATTGCTGCGGCTCTCCCTCGGACGAACCCGTATGTTCCCAACGGTCGTTCGCTTCGTCAAAGCGAGCGACGTGGAATCAGGAAGTAAAGCGCAACAACGTGAGCGACAGTGGAGGAAGTGTGAGCCAGATCGACTGTTCGTAGCTGTTGTGGTGATGAGGCGTGCTCTCATAGACCGCCGGACACTCGTACCCGGATCCGCCATACGCGGGATCGTCGCTACAGAGCAGCACCTCCCACTGGCCAGCCGATGGAACGCCCGTCATGACCTTGTCCCGCGGGACCGGTGTGGCATTCATCGCCACGACGACCATGTCGCCAGCGCCGTCTTCGCGAAGGAACGTGATAATGCTTCGTTCGTCGTCGTTCGCATCGATCCAACGAAAGCCAGCCGCATCGGTATCGAGAGTGTGGAGCGCTGGCACGTTCGAGTACGCGTGATTGAGCGAAGCCACCCATTGCAGGACACCCTCATGATTGTCGTTTGCGGTGAGATGCCACGGAAGGCTGTCGTCGTGGTTCCATTCGGTCCACGGAGCGACCTCCGAGCCCATAAAGAGCAGCTTCTTGCCCGGGGTTGCGTACTGCCAACCAAAGAGCATCCGGAGGTTGGCGAACTTCTGCCAATCGTCGCCGGGCATCTTGTTCAGCAGCGAACCCTTGCCATGGACAACCTCGTCGTGGCTGAGCGGCAAGATGAAGTTCTCGCTGAAGCCGTAGATCGCACGGAACGTCAACTTGTTGTGGTGATAGCGACGGTTGATCGGGTCCTCTTTGAAGTACTCGAGGGTGTCGTTCATCCACCCCATATCCCACTTGTACCCAAAGCCCAGACCACCCTGATCGGTCGGTCGGGTGACACCGGGCCAGGCGGTGGATTCTTCGGCGATCATCAAGATGTCTGGAAAAGCCGAGTACATCTCGTGGTTGAGCTGTTGCAAGAACGTGATCGCCTCGAGGTTTTCACGACCACCAAACTCGTTCGGAATCCAGTCGTCGCCCCGGCTGTAGTCGCGGTAGAGCATCGACGCCACGGCATCGACCCGAATGCCGTCGATGTGAAAGGCCTCTAGCCAGAAGCGTGCGCTGGAGAGCAGGAAACTCCGCACCTCGTGACGCCCGTAGTTGAAGATCGAACTCTTCCAGTCCGGGTGGAACCCCTCACGTGGGTCGGCGTGTTCGTAGAGTGAACTTCCGTCGAAGGCGTTGAGGGCGAACGAGTCGGTGGGGAAGTGGCTCGGAACCCAATCGAGAATGACGCCGATGTTGGCGTTATGAAACGCATCGATCAGATCCATGAGCTCGGTCGGCCCGCCATATCGAGAAGTCGCCGCGAAATACCCGGTCGTCTGGTACCCCCACGAGGCGTAGAGCGGATGCTCGGTAATCGGCAACATCTCGACGTGCGTGAAGCCCATGTCAGCAACGTGACCGACCAGCGCATCGATGTGCTCGGTATAGGTAAGCGACCGATGGTCCGGGCCAACGGTGCGACGCCATGATCCGAGGTGAACCTCATAGATCGAGATTGGTTGATCCCAGCGGTTGCGTTCGTGGCGCGAGGCCATCCAGGCCTCATCGCTCCAGGTGTGGGTCAGATCAGCCAGAACCGACGCTGTGTTTGGCGCCATCTCCGATTCAAAGGCCATCGGATCGGCCTTTTCGACCACGGTCCCGTAAGACGATTCGACGCGGTACTTGTAGCGGGAACCCTCCGAAACGCCAGGGATAAACCCGTCCCAAACACCGCTGGCCCCGACGGGGCGGAGTGGTTCGCCGGGGTGTGTCCAACCGTTGAAGTCGCCAATGACACTCACCGACGCTGCATTCGGGGCCCAAACCGCAAAGCGAGCACCGCCAACACCATCGACATGGGCGAGTCGCCCGCCGAGGCCATCCCACAGGCGTGTGTGGTCACCTGCATTGAACAGGTATTGGTCGTCGGCCCCAAACCACGTTCCGGGGTCGGGGACCGCAACCGAGGCGGCGTCGTCAGCTGAGCTCATAGGAGGAGTCTTGCCGAGATGATCGGCAGGTTTTGGTTCTTTGCGAGGAGACGTGTCAGGTGACTCGTAGCGGGGCGGCGTCGATCAGGTCGGTGCCGGTGCCTCCGCGAACAAAGTCGACGGATTCCACGTCGATGAGACGGTCATCGCCGCGCCCGGCACGGACGGTGTCTTGTCCGGGACCTCCCGTAAGGAGATCGTTACCGTCTTCGCCGACGACCTCGTCGTTTCCTCGGTCGCCGCTAATGGTGTCAGCGCCGTCGTTGCCACGGAGAATGTCGTTGCCCCGCCCACCGAAGATGATGTCTGGGCCGGCGCCGCCGTCGGCTTCGTCGATGCCTCGGCCACCGAAGATCACATCGGCTCCGAAGCCACCGGACAG
This sequence comes from uncultured Acidimicrobiales bacterium, assembly GCA_937969345.1. Lineage (GTDB taxonomy): Bacteria > Actinomycetota > Acidimicrobiia > Acidimicrobiales > SHLQ01 > SHLQ01. Next base: position 14,345 of record CALBVK010000035.1, read on the forward strand.
CACGTCGTTGCCTGCTTCGCCCAATAGGAGATCGACCGCTCCATTGCCATGGAGCTCGTCGTCGCCTGCGCCTCCGTAGACGCGGTCTTCTCCGCCGCCGGCATAGACCAGATCGTTGCCCGCTCCAGCGAAGATCGTGTCGTTACCGTCGAGTGCGGTGATGGTGTCGTTGCCGCCAAGGCCGCAGATGACATCGTCACCAGCCGTACCCACGAGGGTGTCATTGCCTTCGGTGCCCGTGATCGTGCACGGCGTGCTCAGCGTGGCTTCACACGCATTGCCCACGCCATCGTGGTCGGCATCGAACTGGTTCTCTTGGCTGGTGGTCGGGCAATTGTCGATGCTGTCGGGGAATCCGTCGCCGTCGATATCGCCGGCGGGACCGTCGAGTGGGTCGGCGTCGCAACGATCAGGAATTCCGTCGAGGTCGACGTCACGCAGATTGTCCGTTGGGTCCGTGGGGCATGGATCGATCGCGTCATCGAGACCATCGCCGTCGTCGTCTCCATCGCACGCAGCGGGAAGACGGTCGCCGTCGATGTCGGTGGGGAACGGATCGAACACGCTCTCACATGCGTCGTTAACGAGACCATCGCCGTCGGCGCTGATACGAACAATGAAGGACGCAGCGAGCTGTTCGGAGTCGGTAGCGACCGCAACGATGATCTCGTGTTCGCCGAGTCCGAGGAACGATGTCGGAAGCTCGGTGCGCTGACCAGCGGCAATGATCTCACCATTTGCCAGCCAGCGAACCTCGACGGGTTCGCTGCGTGCACTCGTGATGCTTGCGGCGACTGGAGCCGGCTCGGCCACGGTCGCATCGATGTCGCCGACGACAACGCTTCGAAGGACCGGCGGCGGCGTCGGCGCTGGTAGCGCACTGCCGAGGTTGGCATCATTTGATTGAATGACCTCGGCACCGGTGTCGGCGAGGAGATCCTCGAGCGTGCCGAGCTGGTCGTCACCAATGGCAATGAACGTGACTGCGGAGTCGAGGTCCTCGACGGTCGTGCGCAAAAGGCTAATTCCCTCGTCGGTCGCATTGGCGATGTCGAGGTTCCGGCTGCGGACCACGATGTGTCCATCGACCGTTGGCGTGAGCAGGGATCCAGCGTTCGACAGCGCAATGGCCATGTCGGTCACGGTGGTTACGCCGGGGCTCGTCTCGATTGCCTCCAACGCCGCTGCGAGCTCTTCGCCGTTGGTTGCGAATTGTGCGATTGGAGTTACACCGTCGTTCTGTAGAGCGCGGTCGTTTGCCGCTTCGTCATCGCCCGCAGCGACGACTGGTCCGTCAGGTGTTGGTTCGCCGACTACCGGTTCACCAACGGTGGGCGACTCGTCGATGACGGCAGAGTCTTCGCCGACCGGCCCGTCAACGGGTGCCGTCGTGGTCGTCGTGGTGGTAGGGGCAACAACCGCGTCGCTCGTGGCGACCGGCACGACTGCGACGGAGGGCTGCACGTTGCTATTGATGTAGTTGGCCAACCAGTCCAACGACGAATTGCCGATGGCCTCGTTGGCGTTGGTATCGGCCAGTGTGGCTCCGAGAACGAGCACGATTTCCGCTGGAGTAGCTGGCAATGGCTCGATGTCTTCGCCGACGGGCATCAAGACATCGATGAGGTTGGCGAGGGCGGCGGCTCCGGCCGAGTTGGGTGAACCAATTGCAGCCGAGTCGAGGCTCAGCCACGGCTCCGCATCGTCGAGTCGATGCCCAGCGAACGCATCATCGGCATCAACAACGACGACGGGCAATCCAACGGTCGATTCGACCACGGCTCGACGCAGCGAACCGGCGGTATCAAACACCGCACGAACTTGCTCATGGCCGTCGACCGACGCAGAGCAGCACTGGCTACCGAGCAGCAGAGAATTCGACCCCACCGGCGTCGGTGGAGCCAGGATCACGATGTTGGCGTCCGGCGCCTGCCGATGGGTTTGCTGAAGCAGCGAGCGCCACGAGAAGAACGAGTTCGCGGCGTTTGCTCGTGCCGTTGTTGCTTCCATTTGGCAGCCTGCAGCGGAACGGGTGTTGAGGTCGAGGCATGCAGCCGAAAGCTCCGGCCAATCGAATTCGAGACCAAGGCCGCCGATCACGACCACCTGAGTGGCTTCGTCGATCTGCGGAACCTGCTCCTGGGCCACGCTCGTCAGCGTTGCATCGATGCACGCAGTGTTGCGGACAGCAACAACGGTTTCAGCAGCGGAGCGGGCAGCTCGTTCGACCGGGCCATCGAGCGAGTGAACACAGCCAGCCGACGAGATTGGGGCGATCATCGGTGCGGCCACGAGTCCATCGCCGATGACGGCAACCGACGCCGTCGGCAAAGGAATCTCGGGTGTGACGACGACCGAAAGTGGACCACCGTCGTCGCCCTGTCCAGAGAGGGAACCAGTGGACAAGAGGGTAGCGACGAGCGCCAGTGGCACAAGGCTGAGGAGCACACGACGGGTATGCACGCTGCGAGGGGACATAAGCGAAATGCTACGCGCCGTGGTCTCGTTCCTCAGGGAGGGTGCGCGTTCGCCGCCAACAGCCTCAATATTCGAGCTCAGGTGACGATTGCTTAGGTATGTCTATGGCTACCGCTCCTGCCGCCGCGTACCCCGCGGCACCGTCAACGATCAACGAACTTGGCATTCCGTCAAGCTTGATCGAGGACATCATCTTGCAACGTCTCGTTTTGGACGGTCGTTCGTCCGTTACCCGCATGGCCGCTGCGACCGCACTGTCGGTCAGCATTGTCGATTCGATCGTCGATGGGCTCCGCCAACGTCTACTCCTCGAGATCCAGGGCATGGACGGCCGCGACTACATCTTGGCGCCGACGGACAAGGGCAAAGCTGAAGCCATCAGCCGGTCCGCGGCCATGGCATACGCCGGAGCGGCCCCCGTCAGCCTCGACGTATACACCGAGACCGTCAACAGCCAAAAAGGCCGATCGCCGATCACCGAAGCCACGCTCAACGAGGCCTTCAGCGACCTCATTATCGAACCGGGCTTCTTCGACGAGCTCGGACCAGCCCTTGTCTCCAAGGGTGCCGTCTTCCTGTACGGCCCGCCCGGAACCGGCAAGACGTCACTCGCCGAACGAATGATCAAGATGTACAAGGACCCGGTCCTTGTACCCCGTGCGATCGAGTTCGATCGTGCCGTCATCACCGTCTTCGACCCGTCGATCCACGAACCGATCTCTCCACAGCCAGAAGGCCTCGACAACCGTTGGGTGCTGTGCTTGCGTCCCTGCGTGATCGTCGGTGGCGAGCTCACCGCCGGACAACTCGACCTCGACCGAGACGACTCGACCGGCGTCTACCGAGCGCCGCTGCAAATGAAAGCCAACAACGGCATCTTCGTGATCGATGACTTCGGCCGTCAGAAGATGACCCCCGAAGCACTCCTTAACCGCTGGATTGTTCCGCTGTCTCGCTCCGTCGACTTCTTGACCCTCGCCCACGGCGCAGCGTTCACGATTCCGTTCGACGCCAAGGTCGTCTTCTCGACCAACATGCGCCCCGACCAACTCGGCGATGACGCGTTCGCCCGTCGTATTCCGAACAAGGTGTTTGTTGGCGCCATCGACGACGCTGCATTCGACCAGGTGCTCGCCGCCGTGTGCAAGGGCATGGGCGTTGGCTGCAACCAAGAAGCAGCGAACTACCTGAAGGCACTGATCAAGGAGCAGACAGGGACCGATCTGCGCCCCTACTACCCAGCTGACTTCGCAAAGACACTGCTCGCAATCTGTGAATACGAGGGCCGTCCAAAGGTTCTCGACCGCAACGCGATCGACCGAGTGGCAAACATCTACTTCACCAAGAACGACGACGCCGGAACCTGGGAAACCCAAGCCGACGTAGCGGCCTGACCTCGGCGGCGGCTCGTCCCTCGCC
>CALBVK010000036.1 GCA_937969345.1 uncultured Acidimicrobiales bacterium
TGCTCCGCTACCGGGCGAGTGGCTTGTACTTGATTCGAGTCGGACCTGCGGTGTCGCCGAGTTCCTTCTTGCGGAACATCTCGTAATCGCTGAAGTTGCCTTCAAACCAGCGGACCTGTGAATCGCCCTCGAACGCGAGGATGTGGGTCGCTACGCGGTCGAGGAACCAACGATCGTGGGAGATAACCACCGCACAACCCGCATACGTTTCCAAGCCGCTCTCCAGAGCCTGAAGGGTCTCGACATCAAGGTCGTTCGTCGGCTCATCGAGCATCAGTAGGTTCGCTCCGGACTTGAGGACCTTCGCGAGGTGGACGCGGTTTCGCTCACCTCCGGAAAGGACGCCGACCTTCTTGGTCTGGTCGCCGCCGCGGAAGTTGAACGAAGCAACATAGGAACGCGAGTTGACCTCACGCTTGCCGAGGTACAAGAAGTCGTGGCCGCCGCTGATCTCGTCGAACACCGTGGCTTGTGGGTCGAGCGTGTCACGGCTCTGGTCGACGTAGCCGAGTTCGACCGTCGTCCCGATCGTGATTGAACCGTCATCGGGCTCTTCGGATCCGGTGATCATCTTGAACAACGTGGTCTTGCCAGCGCCGTTTGCGCCAATGACGCCGACGATGCCTGCTGGGGGCAGGCTGAACGACAGATCGTCGATAAGGAGCTTGTCGCCGAATGCCTTCGACACACCATCGAACTCGATAACGAGATCGCCGAGGCGTTGGTTTGCCGGAATCGCAATTTGCAACTCGGTCGCACGTGCTTCGGCGTCCTTTTGATCCGATACCAACTTGTCGTAGGCCGCAAGGCGAGCCTTACTCTTCGTCTGGCGAGCCTTGGGAGCCATGCGGACCCACTCGAGCTCGCGGGCAATCGTCTTCTTGCGGGCAGCGTCGGCACGTGACTCCGCGTTAAGGCGAGACTCCTTGTTCTCGAGCCAGGCGGTGTAGTTCCCTTCGAAGGGATAGCAGCGGCCATGATCGAGCTCGAGGATCCACTCGGCTGCGTTGTCGAGGAAGTAGCGATCGTGAGTAATCGCAACGACGGTGCCCGAGTACTCCTGCAAGAACCGCTCCAGCCAGGCAACCGACTCGGCGTCGAGATGGTTTGTTGGCTCGTCGAGCAGCAGCAGATCGGGGCGTGAGAGAAGGAGGCGAGCTAGCGCAACTCGTCGGCGTTCGCCACCTGAAAGGTTTGTGACCTCAGCATCGCCCGGTGGAAGGCGCAAGGCATCGCTCGCGATTTCAACGGTTCGTTTCAGGTCCCAGGCGTTCGCAGCTTCGATCTTTTTTTCGAGCGAAGCTTGGCGTTCACCGAGCTTTTCGAAGTCGGCGTCGGGATCGCCCCAACCTGCGAGAACCTCGTCGTACTCGGTGAGTAGCGCAGCGACCGCGCCAACACCATCCATGACATTTCCATGGACATCTTTGGACTCGTCGAGTTGCGGTTCCTGCTCGAGGAGGCCAACGGTGAACCCGTCGGTCAGGCGAGCCTCGCCGGTGTAGTCGTCGTCCAAGCCGGCCATGATGCGAAGCACCGTTGACTTTCCGGCACCGTTCGCACCAAGGACGCCGATCTTGGCGCCTGGGAAGAACGAAAGGCTGACTTCTTTGAGGATGTCACGGTCTGGCGGAATGAACTTCGACAGCTTGTGCATCGTGTAGATGTACTGGGCACTCATGGCCGTGAGACTACCGAAATGTATGACGAGCGCCGCGGTCCGGAGCGAGCTTTCCTTCGGACCGCGGTACCCGTTGCCTAGTCCTTTGAGTCGGCAGGACGCATCCAGGTTCCGGCAATGGCGAACCATGCGCCAAGCACCAGTACCATCAGACCGCCATAGACCCAGAGCATCGTCGTCGAACCAGTGACCGCGAGCGGCTGCTCTGCAGGCTGCTGGGCAACATCTGGGTTCTCCTCGATCTGGCCCTCGACCTCGACGGTGACCTCGTCGTCATCACCGTCGTTCTCAATGCTGACCGAGTCGGGAAGGTCGGTGTCTTGGCATTGTGCATTCGTTGCGCCCGTCGTGCCCGGGGTAACGACGTTGCCATCGGCATCGCAGATGTCGTCACAGGATTCGCCCGGTTGTACAACCTGCCCGGCCTTGTCGGTTCCGGCTGGACATTCGACCTGACCCTCGACTTCGACGGTCACCTCATCGTTGCAGGGTTCGCCGTCTGGGCCTACCGCGTTTTCGGCGGGGTTGTCGGCGTCGCATGGGTTGCATGGGTCGCCGTTGGCGTCGACTGCGTCTGGGCCGGGGTTGGTGGTGTTGCAGTCGTTGCAGGGTTCGCCGTCTGGGCCTACCGCGTCTTGGGCGGGGTTGTCGGCGTCGCATGGGTTGCATGGGTCGCCGTTGGCGTCGACTGCGTCTGCCGGAAGATCTCCGTTGGCGTCGGGGGAGCAATCCGGTGTCGTGTCGGTCTCCACGTCGATGTCGCCGACGTAGCTGAAGTCGATGCTGACGTTCGACCGAACGTCGTCGTAGTTGCCATCAGCAACCGAGACCTCGTCGGCGTCGTCGTCGGGTCCGCCCGTACGGTCGACTTCGTTTGTCGGCTCGTTCGAGGCGCTGTTGGAGAAGTCACCGTCCTCGCCACAATCGCCAATCTCGACCTCGCCCGACATCACAATGTCAGCGCCAACCACACCGTTGTTGTCGTTGTCGCTGTCGTCGTTCGCATCCGGGTTATTGATAGATCCGGGAGCGATGGCAGCAGCGTCGATTTCTTCGCCGTTGATCGTCCAGCCGTCTTGACCGGTCGGAATGCCGACCGTGTAGGTGCCGCAGAGCAATCCTTCGAAGATGTAGGCGCCATCGTCGGATGTGACCGTTGTTGCGATTGGGTCGGTGCCCCCGTCCTTGAAGAGATGCACGGTCACACCATCGATGCCGGGCTCACCGGCATCGGCCATCCCGTTATCGTCGACATCGAACCACACCAGGTTGCCGAGGCGATGCACCGTCTCGGCGCTTCCGCCCTGGTTGGTGAGCGATAGCGAGGCTCCAGCCCCGTCGCCAATGCTCACGCTCTGCAACTGCGTGCAGAACTGCGAGTCGCCGGCCGCGAGGGAGGGGGTATCGGTCTCGTAGACATCGGAGCCCCACGATTCGGTGTTCAGGACCTTCGGCGTTACGGGGTTGTCGACCGATCCCTGCGGCGTCGCTGCTGGGATTCCGACAATGCCATCAAGGACCGGTGCGGTGACGGCATCGCTGCCCGTCCACCACTGAAGTCGTTGAGTACGAGGCGGCCCGTCGGCCCGGCCGGCGTCCACACCCATAATTCGAGAGAACGAGGTGATCGAGCGGTCTTCGATAGCGGGGGCGAACTCTATGCAGCTCACGCTCGTGTGCTCTGCGGAGTTGCCGATGTCGTCGGAGTAGGTATCGCGGAAGAAGGCAAACTCGTTGCCTTCCAGGACCTCGAGCTCAACCTCAGGAAGCGACGGGTGTTCGTAGATAACAATGACACCAGCGCCGTAGAAGCGTTCGCCTCCTTGGTCCATTCCAGCGATGTCGATCGTGTTGGTGCCAACATCGAACGTCACCCCAGCCTCGTCGAGGTCAGCAACGTACGTGGTCTGGTCCCAAGACGGGCCCGTCCAGTGATAGTCGATGTCGGCCGTTATCGAAGTTCCGTTGACGATGATCTCGTCGTCGGACCATCCAGGACCGCGGCCGGCCCAATAGACCACAGCGTCGACGATTTCTGCGCCTGCAGGAATCTCGAGCGAGTCAGAACCGCTGCTTTGGTCCGGTGCGGCGTTGTTTGCTGCGCGGTCCGGATACACACCAACGTCAGCGTGGGCGATTCCGAGGTTGCCGACCAACCTGTCGCGGGTGAACATCTCACCCTCGCTCTCAATCGCGCCCGCCGCCGTTGCTGCCGCAATAACTACAAGAATCGCTCCGAGCGCGCCGACAATGGCGCGTACGTGAGAACCGATCATGCCCATGTGGAAAACCCCTTTCAAGGCACCGCCCATCGAGAGTCTGCGCATGGGCGTCCAGATAGTCAAAGTCGATCGCGACATTCTTGGGAAAATCGCCGAAGTTCGCGCGAAGCGTGGCTATCCGACCGGCTTCCGTGTGGATTCGATGGATCGAGGCGCCCGAATGAGGGTGTTGCTACACGTCGCTACTGCGACGGCGCTGCACGGCCCCAGGAGTGACGGCGATAACCGTTGCGTCCTCGCTCGGCGCTCCATTCACGAGCGACACCGTGTGCTCTTCGCCCAGCTCGAACAGCGCCATATCGCCGGTTTCAAGCTCGGATCCAGTGACGACATGAAAGCCGCCCGCACGCGCGCCGGAAAACAGGCCATGGAATGTGAGGTCGCCAAATACCGAGCGTCCGCGCATCTCAAAGTCATCATCGTCTTCGTCGGGCTGCACCTGGAATAGGTTGGCCCGGCCGAGGTGCTCGGTGAGGTGGTACGCCGCGTGGCTCGCAAAGTTCTCGTCGTCCGTCAACAGGACCGCCTGCTTAATGCCAACGCCGTCGAGGGTGAGGTCCAGATCGTGGCTGTCGATCGGGCGGTCGTAGGCGAGTAGGCCCCGCGAGAACGCTTCGCGTTGCACGGTCGTCGAGGTGGAAATGACCAAGACCGGGATCTCCTGCATCGCGAGCTGGTCGGCGAGATCTACGGCGAACCTGTTATTCGACACGAGCGCAACACCGTTGGGTTGAATCTTGGCAACGCGAGTCTTGCGAGCGACATAGGTCGCAGTAAGTCCGTAGAGGGCAACGGTGACGATGACGGTCGCAAAGACCACGGGAACCAGCTCAGGTACTTCGCCGGCGCCCTCTTCGATAAGCGTTTGGGAGAACACGGTCGCGACCGACGCAGCGACAATTCCTCGAGGTGCCATCCAGGCAAGGAAGTACTTGTCGTTGCGTTGCAGGCCCGAACCAATGGTCGAAAGCCAGACTGCGACAGGGCGAGCAATAAACACCAGGACCGCAATCAAGATCAGGGCCTTTGGCAGAACCCCAACAAGATCGTCGAGGTTCACCATTGCGCCGAGAACAATGAAGAGCGTTCCCAAGATGAGATGGCCAACGTCCTCGCTGAACGCAGTGAGCTGATGGTTCGGGACGAGATGCTGGTTCGCCAGTACCAACCCGAGCATCGTGGTCGCCATCAGCCCTGCTTCGGGAGCGATCTGATTTGCTGCTGCGTAGGCGACGATGGCAGCAGCGATCATCGCGGGGTTAAGCAGCTGGTCAGGCACCCAATGCTTGTGCAAGACGAACATGGCGAACCCGGCGACGACGAGACCGGCAATCGCTCCCGCACCGAGGGTGATGCCGATCTGGAGTGCGGCGGCACCAGGGTTCGAATCGTTCAGGGTGGCGTCGAGCACGACGATGGCCAGGGTGGCACCGACGGGATCGATAACGATGCCCTCCCAACGGAGAATGCCGCCGGTCGGCTCCCGAGGACGCGCCAAGTGGAGTAGCGGAATAACTACCGTCGGACCCGAAACCACGAGAATCGCGCCGATCAGCGCAGCGTTGCTCGTGGACACGTCGAACAGTAGCTGCGTGGCGGCCCAGCCTATGAGCCAGGTAACCAGCGCTCCGATGGTGACCAGCCGCAAGATGACGGAGCGGCCGTCGGTTAAGCGGTCGATCTTGAGCCCAAGCCCACCCTCATAGAGCAACAGGCCAACGGCCAGGCCAACGACGGGGAACAAGATGTCCGTCCCGAACTCTTCGACCGGATCGATGATGTGAAAGACCGGGCCAACGAGAATGCCCGAGGTCAACAACAGCAAAACGCCAGGGATGCGCAGACGGTTGGCCAGCCACTGCCCGCCAACGCCGAGCGACAAGATAATGGCGATCGTCAGTGGCAGTTCGCTCTCTGACGCGAGGACCATAGGGAGTGAAGCGATCATGGTCGGTGAAGGTTAACGCAGGTCGGCCACTACCGGCGCATGATCGCTCGGCTGTTTCCCTTTGCGGGCGTTTCGGTCGACGAACACCCGATGGGTACGGTCCTGCACCGACGTCGACCCCAGGAGCAGATCGATGCGCAATCCCTTGCGTTTATGGAAGTTGCCGTCGCGGTAATCCCACCACGAGTACAGGTCCGCTTCATCATGATGCTGGCGGAACATATCCACCAGGCCCCACTGCTCCAGCGCGGCGAGCTTGTCTCGTTCCGGCGCTGATGTGTGCGTGACCCCCACCAGGCCAGCGGGGTCGTAGACGTCGCGATCGTCGGGAGCGATATTGAAATCGCCGACGACACAAATGTCATCACTCGGAGAGGTGTTCGCGTCGAGGTCGGCGGACAACCTGTCGAGCCAGTCGAGCTTGTATGTGTAGTGGTCGTCATCGAGTGAACGGCCGTTGGGGACATAGCAACTCGCGACGCGCACCCCACCGCAAGTGGCCCAGATGACCCGAGCATCCTTATCGGGTTCGCCACGACCATCGTCAAAGTCATTGCGAACATCTTCGAGCCCGACCTTGCTGATGATCGCAACGCCGTTCCACTGGCCCTGCCCGTGGTGTGCGCTCTCATATCCGAGAGCGGTGAAGTCGTCGTGCGGGAAGTCGTCGTTGCCTAGCTTCGTCTCTTGTAGGCACAGAACGTCGGGGGAGAGGAGTTGGATCCACTCGGTTACTCGCTCCATCCGGACGTTCAGCGAGTTGACATTCCACGTAACGATTCGCATAGACGATGAATCTATCCGCGCGATGGATTGGTACGTTCGCTCAGGTCGGGGCGCAGTCCGCCTAGGCTGGCGTCGTGGCTTCACCAAAGAGCGCTGACCTCGGCGCAAACGCATGGATCGTTGACGAGATGTACCGCGAGTTCCTCGAGAATCCGCAGAACGTTTCCGAGAGTTGGCGAGAGTTCTTCGTTGGGTATCGACCAGGTTCAGGCGTGGCGATGACCACGATCGCGAACACTCCGGCCCACGCAGCACAAGAGGCAGCAGCCCACGCCGTGCCAGCACACGCCGCGCCTGCGAGCGCTGCGGCGGTGCCAGCGATGCCTGTTGCACCGACGGCGCCAGCAACGTCGAACGGCGCCGCACCCGCACACGCTGCATCGGCACCTGTGATGCCAGAGGGAACCGAGCCCCTTCGTGGTGTTTCGGCCAAGATCGTCGAGAACATGGAAAAGAGCCTCGACGTTCCCACGGCAACCAGCTTCCGCGACATGCCAGCTCGACTGCTCGAGGTAAATCGCAAGATCGTCAACGGACACCTCGGCCGTACCCGTGGTGGCAAGATCAGCTTCACCCACATCATTGGGTACGCGGTCGTTCGCGCTGTTGCCGACTTCATGCCCGCAATGAACAACGGCTACTTCGAAGACGAAGACGGCAAGCCCAACATTGTTCGCCGAGAACGGGTCGGGCTCGGCATTGCGATCGACGTCGAGAAGTCCAATGGGAGCCGCACCCTCATGGTCCCGGCCATCAAAGATGCCGACCTGCTCGACTTTGCCGGGTTCGTCGACGTGTACGACGACCTTGTGCGTCGTGGTCGCAACGGCAAGCTCACCCTCGACGACTTCAGCGGCGTCACCGTGAGCCTTACCAACCCCGGCGGAATCGGTACGGTTCAGTCGGTCCCTCGCCTTATGCCGGGCCAAGGCACGATCGTTGGACTCGGGTCCATTGCGTACCCCACGGCGTTCGCTGCCGCCGACCCTGCCAAGCTGGCGGAGATCGGTGTCTCAAAGGTCGTGACGATTACGTCGACGTACGACCATCGCATTATTCAGGGCGCCGAGAGCGGCCTGTTCCTGAAGTCGATCAACGAACTCCTCATGGGAGAGCACGGCTTCTACGAAGGCGTGCTCGAGACCATGGGCGTCCCCTACGACGCCGTGAAGTGGCGCCGAGACATCAACCCGGTCGACGATGCCGAGTCGGCCGTCGAACGCCAGGTCAAGGTCAACACGCTGGTGAACGCACACCGGGTACGCGGCCATCTGATTGCAAACCTCGACCCGCTCGGGCTGATGGAACGCAACATGCACCCCGAACTCGATCCAGCGACGTACGGCCTTACCATTTGGGACCTAGAGCGTGAGTTCAGTGTCGAGGAGCTGCTCGGCCCGCAAGCCAAGCGCGGTCGGAGCCGAATGAAGTTGGCCGACATCCTCGGCATCATGCGCGACGCATACGCCCGCACCGTCGGCGTCGAGTACATGCATATGGCCGATCCCGATGAAAAGGCCTGGATCCAAGAACAGGTCGAAGGCGCATCGTTCGAAGCAACCAAGGAACAACAGCGCCACATCCTCGGCCGCCTGAACGCAGCCGAAGCGTTGGAGAAGTTCCTCGGAACCAAGTACATCGGCCAGAAGCGGTTCGGTCTCGAAGGGACCGAGAGCGCCATTCCGATTCTCGACCAACTGTTGTCATCGGCAGCGGACAACGACATGGCCGACGTCGTCATCGGTATGGCTCACCGTGGCCGTCTGAATGTCTTGGTCAACATCGTCGGCAAGGACTACAGCCAACTGTTCGAAGAGTTCGAAGGTGCGATCACCGCGGACGCCGTCCAGGGCTCAGGTGACGTGAAATACCACCTCGGACAAACGGGTACGTTCCGCTCTCCGGCCGGAAACTCGATCCCCGTCAGCCTGGCCGCCAACCCCTCTCACCTCGAAGCCGTTGACCCGGTCGTGATGGGTATGGCCCGAGCCAAGATGGACAACACCGAGAAGCAACCAGGCCGTCGCTATCCGATTCTCCCCGTGCTGATTCATGGCGACGCTGCCTTCGCTGGCCAGGGCGTTGTCACCGAAACGCTCAACTTGTCCCAGATTCGCGGCTACAAGGTTGGCGGCACGGTGCACCTCATCGTGAACAACCAGCTCGGCTTCACGACCGCTCCGCATGCCGCACGTTCGAGCGAGTACTCAACCGATGTTGCCAAGCTCATCCAGGCCCCGATCTTCCACGTCAACGCCGACGACCCGGAGGCCTGTGTGCGGGTTGCCGAGCTGGCGTTCAACTACCGCGAGAAGTTCAACAAAGATGTCGTGATCGACATGATTGGCTATCGCCGTCATGGGCACAACGAAGGCGACGATCCGAGCTACACCCAGCCGCTCATGTATCGGGCGATCGAAGAACGCCGGTCGGTACGCATGCTCTATACCGAGGCACTGATCAAGCGCGGCGACCTCACCGTGGAAGAGGCCGAGCAGGCGCTCGACGACTTCCGAGCTCGTCTTCAAGAAGCACTGAACACCACACGTTCGGTCGAGCGCGACCCGAACATCGTCGCCGCCCAGCCTCCGACTCCTGTGGGTGTTCTTCCTCCCGCTGACACCGCTGTCGACAAGGCAACGCTCGATGCGGTCTATGCGTCGCTATCTGAGGTTCCCGAGGGCTTCACCGTGCACCCAAAGCTCGCGTCGCAGTTCTCGAGTCGCGACGAGATGTTCGCCGCTGGCGAAGTGGACTGGGCACTTGGAGAAGCATTGGCGTTCGGCACGATGCTTCACGAGGGAACATCGATCCGGCTGTCCGGTCAGGACTCGCGTCGAGGCACCTTCTCCCATCGTCATTCGACATTGTTCGACTACGAGAATGGCGACGAAATCGTCCCGCTGTCCAACGTCAGCGACGACGCAAACATGTGGATCTACGATTCGCTTCTCTCGGAGTATGCAGCGCTCGGATTTGAGTATGGCTACTCGGTGGAACGGCCCGAGGTTCTCACCCTCTGGGAAGCACAGTTTGGCGACTTCGTCAACGGTGCGCAGATCGTGATCGACCAGTTCATCATGGCCGCTGAAGACAAGTGGGATCAGAGCTCCGGGCTCGTCATGTTGCTCCCACATGGCTACGAAGGCCAGGGCCCCGAACACTCCTCTGCACGCGTTGAGCGCTTCTTGTTGCTCGCGGCCGAAGACAACGTGCAGATTGCGAACGTCACAACTGCCGGTCAGCTCTTCCACATGTTGCGTCGCCAGATGCACCGCGACGTACGTAAGCCGCTTGTGGTCTTTACGCCGAAGTCGCTGCTACGTGCCAAGACCACGCGATCGCCAGTGAGTTCGCTCACCGACGGCCGATTCCTCGAGATCCTCGAGGACCCGAACCCGCCAGCGGCCAACGACGTAGAAGACCTCGTCTTTGCCACCGGCAAGGTGGCCGTTGATGCAATTGCACGACGCGACGAAACGGGTGCCAAGGCGTTGATCACACGCGTCGAACAGCTCTATCCGTGGCCCGCTGAGCAGATTGCCGCAGTAGTAGCGGCGCATCCGAACGCAAAGCGGATCGCGTGGCTCCAAGAAGAGCCGGAGAACATGGGCGCATGGAACTTCGTCAAGGGTCGCTTGTATGAGCGCCATGGCGATACCCACAAGATCCAACGCTTCTCACGCCCAGAGTCCGGTTCGCCCTCTACTGGTTCGGCACGAATCCACGCGCAGGAACAAGCACAGCTGCTCGGCTCGCTGCTCGGGTGATTTCGCCACACGCTGGGATCCGGTCCTGGCGGGGCGAGAGTTAGTCAGATGCCTCGGCCACGAGACGGAGAACTTCCTCGCCATACTGCTCGGCCTTCGCCGGGCCGACACCGCTAACGTTCAGCAAGCTTCGCTTGTCGTCGGGACGATCGTGGGCAATGGCATGCAGCGTCTTGTCGTTGAACACGACGAACGCTGGCACGTCGTTCGCCCGAGCAATCGACAGTCGCCACTGCTTGAGCGCCTGAAATACCGGATCCGATTCGTCCTTTGCCGGCTTGAGCAGCGATCCGCCGTTCTTCGCCGCCAAGTTCTTTCGCATCGAGGCAGCGTTCTGCGCATTCCGAGATCGTGAACTCCGGGGGTCGATACCGCGGGCCGCTGCGCTGATGTCGTCGAGCATCGGGGACGCCTTACGTTTCGACACGCGGTCGCCGAAGCGGCGCTCTTCGGCCCAATGCAAGTGAAGCTGACGTTTTGCACGAGTGAGGGCCACGTAAATAAGACGATGCTCTTCAGCAACGGCATCGGGGGTCTTGGCATGGCCGATCGGAGATAGACCGCGCTCCATCCCGGCCACGTGTACAACGTCCCACTCGAGGCCCTTGGCTTGATGAAACGTCGTGACGTCCACGCGGTCTCCACCAGCGATTGCGGCCTCGTTTGATCCCGCTTTGAGCGCTTCGACAAAGGACTGCACGGATGCGTTTGGATCAACGGCGAGATGGTCGCGTCCGAGACGGATGAAGGCCTCGAGCAATTGACGCCGCTCTGAGCCTTCTTCGACACGGTCGTCCTCATCGACGCCCGCGCCGTCAGTGGGGCCCGGGTCGACGCCGTCCTCGTCGTCCTCCACATCGGGTGTAGCCAAACGGTTGGCGAGATCATCGAGCGAGATTGCCAACGACTGTCCCATCCGGCGCATCTGGTCGACGGCATCGAGTACCTCGGGCCGTTCGATGAGCTTGCCCTCGCCGCGGGCATTGACCGGAACGTCCGCCTCGGCCAGCGAGTTGGCGAGGAGTGCGACCTGTGCGTTGGTTCGCACGAGGACGGCCATGTCGCGCCATCTCGTTCGTTGGGTATGGGCGTTGCGTAACATGCGGGCGATCGCCCGACCCTCGGCCTTATCGTCAGCGTGGCTAGCAATCGTTGGCGCCGGGCCGCCTGGCAATGTCGGCTCGAGTGCGTCGTCGTTGGGGAGCACCGCTGAAGCGCACCGGAGAATCTCCGGCGTGGACCGGTAGTTCTGATGAAGGGCGACCGCTTGAGCTCCGGGAAAGTGATCGTTGAACTTGTCGAGATAGGAGCTATCGGCGCCGTTCCATGCGTAGATGGCCTGTCGAGAATCGCCGACGACGCAGAGATCGGGGTCGGGGCCAGCGAAGACCTTCAGCAACGCAAACTGCAGCGGGTTGACATCTTGGAACTCGTCGACAAACAGGTGACGAAACGACCAGCGAAAGGCCTCGACTGCGCTGCGGTCGCGCTGCAGCATTCGTCCACACAGAATCAAGATGTCATCGAAGTCGATCAGGTTCCGCTTGGCCTTCGTTGCTTCGTAATCCTCGTAGACGCGAGCGACCCGCTCGGGTTCCATCGGCGGCTTGCGATCGTTCGCGAGGGCGGCTTCGGCGTACTTCTCCGGGAGGATGCGCCGGGCCTTGGCCCATTCGATCTCGGCGACGAGGTCGAGAGGAGTGGTTCGATCGTTCACGCGCGGAACAAGCCGAGCGACGAATCCGACCTTTCGGTCGAGCAGGGTCGGCGCAGCCTCGCCGCGCTCCTCCCACTTCTGGCGCAGTTGCGCGAGTGCGATGGCGTGAAACGTGCCCGCAGCCGCGGACTGTCGAAGGCCGAGCTGGCGTAGCCGGTGGTTGAGCTCGCCCGCTGCTTTCCGCGTGAACGTTAGGGCCAGAACACGTCGCGGATCGATCGAATCGGTAGCAGCGCCGTATGCGATACGCCGGGTCAGCACACGGGTCTTTCCCGAGCCGGCGCCAGCACGGATAACGAGTAGGCGAGCGTCGGTGGTCACCGCGACGCGTTGTTCTTCGTTGAGCCCAGCGAGAATTTGGGCAGAGGCAGAATCGTCCACGTCAGAACACTACAGACCGGGTATGACGTTGATGCTGCGACTATCATCTGCCGCCATGGGTTTCTCCTCAGATTTGCTTAGCGACGATGAAGAAGTCGTGGTCGACATGCATCCACACTGGTGGACGATGGTGCCCATCAGCGCATTGTTGGCCGTCGTCATTATCGGCGGCTTGGCATTGTTGCTTTCCGATGGCGACGGGGCTGCGTGGTTTGCTGCCCGGGTCATCGTCGGCCTGCTGGTCCTGGCCACCCTCGGTGCGTTCGCTATGCGCTACGCCAAGTGGACGACCACCGAGTTCGTGGTGACGACGGAACGGGTGATTTCACGCAAGGGCATCGTTGCCAAGAACGGCATCGAAATTCCGCTCGACCGAATCAATACCGTCTTCTTCGAGCAGAGCGCTTTCGAGCGACTCGCAGGCTCCGGTGACTTGGGTATCGAGAGCGCTGGGGAAGGCGGGCGCCAGACGTTCACGAATATTCGGAAGCCGAATATGGTCCAAGCCGAGATCTACGCACAGAAGGAGCGATTCGAGGAACGACGGTTGGACCGCATAGGGCAAGCCAGTGCGTCAGCCGCCGAAGCGGCGAGCATTCCAGATCAGATCGCCAAACTCGATGAGCTACGCCGCAACGGTGTGTTGACCGACCTCGAATTCGAGACCAAGAAGGCCGAACTGCTCAAGCGGATGTAGCGATCTTGGGGGCATCGGGCAGCAAAAAAGTTGGATGTGGGCTAGCCCCGCACCCCAGTTCTGGGGTACCTGGCGGATAGCGCTCAAAGAAAATGCGGAACGATCCGAAAGATCTTCTGAGGAGATACTTCCCCGAGTACGCAACAACAAAGGTTGCTCTGCAACTTGTTGCTTATCCCGTGTTCAGCACGTCATCCCGCCGACGTGTTGGACACGGGATCTTCTCTTTTTCGGATTGCCGGGCACTCAAGTCAGCGGCCTCGCCTCATCTAGGCCAAACTCTTCTCTTCGAGATCTGCCGGATCTGCAGCCTGAAAGAGGAACCGCATGCCATACGTCGAAGCCGAAGGTCGCACGCTCTACGCCGAGTCGTTTGGCAACCCCGAGGACCCGCCGCTGTTGCTCGTCAACGGCTTGACCTCGCAACTGACGTCGTGGCCGGTCGAGTTCTGTGAGGCTTTTGTTGATCGAGGCTTCTTTGTCATGCGGTTCGACAACCGCGATGTAGGTCTGTCCACCAAGTTCATCGACGGTCCGTCCTACACGCTGTCCGACATGGCCGACGACTGTGTCGAGATCCTGAACCACTACGACGCGTCACCAGCACACGTCATGGGGATCTCCATGGGAGGCATGATCGTGCAGACGCTCGCGATCGATCACCCCGAGGCCGTGATCTCGATGACGTCGTACGCGTCTCGCACGGGCAATCCGGATTTCGGCAATGCCACCGAAGAAGCCATGGCCCAGCTCATGGCACCCGAACCTACGAACCGCGAGGAAGCAATGGCGGCAGGCGTGGCAGGCAAGCGCATCTGGGGCACCGCCGACACGTGGGACGAGGGCGAGTTCGCGGAGTTTTGCGGCGAGAACTGGGACCGGTCGGCCCCAGACGGAGGTGGCCTCCGTCAGTACCACGCAATTCTGGCCAGCGGGAACCGTGATGAGGCTCTGTCGAAAATCGATATCCCGACGCTCGTGATTCACGGCGACGCCGACACGCTAATCACGCCGCCGGGAGGGCAGCGCACCGCCGATGTCATACCGAACGCTCAGTATGTCGAGATCGAAAACATGGGCCACGACATTCCAATCACCGAAATGCCACAGATCGTGCAGCTCGTCACGATGCATGCTGCACAAGCGGGGAGCGCCTGATGTCCGGTCCGTTGACCGGCGTGAAAGTCGTCGAGCTGGCAGGTCTCGGGCCTGGCCCGTTCGCAGCGATGATGCTCGCCGATATGGGGGCCGATGTCATCAAGGTCGACCGTGCTGGCGCGGCTCGTGGTGGCAATCCCGACGCCCCACCGGCTGATGTGCTCCATCGAAACCGCCAGTCGATCGCCGTCGATCTGAAGAACCCCGACGGTGTCGAGACGGTCCTGCGTCTCGTCGACCAGGCCGACATTCTCATCGAGGGGTTTCGGCCAGGTGTCTGCGAGCGCCTCGGGATCGGACCCGATGTCTGCGCTGCACGTAACCCACAGCTCGTATTTGGACGCATGACCGGTTGGGGCCAGGACGGGCCGATGGCGCCGCGAGCAGGTCATGACATCAACTACATCGCGCTATCGGGAACACTTGCGATGATCGGACGGGAAGGGGAGCGGCCTGTGCCGCCCATCAATCTCGTTGGGGACTTTGGTGGCGGAGGAATGTTGCTCGCCTTTGGGGTCCTCGCTGCGCTCGTCGAGGCCCGCTCGTCAGGACAGGGACAAATCGTCGACGCCGCCATGGTCGACGGAGCCGCGCTGCTCGCATCGATGATGTATGGCTTGAAAGCAATGGGCATGTGGGACGGCGGCCAGGGTGGCAACATGCTCGATACCGGCGCGCACTTCTATGAGGTCTACGAAACCGCGGACGGCAAGTTCGTCAGCATCGGTGGTATCGAGCCGCAGTTCTATGCAGAACTCCTCGAGCGCCTCGAGCTCGACCCCGAGTCGATGCCGCCCCAACACGACGCGACCCAATGGCCCGTGTCCAAGCAGATCATTGCGGACCGTGTCGCCACGAAGACCCGCGACGAATGGGACACGATCTTTGAGGGGTCGGACGCGTGTTACGCGCCGGTACTGCAGCCAACCGAAGCCACCGTGCACCCGCACAATGTCGAACGCGGCACGTTTGTGAATATCGCCGGCGTCGACCAGCCGGCTCCGGCGCCGCGCTTTAGTCGCACGCCAGCTGCGACACCGACGCCGCCTGCGCACGCTGGGCAACATACCGACATTGCCCTTGAGCGATGGGGGTTCACTACAAGCGAGCTCGCCTCGTTGCGAGAGGGTGACGCAATCGCGTGAGCACGATTAGCTCGGTCCAC
This sequence comes from uncultured Acidimicrobiales bacterium, assembly GCA_937969345.1. Taxonomy (GTDB): domain Bacteria; phylum Actinomycetota; class Acidimicrobiia; order Acidimicrobiales; family SHLQ01; genus SHLQ01. The sequence goes on from CALBVK010000036.1 coordinate 15,586, forward strand.
GAAATTTTGGCGTGGGTCATGATCGTCGTCGGGGGGATCGCCGGTGCGTGGGCGACGGCGGCGCATTGGGTCGAGTCGGTACGTTCCGAGGCGCTATGGGCCCTCCACAACGTGTTTCATGGCATCGTCGCAGTACAGGTGGCTCTAGGGGCGATCATTGTTGGCTTCGGCGGTGTCGACGCCGACCAGAACCACATGTTCTATGGGTTTTTGACGTTCGCCGGTGTTGGGATCATCATTGGCTACCGACACCTAAGCGAGTACAAATACTTGCTCTATGGGCTCGGCGGGCTGTTCGTGATGGGCCTCGCCATTCGCGCCATGCTTCTCCATCCACTCGCTGCGTAGCGGGCGCTTACAGGAGTTCGGAGGCCACGAGACCGGCGATGGCTGCGTCGTAGGTCCCGATGCCACAGAGGTCCGCAACGGTCACCGCATCGGGGCGTTCTCGCCCGGTCGCGTTCCCGGCCACCACGTCATACAGATTCACCGCGGCGTCGACGCGGTGAGGTGCATGCTGGAGTTCGCCCACGCGGGCACAGATCGTCACGTCGTCGGCAGCGATCACGGACGCACCGTCGAGAATCGCCTGTCCGAGTTCCCGTTTGCCGATGGTGTCGGATCCCATTGCGGTGATGTGCTGCCCGGGTCGAGGGTCTTCGATGATTGGTGTACGTGCACTGGTGCACGTGACCACCGCATCTGCGTCGGCGACCGCCGCGCCGACCGTCTTAGCCACATCGGCGCCAACCTCATCGGCGAGCCGCACGGCATGCTCAGGGGTTCGCCCCCAGATCGTGAGTGAGTCCACGTCGCGTCGAGCTCGAAGGGCCTCGATCTGGAACCGCGCCTGGATGCCGGTCCCGAGTACGGCCACCCGAAGCGGCCCGGGGTTTGCGAGCAAATCGGTTGCGATGGCTCCGGCAGCGGCCGTCCGCATTTCGGTAAGCCAACCAGCGTCATCCAAGATCACCTCAGGTGCTCCCGTATGGGCGTTGAGCAGCATTGTGCAACCAGCGTTCGGTGCGTTGGGAAAGCCGCCCGACGCGACTTTGGCGGCGATCCAGTCGGTGCCGTCGAGATGCGCTCCCTTGATATGCAGCTCGCCACCGGAGGCGAGGTGCATGGCAAATTCATCGGGTGCGTTTACACCGCCGGCGGACAGGGTCAGCATCGATGAACGAACCGCCGCAAAAGCTCCCTCCGGCGTCACGACCTCTTGAATTGCTGCGAGCTCGACAATACGCATTAGCGATTCTCCAGATGACGACCAAGGGCCTCGAGGGATTGTGGGACGTCCGTTCGTCCAATACCTATGCGGAACCGATCGGTCGGTACGTCAGCGAGGGCAGATGTGTAGACCGTATGGGGCAGTAAGAACACGCCGCTTTGTTCGACCGCTGCAGTGCAGAAGGCCGCTGCGCCTTCCTCGCCGAGGAATCGCGGAAAGGTCACACAACCGCCGTTGGGTGAGCGGTACTCGAAGAGGTTCGGGTACCGGGCCATGAAGTCGGTGACGGCGATGTCGTTGGCCGCGACGATCGCTCGGTTCTTGTCGAGGATGGTCGAGCCGTGCGTGAGCGCGATCACGGTGAGCGCTTCGCCCGGAGCCGAGTTACAAATGCTCGTGTAGTGCTTTGCTCGCTCCAGGGCGGCGAGCGCATGCCGATCCTGTGAAGCAACCCAGCCAACTCGAAGACCAGGAAGTCCATAGGCTTTGGACGTCACCGAGATCGTCAAGGCCGATGGGTTGATATCGGCAGCTGCTGCAATGGTCTTCGTAGGGTCGATTTCGACGCCGCGGTACACCTCGTCGCTGATGACTCGTATGCCGCGGGCGTGACACAGTTCGTTGAACGCGAGCCAGGTCTCGTGGTCGGGCACGAAACCGGTCGGGTTGTTTGGAAAGTTGACCGATACCAGTGTTGTCTCCGGTCGAATCATCGATTCGAACCGGTCGAGGTCGAGTATCCATTCCAGGTCTGCGCCGGCGCCCGTCCATAACGGCAGACCCTCGACATCGACCCCAGTGGCGATGGGTATGGATTCGATCGTCTGATAGTTCGGGACGTTGACGATGACATGGTCACCGGGCTCGACGAACAGTTGCATCGTCCAGAATAAGGCCTCCCCAGCCCCGGCAAACGCAAGGATGTCCTCTTCAGCCAGGGAGCTATAGATGCCTGCGATAGCGTTTCTGACCGCACGTGTACCCCACGTGGGTGTGTACCCAAGGTGCAGGTTGTCGAACGCAGCCCGGTCCTCATCGGTACCAAGTGCGAGCAGTTCGGCGGTAGTCATCGACTCTGCGTCAGAGGCGGTGAGGTGATGCTCCGCGGTGAATTCCCACTTCGAAAAATAGGTTTCGAGCTTGAAGTCGGGGAGGTTCAGCTGTCCTGTCACCCCGACAAGCTAGCCAAGACCGTTAGGTCAGCGTCAGCTCGCCTCGGAGGATGCTCCGACCGCTGTGGGTTGGATCGCCGTCGGCGGGTTCGATCGAGAGGTCCACGAGGGAATACTCGGCCGGATCGAGGTCTGCTGGCCATTCTCCGCTCCAGGAGTCGGAGCCAGGGTTGACGATACCAAGCGACCGCATGTCGGACAGGTCAGGTTTGATCAGCCAGAGTTCGACGGGCTCGTCGGATGGGAGCTCACCGGTAAAGGCGATCTCGAGCATCGGAGCGTCGTCAACGGCGACGGTTGCTGTTGCGGTGCCATCGAACGGCTCAGGAAGTTCGGCGTTGTCCACGTTGGCCACAAAGGTGGTCACGTCGGGGTCCTCTCCAATGCCGGTCAGTAGCGAAAGGCCGACGAGAAAGACCAGAACAGACGCAGCGCCGGCAAGCACCAGGTTGCGGCGACGGCGGCGTTCCTCGACAGGCGCACGCCGCTCCCGCGCCGCGCTCAGGTCGATGACGGCTTCGGGCGGGACGACCTCATCGACGATGGGGTCGGCGTAGGTCAGGCCCTCGGCGGTGTTCGGTACCTCGGTGTCGGTAGCGATCGCTGCGGCGATGTTGTCCCAGACCATTGGTGGGGGAGTGTGGCGGATGCGGTCGTCGTCGGTAATCGACCGACTGAGCTCCGCCCATTCTCGTAGTTCTTGTTCAGCCATGGATGTACCCCAATCCGTGTCGAAGGCGATCGAGGCTGCGACGGATATCGCTCTTGACCGTCCCCAACGGGATTCCAGTTCGGGCAGCGATCTCAACGTGGGTTAGGTCATCGAAGAAAGCCATTGTTATGACGTTGCGGGCCCGCTCGGGAAGCTCGTCCATTGCCTCGACGAGCAACATCCGAAGCGTGACTTCTTCGAGTTGCTGTTCTGTTGGTTCCGCTGGTTGTGGTGTGTTCTTCACTTTGTCGATC
>CALBVK010000037.1 GCA_937969345.1 uncultured Acidimicrobiales bacterium
AATCTCCGTAATCACACCAGCGACCGGAGACGGAACCTCAGAATCGACCTTGTCCGTCGACACCTCAAACAACGCCTCATCCTCAGCCACCGTGTCACCCACCTGCTTAAACCAGCGGGTAATCGTTCCTTCGGTCACCGATTCTCCAAGCAAGGGGAGAGTGATGTCGCTCATTGGGTTGTCCTTCACGTGTGTGATGTCGGGGATAGTGCGCCCAGTCGAGCGCGGTTGACAGGTTGGGTACTGACGTTAGCCGTGCAACGCACGGCCGGTGAGCGCCATGACGGTCTCACCATAGAGTTCGCTCATTGTTGGATGTGGCTGGATAAACGCCGCCACTTCGTCGACGGTCGCTTCCCAGTTGATCGCCATGTATCCCTGGCCGAGTTGTTCGGTGACCCATGGGCCGACCATGTGGACACCGAGCATCCGTCCAGCACGACCATCGGCGTTCTTTTCAGCGATGACCTTCACTAGACCCTCGGTCTCGCCGACGATCATCGCACGACCATTGCCTGCGAACTTGTGGGTCGAGGTGACCACGTCGAAACCAGCCTCTTTAGCCGACTCCTCGGTGTGTCCAGCAAATGCAACTTCGGGGTGGCAGTAGATGCACCAAGGCACGTTGAGGTAGTCGACGGGCTGAGGGTCCTCACCGAGCACGCCTCGAATGGCGACCATACCTTCGGCAAATCCAATGTGTGCCAGCTGTGCGGTAGCGATCACGTCGCCGACCGCCCAAACACCGGGAACCGACGTGCGACACGTCTCATCGACTGGCACAAAACCACGCTCGTCGACGGGAACACCAACGGCGTCAAGGCCGAGGAGGTCTGCAAATGGTCGACGACCAATCGACAGAACGATCATGTCGACGTCGACGCTTTCACCATCGCCGAACGAAACGCGCTTCGCGCCGTCGACGGTTTCGTGACCAGAAACCATGACCCCGGTGCGGATGTTCACACCGCGCTTCTTCAGCGAGCGCTCGACGATGCGGGCAGCATCGGGATCGACGCCTGGAATGATCTTTGGCATTGCTTCGAGCACGGTGACTTCGGTGCCGAGGTCGGCCATCATCGAGGCGAACTCGATGCCGATGGCTCCGCCGCCGATGACCGCTGCCCGCTTCGGAAGTTCTTGAACCGCAAGCAATTCGTCGGAGGTCACGATGCTCGTACCGTCGACATCGAAGCCAGGAATGGTCCGCGGAACCGAGCCTGCGGCGATAATCAGGTTGTCGGCGGTGACCGAAACATCTCCGGACTCTCCCCCGCTGATTGAGACACCCTTCACGTCACCCGCCGAGGTTACGACGCCGACCCCGTCAAAGACGGTGACCTTGCGATGCTTGAGCAGTCCGGCGAGCCCCTTGGTCAGGTTGTCGATGACCCCCTGCTTGCGCACCTGGGTGACACTGAAGTCGACCGTTGGCTCGGTGGTGTTTACGCCGAACGCCGATGCGTGCTGAACCGTGCGATAGACCGCAGCGGTCTCGAGCAGTTCCTTCGCTGGGATGCAGCCAACGTGGAGACACGTTCCACCGAGCTTGGACTTCTCGACGAGCGCAATGTTGAGCCCGGCAGCTGCGCCGTAGAGGGCTGAGGCATAGCCCGCTGGACCGCCTCCAACTACGACTACATCGAAATGGTTGGACATATTCACGTCTCCTGAGTGGCTGTGTCGACTCTATCCAGATGGCTCATCGCGCCAGCACTACTTGCGTGGCAAAAGCGACAAGGATCACTACACCGAGGACCAGGGAGGACAAGATCAGCTTTCGGGTGCTCATATGTGGGTCTCCTGAACGCATCGCACAGTGGTCGTGCCCGGTTCGGATGTAATCACACCAGGGCCGAACACGTCGTCAAGGGTAACCAAGAAGCCCCATATCGACGCTGATCATTCCACGGTCACGCAGCGTCGAACTTTGATCGCTGTTTCTAGACTGGGTGACGATGCCTGCAGCGTGCCACACTGATCCGACCACACCGTGTGTCCGCCTCGCGCCCCCGATTGTTCTATGACCTCGCCCTCCGAACGCCCCACCTCGAGTTCACGAGCCCTCTCCGATGCTGCCGTCGGCGCTGTCGTCGCGTTCATTCGGGTGGTCGAGCTCTACGACCCGGCGGTCGCTCATCGCGCCGCCATTCGCGCACTCGTAGCCGACCTGATCCTCGATGCCGTCGACCCCGGCGCCGACCGATCCGAGGTTCTGGCGAGTGCAGCCCTCGCCGACATCGATCTGGTCGTTAGCAGACCAGCAGACCCAGAAGCCGCGCACGAACCAACCCGTTCGCTACTGAGCGCGACCATCGTCGGACGTGTCCCGGGGCTTCGAAACGTGGCTGGGGCCATCAGCGCACGTCGAGAGCGATGGGACGGCACAGGCGAGCCCGGAGCGCGAGTTGGCCAAGACATCCCGTTGGGCGCCCGAATTATTGCGCTCACCGACACCCTCGTCGGCAACCCCGCCGCCGGATTTGTCCCGTCGTGGGATCATGGCCTGCGACGAGTCAGGCGGAATCGTGGCTCTTCGCTCGATCCACAGCTCTGTGACGCCGTCGCCACCTGCGACCTCGACTCGATCGATACACCGCCGATCCCCTCGGCCACAGTCCTCGATCTGCTCGAGCGTGAAACCGTTGCGGACAGTGCAACGGCGGGAACCACAACCGCAACGACGATTCGCTCGGCCGTTGCAGCAGCCGGCCACACCAACCAACTCATGGCGCTCTTCGCCGAAACCGCACAGCGCACCGTCTCGGCCGCAGAAGTCCTCATCGTTGGACTGACGAGCACGCACCTCGAATCCGAACCGTCAGCGCGAGCAACCGATGGCCAAGAACCGCCGCTCCCCCTCGAACGACTCGATGACCTCCGAGAGTTCACGATGCAGGCCGAGCTTCGCGCCGGAGTGACGCTCAGCCGAGCGCTCGATGGTGACGACGAAGGACCGGTCCACGAAATGATCGTTCCGATCATGACGAACAGCGAAGCGTGGGGCGTCGTTGTCGCCACCCGCCGCGTCGACCAACCGCCCTTCGATGCGCACGAGCTCAGCATTCTGCGCCATATCGCTGGCGAAGCAGCGGTTGCGGTCTCCAGCACAACTCATTGGGCCGAGATGGAGCAGATGGCGCTGCGGGACCAGCTCACCGGTCTAGCCAATCGCCACGAGCTCTATCGAGTGCTCGACCAGATCTTTACTCGGCCGCCACTCGAACGAATCGATAGTGCGCTGATCATGTGCGACGTCGATGGCCTCAAAGTTATTAACGACACCCTGGGACACCACGCTGGGGATCGCCTCCTGATCGATGCGGCCGCAGCGCTTCGTGGAGCTATCCGAGATCCCGAGCGCACGACGGTGTGCCGAATCGGTGGCGACGAGTTCTGCATGGTCATCGATGGTGGAGCGCTGCTGACGGCACATGACGTCTCGGACATGATCGAGCGTCTCTTCGCCCGATCGGCGGGCTCGGGGGCACCGCGTTCAATCTCGTGCGGCATTGCCTTTGCCAACGACGAGATCGACAGCCGAAGTGCGTTACTGCGGGCTGCTGACGAGAACCAATACCAAACAAAGCGAGCACGCAAGGCCGAACGCGAGGAACTCGCCGCAGCCCTCGGCGAGTCGAACGTGCAACCTCACGACCGTCGAGCAATTCGCGACTGACGGGGTAACCCAACGTCGCCGATCATCGGCGACGAAAGCTACGCAGCGGCGGCGTCGCCGGCTCCGGCTCCGCGCCGACGACCGAACAGGTTCTCCAAGGTTTGCAACGGCCCATCCCCACCGGCATGGGCGAATTCATAGGCCGGCAATGCGTTAGCAAGGCGAATCATCGCGTCAAATGCAGGCTGTCCAACGCGGTCGAAGTCGAACGCATTCGAGATCAACTTCTGCATGACCTCGAATGGCTCGAGCGGGCGCACCTCGGTGCTACCGCCAGCGCGAAACGTCGGAAACACGATTGCGCGGATCATGCCACCCGGTGACAAGCGACCCGGACCAACGGTGCGCGGGTCGACATCCCATGTCGCCGTAAGTCCGGCAGCTGGCGACAACTCGGGCAGGAGGTGCTGCGACCCTTCTTCGATGCAGATCGCCTTGTGAAACGGAATGGCGTGCAACGAGTCGACGCCGACAGCCACAGCCTCATCGGTCAGGTACTCGTGTCCTCGCCGGACCAGCTGGGTAACGAGCGTTGACTTTCCGGCGTTGCTCACGCCCGGGAACAACACAAGACCGTCTCCAAGGTCGGCGGCTGCTGCGTGGAAGACCACCGCGGAACGAAGCATTCGCAACGGCGCAGCGTTGCACTCGCTCAGCGCTGCACGAAGTGCTCGCGGTCGGCTGGACGTTCGAGAGACCGACCGACCATTGCTGGTCAGTTGCCAGATCCCATCTTCACAGACCATCCGCAGGCCGATGAGGTGACCGCTCCGGTCACCGCTTAGGTCGATGGTGTCATCTCGCAGTGGATCGAGGATGCGGGACAACTCGTTGCGCAGCAGCTCGTCGTCAACCTCGAGAAACAAAGGAACGCCCATCGCCCGAAACGGACCAAGATGCATCGCTGATCGATCGATTGGCCACGAGACCTCATCGACCGGGACGGGCGGCGGACGAAGGCCCACGACGTCAGGGTCGACACACAAACCAGCATCGAGGAATCGCTCCACGAGGCCGGCGACATCATCGGCGATCTGCTCGGCATCGATGCCATAGCTATAGGCGAGCTCGGCCACCATGGCATCGACGGTTGTTGGCTCATCGGCGAGCAGCCAAACGTTCGCGGCGGTCGAGTTCAGGACGTGGAGTCGACGGTCATCGACCGACCACAACAGCAGGTCGTCGCCGATCGTGCCCCAACACACGCGCGGAGATCGTTGAATCATCGCCGTCGCTCCGGCGCCGATCGCCGGCGACTGTTTCGAACGTGTTCGGCACCAAGACCAAACGCGATGAAGAGCAAGATGAACGGCGTCACCTGCGCCCGCTGTCGGCTGAGAATACCGAAGTTGCCAATAGCGGAGAACACATAGACGAACACGGCGGTGAACGCGACCGAGTACAACAGCTGTCCGCGTTGCACCAACTGGCCGGCGCTGTTGAACAGGCCCGGGAGGGCTCGCAACAAGAACAAGAAGATCAGCGCGCTTTCCCCTGCACTCACCAAGGAGGCGGCAGAATCTGCTTCCCAAGGGAACGGCCGAAAGAGCACCGTCAGCGCCGCCCACGGATAATCGAGTGGATTCTGCACGCGCGCTGCGACGAACTGCGCCTCGTCCTGGGAGGTGCGTTGCTGGGCAAAGTCAAGCGCAGCGTTGACGTCGGACACACCGTCGAAGCTCTCGAGACCAAACAGCGTCGCCGAAGCGCCGGCCGTAACCATCGACGCGACCAAAATGAGGCCGAGGAAGGTGAGGTGGGTAGCGATTCGACCACGGGTGTGATGGCGTCGGGCCAGTAGACCGACGAAGAGTCCAATGAGGAGAACCATTGCGACGTGCGGACGCACCATGCCGACCGAGAAACTCCCGAGCAGCACGAACCACAAACCGTGCCAGTGGCGGTCATACAGCTTTGCCGCACCGAACGCTCCGAGGCCGATGCCCAGCAACGACAGGCTCTCTTTGCCGACCGAAGACGGCCAATACGCGAGCGTCGGAGAAACCATCAGCCCGATCGCCAGAACGCGAAACTGCTTTGGATTCAGCGCACGCTCGGTCGCCATCAAGAAGAAGACCTGACCAACGAACGCGATCGACGCAAAGAGGAGAAATGTCGCAATGTACGTGGACCCGGTGGCGACGTTGACGACGCCGGTGAAATAGCGAACAGATCCGGTACCCGGGATTGCACGGCCGGTATCTACGCCGAAGTCGAAGTTGCGAAGCGCAACCGCGATACGCACCCCCTCTCGGTAGTACACCGGCGAGTCAGCTCCACCGAGAAGACGTGGAACTGCGCCGAGCATACGAAGCCCAAAGCCGGCCACGAGGATGGCGGCGGTGACATCGCCCAGTCGCGGACGAACCCAGCGGTTGATCAAGACCAACGCAATCGTGGTCAACACGGGAGCGACGACGAGGCCCGGTGTCGTGTCCGCTCGCCCGGTCAGTCCAAGAAATCCAAACGAAACAGCTGCCGCGCCCGCACTCACACCGGCCAACGTCAAGAAGCTTGAGCGAAGTGATCGATCACGACCACTGAGGCCAGCGGGGCGCGATGTTTTGGGCAGCTCGCGAGACCGTGAACCAGGGTCACGAAGATCCACCGTGCTGGCACGGCCACGCGGACCTGCCATTCGTTCACTCGGACGCGGCACGATGCGCGTCGGACCGTTGCCCATCGTCTACTTCTTGGCGCCGGTCGACGACAGTTCGTTCTCGGAGTCGACGAGGTCCACAACATCATCGGAGAGGTCGATATCTGCACGACGCCGGAACCAGGAGAATCGGCCGGTTTCGACCACCGGGCGCTCTTCGTAGTAACCGCCGTAGTAGTAGTAGTCAGCGGAATGGCGAGCGTCGACATCGGTGATCGCCACGCCGAGAACATGGGCCCGGCGGCGATCGAGGATCTCCGCAGCACGATCCGCTGCGTGCATGGTCGTCTTTCCAGCGCGCATCACGAGCACGACATCGTCGACGAGGTCGAGCAGGTCTACTGCGTCATTGGTCGCGAGCAACGGCGCGGTGTCGATCAGGATGAGGTCGTACAACTTCATCGCCTTCTTGATCACCGACCGCTGTGCCGCGATAACTTCGGTCGGGAGCGCGTCGCTGTTCTCCACCACGTTCGAGATCAATTCCACATCAGGAATCTGCGTCTTGTTGAGATCCATTGGCTGATACTCAGAGCCGGTCAAGACATGCAAACGGGGGCGCCGGAAGTCGCAATTCATCAACAGCACACGCTCGCCAGCTTCAGCCAACATCGCACCGAGGTTGGCAACGGTTGTGGTCTTGCCTTCGGAAGGACCAGGCGAGGTCACGAGCACGACCTGACCGGTCGTGCGACGGGACCTGCGGGCGTAGCTCAGCGTCGATGCGATCGCTCGATATTGCTCGGCGAACCGACTGCGCGGATTTTCTCGCGCATGCATTTCAGCAGCACGCTTGTGTGTGCGGGCGAGAGACGGCACCTCGGCGATCACCGGCAGATCGAGCAGCGCCTCTACCTGACGCTTCGACCGAACGCGGTTGTCGAGGCGGTTGAGGACCATCGCAATGATGACTCCAGCGAGCAGACCAAGAAGTGCACCGCTCCCAACCCGCGGCAACATGCCGTTGGGAAGTCGACTACTGACGGCAGAGAGTGCACCCGTATCGGACTGCGATTCAACATCATCACCGAAGAGCGCTTCGATGTTCTGTCCAATCGATGCGTTGTCGATGAGTTCGCCAAAACGGTCCTGCGAGATAACCGCCGACTTACCAGCAGCGCTCTGCAGCGACTCGATCGGAACGATCGGCACCCCGTCAGCGCGGGCTTCGAGCACGGCTGCATTCGCGATAATTCGAGCGCTGATGAACTGCTGCTCGTCCTGCACGAGAAGGTTCTCGGTTCGTTCGTCTTCGGCGGCACGAGCAATTCGAAGGTTGTTGCGTGTCGCTGCGAGGTTGGCCTCGGCTTCGGCGAGACGAGATTCAGCGCTAGCGATCGCGTCCGCAGCGTATTGCTCGGCCTCTGCGTTCAGGTATCGGAGCAACTCGGTTGCGTATGCGTCCGCGAGCGCTTCGGCCTGAGCCGGCGTCGTGCCGATCGCGACGAGGTCGAGCGATTCGCTATCCGACCGGATCAGGACACGAATTTGTGTGGCCGCAGCGGTCGGGGTGACGCCGACCGACTCCGCAACGGCGTTTGGAACTTCACCGATTGTGATCCGCTTGGCGAGCACGTTTAGGTTCCGAACGCCGAGGATTGCTTGGGTGTCCGGAACGTTGCTATCGAGAACGAGTACGTGCTTGGCCTGGTAATGGTCGATGGCGACCGGAGCGGTATCCGCCTCCGTCGCAACGACGCCCGAAAGCCAACCGAGCAACCCGCCAACGGCCAAGAAGAGGACCAGCATCCGCCAACGACGAAGGATATTACGGAGCGGACCGAGCGGATCTTCGAGCACACCGGCCCCCCGATCTGCATGCGTCACAGGACCAAGGACATCCTCGGTCGCCCCATACATCTGCGTAGCGTGCGAGGATTCGTCAAGACGATCGTCGCGAACAACACGGTTTTCCATGGCTTTGTGTACACCTCGATTAACCCGCTGCACGACAGGTGTGCAGAGGTTCTCCGTTCAATCGGCCAAATAGCAAGATTCGTAAGTCAAACGGCCCCCCTTTCCCATGAGCCATACACCCCACACCACATCCGAGGCCACGAACAGCCCACATCGCGAGACGTTGCGCGTGGTTCACCTAATCAAGGGGCTTGGGCCCGGCGGGGCGGAGCGACTTATCGTCAATCAGCTCGAAACCGCTGATCCTGACATCGACTACACCGTCCTTCGGCTCGTGGGTCACAAGAACCACCTCGTCGCCGCTGTCGAGGCAGCGGGAGCAACGAGCCATCTAATCGGCGGTGGCCGGTTTTGGCCGTTTGCGCTTCGCAAGAAACTCACCGCGATCGCTCCAGACGTGATTCACGTCCACTCCCCTGTTCTGGCCATCGCCGCCCGAGCCCTGGTCACCATGACCGCACTCGACGCGGCCGTCTTGACGACAGAACACAACCGCTGGCCACGACACCATTGGCTTACCCGCTTCGGCAATCGGCTTACCGCAGCCCGCGATACCGCACGGATCGCCGTGTCCGAGGACGTCCGCCAATCGATGAGCGCATCGCTGCACTCCACCACCGACGTTCTCGATCATGGCGTTCCGCTCGCTCCGCTGATCGGGCTCCGCACGAAACGACCCGAGATGCGCGCCCGGCTCCTTGGAGATTCGGCGGATTCGTCGATCATCATCGGCATCGTCGCAAACTTTCGCCCGGAAAAGGCCTACGACGTATTTCTCGACGCGGCGGACCAGCTCAACGAGCGGCGCTCCGACGTCCGGTTCTTCGTCGTTGGCCAAGGTCCCGGCGAAGCGGCGTTCCGTAACGCCGTCCGCGAACGCGGACTCGAGTCTGTTGTCGAGGTGCTCGGTTATCGTGACGACGCGACCGAGGTGATGAGTGCGTTCGATATTTTTACGCTCACCTCACGCCACGAAGGCAAGCCGGTTTCGCTCATGGAAGCATTCGCCCTCGGAATTCCTGTGGTGGCGACCCGAGCAGGTGGCATACCCGAAGCGGTTCTCGACGGGACGAACGGCATTCTCGTCGACATCGATGACGCTCCCGCCGTCAGTAGAGCGTGGGAACAACTCGCCGCAGATACCGAACTTCGATCGCAAATGGGTCAGGCAGCTGCGGTCGCAGCCGCCGGCTTCGATGCCTCGGTCGCAACCAAGTCGATCGAAGCGGTGTACCGCTCTATCGCCGGACGCGGTTGAGCAATACCTGCATCGTCGAGCAAAGAACGGTACAGGCCCAAGGTTCGGGCAATCACGCGCTCTTGATCAAACTCGGCGGCCGCACGTGCACGAGCAGCCCGACCCATCGAGTTCCGTTTCGCCGGGTCGTCGATCAGCGTTCGGATCGCCGAAGCCAACGCGATGGGAGATCGCGGTTCGACGAGCAAACCCGTCGTGCCATGATCGACGACTTGACGGCATCCGCGGACGTCGGTCGATACCACCGGCACGCCCATTGCGCTCGCTTCCATAGCTGCGCGTGGAAATCCCTCTCGATGTGATGGCAAGACAAAGATGTCGAAGAGCGCGAGCATCACGTCCACGTCGGTTCGTGAGCCGAGGAAATGCACACCTCGCTCAGCCATTGCATCGATCGTTTCTTGGTCGACGGCACCGGCCTTGCCCGGCTCGGTCGGTCCAACGACGATGATCGCGATATCGAGATCGTCACAAAGCAGCCGCTCGACAGCCTCGAAGAACTCTCGATAGCCCTTCTCCCATACCAAACGACCGACCATTCCTACGACGGTCGTGCTCGGAGCGATGCCCAGCTTGCGGCGCCGAGCTCGAGCCATTCGACTCTTGGACGCCGACGGAGCGAACCGATCGAGGTCAATGCCGTTGCCGAGGAGGTGAACCCGTTCGGCGGGGACACCCAACGAGCGCAGAAGCTCCACGTCTTCGACGTTCTGGACCAGTTCGCCTTGGCTGCATGCCGCCGCAAGTCGTTCGGCACCGTACACAACAGCGCGTTTGGCAACAGGATCGGTCGGCTGAGCGAACAGGCCGTGCACCGTGTTCACCACGATCGGCACCTGGCACCGTCGCGCGAGCATTCGGCCGAGCACTCCGGGCTTGGGGTTGTGGGTGTGCACGATGTCGGGTCGTACCTTCTCGAACACCGCTCGCAGTTCGGACCATGCGTGCCGATCCGAGCGAAGGTCCATCGAACGCGACAGCGATGGGATGGCGATGTGGCGATGTCCACGTTCGAGAATTGCGTCGACGTGGGGTCCAGGAGCAGACACCGTGGTGAGCGCATAACCCGCCGCGGCGAAGGCATCGAGTTGTGGGCCGAGCAGCCAGTCGAGGCTGATCGCCGTGGTCGTGAGGTGAAGCAGCCGTGGCGGCCGGTACGACAGGTCGGTCACGATGCTTTACCTCGATATCGGGCGACGTTAATCACCCGTCGAATGTCATCCTCGGTTCGCATACCGCCGTTCACCTTCCGACTAAAGCCCTCCCAGCCGTCAGCGTTCTGGATGGGCGAGCGATACAACCGAAACAGGTCGGTTGCCCCGGGAACATTGGATCGAGTTCCCGCGACCGCTGCACTGCGGTAGCGCGCACGCACGAGCGCTTCGATATCGACCCGAGCCGGGACGGCTTTCGGATATGCGAAGTGCCGCGGCGTCATGCCGAGCTCGTCCTCGATTCGCTCATTGCAGCGGTCGAGCTCTTCGGTGGCAACAGCGACCGAACAGCGATCGAGCAAGACGTGGTTGTGCGTATGGGCACCGATCGTCACCAGACCGGTCGACAATGCATCGCGCAAACCAGCCCAGGAAACCGGACGCCCGTTGGCCGGGTAGCTCTTTCGGGAATCGACGAATCCAGTCGACAGGTAAAGCGTCGCTGGAAGCTGAAACTCGAGCAGGATGGGCAGCGCGACGTCGACGAAGTCTGCCGTGCCGTCATCAACGGTCAGTGCCACCGAGTTCGTTGTGGTCATACCCGACTCAAGATTGTCGACGACCGTATCGAGCGCTTCGACACACATCGCAGCGCGCAGGTGAGCCATTTGTCGGCGAAACAGCTCCGTTGGCAGATCCACTGGGCTTACGGTGCGAGCTCCAACTCGGTGATACGCCAGAACAACAGCCCCGTTGGGCGATGGACGGACACTGTCAACAACCAATGCGAGACGCTTTGCAGCGCGACGCCCGGTCGAGATCGACGAGGTCGTTGTTGTGGCGGTGGTCCCCATGAAAGAGCTAGTCGGCGACCGGTTCCCAAAGCTGAGCCATATGACTCACTACGATCTCGCCATGACCTTGGACAACGTCGACATACGCGCCGCCACGGGCGCTGACATCGAGGAGATCATCAACGTGTGCAGCTCGGCGCTTGGTTGGGCCGATCCCGAATTCGATGAAGCATTGTTTCGATGGAAACACCTCGACAATGCATTTGGGCATTCGGCACTTCTCGTCGCTGTCGAAGCTGGCGAGATCTTGGCTGTTCGTCCGTTTATGCGTTGGCGCTTCGCCAGTGAAACCGAAACGCTCTCCGCAGCCCGAGCTGTCGATACCGCGACCCGGCCCGACGCACAGGGGCGCGGGCTCTTCCGAGCGCTCACTGAAGCCGGAGTTTCCCAACTCCGCTCCGAGGACGTCGGCTTCATCTTCAATACACCCAACGCCAAAAGCCTCCCCGGGTATCTGAAGATGGGTTGGGAGCAGGCCGGCTCGGTTCCGCTCGGCTACAAAATGCGTTCCCCGCAAGCCGCAGGCCGAATGCTCAAGAGCAGGACAGCGGCCAACAAACCCTCCATCCCCACGCCCAAGCTTGGGCAATCGGTCGCCGAGGGCATCGCCGGCCTCGAACCTGGGCTGCTCGTCTCACGCGATGAGTTCCTCCGCACCGACCACACGTTCGAGACGCTGCTGTGGCGATACAGCTCAGGCCCAATCGAGTACCGCTTTGTACCAGGCCCGCATACGACCGGAGCAGTGGTGCGCCTTCGCCAACGCGGCCCAAGCCGAGAGCTGGTCGTAGCTGAGTTGCTGGGCACCCCGAGTATCGACGATGCCCGCACCATTGTTCGCGACACGCTGGCCGAGACCGACGCCGACTACTGCATTTGTACAGCGGGAGTTCGCCGCACCATCAGCATTGAACGACTTGGCCCCAAACTGGCCATTCGTGAGATAACACGCGCGCCGAAGCCCGACTCGCTGCACTGGCAACCTGGCGATATCGAACTCTTCTAGGCCAGGATCGCGCTCGCGGCTCAATAGTTCGTTCGACCCACCGATTGGAGCAGGTGACCCCAGAGCGCCCCTCACCTCCATCTCCAACGGACCCTCAACCTCTGCGGGTGTTGTTCGTTTCATCGACCACTGGAGGCGGATCGGGCCGCAGCCAGCGCTCGCTCAACACTGCCCTACGACGACGTGGCGTGCAGACGATGATGCTCGTCGACAACGCAACGGGAGCGACCGTCACTCGGTTCCTGCACGAACAACTGTGGGACGCCTCGGTCCGTTTCAAGAACCGTCGGGTACTCGGCGACTCAGCATCCTGGCTCCGATCCTTCCCCGGCCGCACTGCCCATCGAATTCCCGGTGATGTGCTCGTGACCCCGGCCCCGGAGAACGCGTTCCCGGACATCGCCGTTTCGTTTAAGCCCGACATCGTCATTGGCTCGAGTATCGCCCGACCGACGTGGCGACAAATTCGCAAGACGTGCGAAGAACTCGAATTGCCCGCCGTCCTATACCTCCGAGAGGAAACCGCGCTGACGCACCTGGACTCGGGGCATCATGCTGGCGTGATTGCGAACAGTAAGACGCTGGCCGCAGGAGCAGGAAACTATGGCGTCGATGCGGCGTTCGTTCCCTCGATCGTGGAACTCGCTGACGCTCGCGTGAACTCGACGCGAGAACGCATCGTTCTCGTAAACCCGAGGCGAGAACACGGCGTCGATGTCGTCGAGGACCTCGCCAAAAACTTCCGCACTATCGAGTTCGTCCTACAGGAATCGTGGAAGCTCACCACCACCGAACGTGCACACGTGGACGGCATCTTGAGTCGCCACCCAAACGTGTGTTTCCGGCAACGGGTCGACTCTCCAGCCGAGGTCTTTCGCGACGCAGCGATCGTGCTCGCCCCACACCGCATCGATAACCGCCCGCGGACGATTCTCGAGGCCTTGAGCAACGGAATTCCGGTAATTGCCAGCAACCTTCCCGGGTTGGTTGAATCGGTAGGCCCCGGCGGGATCATCGTCGATCACGAGAACGGCTGGACCGACGCCATCAGCACCCTCTGGCAAGACCCGGTCGCCTATCGCCGGTACGAACAGCAGGCATTCCAATTCGCCGAGCGAAAAGAAGTACAGACCGACCACATCGTTGGTGAGTTCCTCGACGCCGTCGGCAGGACCATTCGCTCCCAGAACGCAAGAAGCGGGGTTCTATGAGCAGCCCGCTTTCGGTAGTCATCGCAGCCAAGGATGCCGAGGAAACCCTCGCCGATCAGCTCGACGCGCTCGTATCGCAGCCATGGCCAGACGGCGGAGAGATCATCGTTGCGGACAACGGATCCAGCGACCGCACCGTGGCCGAAGCCAACCGGTTCGATCACTCAGACATCGATGTCCGCGTCGTCGACGCCAGCTCGGTTTCGGGGGCCGGACACGCACGAAATCGTGGCGTCGACGTAAGCACCTATGACTACGTTGCGTTCTGTGATGCCGACGATGTCGTGCACGAATCCTGGGTACGTTCGGTCAGCGCCGCCCTCGACCACACCCCGGCGGTGGGTGGCAAGCTCGAGTTCGACAAGCTCAATCCCGATTGGGTCGTTGGCTCCCGCGGCCAGCTCCACGCGGTGAACGACCTTCCACGCTTCGATGGCCTCTTCCCTGTTCTCAGTTCGTGCAACTTAGGAATTCGGCGAGCGGTCTTTGACGAGTTGGGCGGGTTCGATGAGACCTATCTGCGCGGCCAAGACGCCGAACTCTCGATGCGCCTGCATCACGCCGGCATCTCGATGGGCTTTGCCGAAAATGCAATCGTGCACTACCGCATGCGTTCGGGCCTCCGTTCCATATACCGCCAAGCCGCCGGCTGGGGTGAAGTGCAGCATCGTCTTCGCCGCGCGCTACCGGACACACCGCCCACCGACCACAAGCGAATTTTGCGATCGTGGGCATGGCTCGGCACCCACCCACACTTGCTCGCAACCCAAGCGGGCCGAGCCCGGCTTGCCTACGTTGCGGGCATACGAGTGGGCGTCGCTCGCGCACAACTTCAGCAGTACAGGCAACGATGACGATGGACCCCACCGTCGGGCCGACCGCCTCGATCGTGATGCCGTGCTACAACGTCGGCGACACGTTGAACGATCAATTGGAACGGCTCCTCCCCCAGATCGATCTGACCGGAGCCGAACTCGTACTCATCGACAACAACTCGACCGATGACACGCCAGAGTTACTCGAGGCCGTAAAACATCGCAGCAACGTCACCGTCGGCAGCGCTACGAGAGCCCAGGGTGCGGCGTATGCCCGAAACCATGGAGTTGCTCTGGCACGCTCCGACAAACTTCTCTTCTGCGACGCGGACGACCTCGTGAGCCCACAGTGGGTCGAGACCATGTCGAATGCGCTCGCCAGCAGCCCCGTGGTCACGGGCATGCTCGACGTCACCGAGCTCAATACCGACGTTCAGCAAGCCGGACGTGGAACCGGAAACGGTCCCGCCAGCTTTTATGGTCTCTTTCCAATCGCACATGCCGGGAACATGGGCGTCACGCGTAGCGCCTGGAATGCGATTGGCCCATTGGACGAGACGCTCACGACCGGTGAGGACATGGAGTGGTCGCTGCGAGCAAAAACGAGCGGACACAACATTGTTCGCGCCGATGATGGAGTTGTGCACTACCGCTACCGCCAAACCGCCAAAGCCCTGTGGCGACAGGGGTTTCTGTACGGCCAGTTCCGACCCGAAATTGCGCGCCGAGTCAACGAGTCCCTCGGCGAACGGGTACCCCGCATCGCTGGAGCACGATCGTGGGCGTGGCTCGCGCTCAATAGTCCACGAGCGATACGGCGCGAACTTCGTCCACAGCTCGCCTGGGTCGCTGGGAATCGACTCGGACACATCGTTGGCAGCATCCGAGCCAGATTCATGGTGCTCTGATGGCAGACCTCTACGGAGCGCTATGCACCTATCGACGATCGAGCGACCTCGTCGAAATGCTCAACCGTCTCGATAGCCAGACCCGCCCACTCGACCATCTCGTCGTCGTCGACAACGACGCCGACGATCACGTCATCGACCTGGTGACCAAGCACCCAATCTCCAATCGCGTCACCGTTGAAATACTCGGCGCCCCCGACAACCCGGGACCTGCCGGAGCGTTCGCGCTCGCCCAGCAACGTCTTGTGGGAGTGGCCCAGCCGGACGATCTATTCATCACATTCGATGACGACGACCCGCCGGCTACAGACACATTGCTCGAAGACCTCAGCGCCTTCGCCGAGGTCGAGCTCGCCGATGAAACCGTAGCTGGCGTTGGCCTACGTGGTGGGGTGCTCAACGAGAGAACGGGCATGATCTCGCCGCGCCCGCAGCACCCGGAACTCGCACACGGCCCAGACAGCGAAGAGGCCGATCATCTCCACGGAGGCTGGTTTCCCTGCTACCGATTCGGAGCCCTTCGCGAGGTATCGGGATTTGATGAAGGCCTCTTCTGGGGATTCGAGGAGCTCGATGTTGGCCGACGACTGAGGGCCCACGGGTATTCGCTGCGGGTCGCCTCCGCCCTTTACCGATCCGTCGCTCCTGTGCGGGAGCCAACGGGTTGGTTCACGCCACTGGCCGAACCATCATGGCGGCACTTCTATCGACACCGAAATCTGATCAGAATTCTCCGGCGCGACCGCGCCTGGGCGGGACTGTCGCTCACCATTGGTCTGCGCCTGGTGCTCAAACCCCTGGTCCAGGTCCGGCGCTCGCCGACTCTTGCCTTTTGGCATCTGCGAACCAACCTCGACGCGGTTCGCGACGGCTTCCGTCGCTGCCCAGACCCCAAACACCGACGCCACCTTCCCTCGTAGCCTCGAGGGCTCGACTCATTTCCTACCTCCCTATCTCGATCGAAAGCCTGAACTCATAGGTCTTTTGGCCGATAGGCCATAGCGCCCAATCCGCACAGGGCCATGACGTAGGAGAGCGAGAACCAATGCGAGTTTTGATCACTGGAGGCGCCGGATTTATTGGCGCCAACCTCACGCGAGAGCTCCTCTCGAACGGCCACGACGTCTCCATCGTCGACGACCTCTCAACCGGTCGGCTGTCCAATCTCGAAGGGCAAGATGTCGAGTTTCGTCGCGGCAGCATCCTCGACATCGACTTGCTGACAGCACTCGCCTTCGACAGCGATGCAATCGTGCACCTCGCAGCACGTTCGTCGGTGCCTCGGTCGCTGGACGCTCCGATCGCCAGCCATCAGGCAAATGCCTCAGGCACGCTCAACGTTCTCGAAGCGTCGAGAGCCGCTGGAGGTCGCCATGTGGTTATGGCGTCGTCCTCGTCGGTGTATGGGGCTAACCCTGAGCTACCAAAGCGAGAGAGCGCGGCTACGCGTCCAATGAGCCCGTACGCTGCGTCCAAGCTCGCTGCCGAGGCGTACGCCCTCGCCTATCGATCCTCGTTCAACATCCCGACGCTCGCCTTCCGTTTCTTCAATGTGTTCGGCCCTCTCCAACCTGCGGGCCACGCGTACGCAGCCGTTATCCCCGCGTTCGTCGACGCCGCTTTGCGCGGCGCCACGATCACCGTGCACGGCGATGGAACCCAGTCCCGAGACTTCACCCACGTGTCGACCGTGTGCAACACCATTCGACAGGCGCTCGAAAACGAGGTCTCGTCGGCGGACCCGGTCAACCTTGCCTTCGGCTCACGCATCACGCTCAACGAAGTCCTGGCGCTCATCGCCGAACAGGTCGATCAGCCTCTGGTCGTCCAGAACGTCGCCAATCGTGTCGGTGACGTGCCGCACTCCCAGGCTGATTGTTCATTGTTGCGATCGCTCATCGCCGACATTGAGCCGAAGGAGTTCACGGCCGGACTCACCGAGACCATCGATTGGATGCGCACCGTCGTTGGCCAACCAGACCTCGACCTGTCGACCACCTCCGAATCGTCGACCTCGCTCTCGTGAGTACCGTGCGCACCACACGATTGCTTCGCTGCATGGATCTAGCCCTGATCGCGGTGGCGGCGCCCCTGTGGATACCAGCGTTTGTGCTCATTGCGTTGGCCGTACTCCTTACGTCGGGATTTCCGATCCTGTTTTGTCAAGAGCGAGTGGGGCGAGACGGTCGCAGTTTTTCGATGCGCAAGTTTCGATCGATGCGCAACGGCAACAACCCACTGATCCCCGACCCAAACCGGATCACCCGCATCGGTGCGGTACTACGCAGAACGTCGCTCGACGAGCTGCCACAGCTCCTCAATGTGTTGGACGGATCAATGAGTCTCGTCGGCCCGCGCCCAATGCTTCCCTCACAGCTCTCAGCGCTGTCGCCGGCACAGCTCGATCGACACCTCGTCCGCCCCGGTCTCACCGGACTCGCACAGGTCAATGGACGAAACGCCCTCACGTGGGACGAACGTTTCGTGTTCGACGTCGAATGGGCAACCAAACCGTCGCTTCGTCGCTATGTCGACATTCTTGGTCGAACGGCATCGACCGTGATCGCCGGCGACGGCGTGGACGGCCATGCAATCAATGACCGTGTCCTTGTCGAGAGCCAGGCAGCGGTCCTCGACCTCGACGAGATCTCGTTACGAACGAGCACGTCGACCCAACGGTCCGAGCACATCGACGCAATCGCCCCACTCGCAGAATCGATGGATCTCCTATGACGTCAGTTCGAACCAACCGTCCTCGTCGTCCAGAACCCGACGTCCCCGAAATAACGATCGTCCAAGCGCAGCGACAGCGTGTTCGACAGGTCGTTGTTCTCGGAGCCGGCGGGCACGGCAGGGAACTCGCCGACATCATCCGCGATGTCGCCCAGCAATCCAGCGACGTCAGTCTCCTCGGCGTAATCGACGACAACGAACCCGACCGAGTACTTCTCGCCCGGTCTGGAATGCGATTTCTTGGCGGTCGTGCGGCGCTCGACGGACGAGACGTCGACCTCCATATCGGTGTTGGCTATCCCCACATCCGCAGAGCGATTGACGAAACGCTCCAACGGCCTGCGGACGCAATCATTCACCCGAGCGCTCTGGTTGGTTCCACCGTTTCGCTCGGAACCGGGGCCGTGCTCGCGCAGAACGTGATCGTCACAACCAACGTGACCATTGGACGCCACAGCCACGTCAACATCGGCGCGTCGATCTCGCACGACTGTCACCTTGGCGACTACGTGACGGTTTGCCCGCACGCAACCATCACAGGCGCTGCACAGATCGGCGATGAAGTATTCATCGGAGCCGGTGCCACACTTCTTCCCGGAGTAACCATTGGCGACCGGGCCGTCATTGGAGC
Organism: uncultured Acidimicrobiales bacterium; assembly: GCA_937969345.1. Lineage (GTDB taxonomy): Bacteria > Actinomycetota > Acidimicrobiia > Acidimicrobiales > SHLQ01 > SHLQ01. The sequence goes on from CALBVK010000037.1 coordinate 18,826, forward strand.
TGGTGCGGTCGTGTCGGTCGATGTCGCCCCAGATACGACAGTCGCTGGCGTGCCGGCGCGTCAGATCAACAGTTCTGACCGATCCCGCTGAACAAAACGTCCGTGTCCAGGGCGACCGACAAACGTCCGCTCGTCGATCACGAACGATCCCCGACACAAGACACTGCGCACCTGACCGGTCACCTCAACGCCCTCCCAGGCCGAGTTGTCGATCTGCATATGGTGCGATGCCGCCCCGAGCGTATGACCAACGGTTGGATCGTAGATCACGACATCTGCGTCTGAACCAGGAGCGAGCACGCCCTTCCGGGGATACATCCCAAACATCCGAGCCGGCGTGGTCGAACAGGTCTCGACCCATCGGGCCAAGCTGAGCTCGCCGGCAACAACACCTTGATGAATGAGGTCCATCCGGTGCTCGATTGATCCCAGACCGTTTGGAACCCCGGTGAAATCCTCGCCGAGCAACTTCTCGTTGTCACAAAACGGACAGTGGTCGGTTGCCACCACAGCCAAATCATCGTTGCGCAACCCTGCCCACAGGCTCGACTGCCCGTCGCTCGGTCGAAGCGGCGGGGAGCAGATGTGTCGGCGGCCCGAAATGCCCGGTTGGTCGAGATGCTCCTCGATCGAAAGATACAGGTACTGCGGGCACGTCTCCGCAAAGATGTTCTGACCGCTTCGACGAGCGATCGACACCTGCTCGAGGGCCTCGGCAGACGAAAGGTGCACGATGTACAGCGGCGCTTCAGCCACCGAAGCAAGCGCAGCCGCTCGATGAACTGCCTCAGCTTCGAGACGAGCCGGACGGGTTCTTCCGTGCCATACCGGGTCGGTCTTTCCCGCCGCCACTGCACGAGCGCGCAAGACATCGATCGCCAAACCGTTCTCAGCGTGCATCATCACCATGGCGCCGAGGTCGGCGGCTCGGTACATCGCAGAGATCAGCTGGCCATCATCGCTGTACCACGCACCCGGATAGGCCATGAAGTACTTAAAGCTCGTGATGCCCTCGTCCATAACGGCGCTCATCTCACGTAACGACTCGTCATCCACCTGGCCCATCGCGAGATGGAATGCATAGTCGATGGCGCACTGGCCGTCGGCTTCGCTGTGGCGGGTTTCGACAGCGTCGCGAACATGCATGCCGCTGAGCTGCCCAGCAAAGTCCACAACGGTCGTCGTTCCGCCCCACGCCGCAGCCGCGGTCCCGGTTGCGAAGGTGTCAGACGACGTGGCCTCAGGTGTCATTTCGAGTTGCAGATGCACGTGCGAATCAACACCGCCGGGAAGCACATAACACCCCAACGCATCGACGACCCGTTCGGCCGACTCCTGAGCGCGAACGGAAACATCGCTCCCCGGCGATACCAGGGCAACGATCTTTTCTCCCTCGATGAGCACGTCGGCGGGAGTTGCCCCCGATGACGACACGACTTGGCCACCCGTTATGACGAACATGCCCCTGATCGTGTCATAGAACGATGGGCTTCGCCGCACTCTCGCGCGAGCTGAACGGGACTCGCTGAGAAAGCTCTCGCATCGAGTTCCGTGCATTGTCGTTCGTACTGTTGTCGAACAGACCGAGCTGGGTTGGCCGGAACGCTGGCACCGCGACGTGCGAGATCAGCGGATGCGCTCGACGAATATCGAGTTCTCCAACGCTGATCAGGTCTTCGTGCATCTTCTCACCGGGACGAAGGCCGGTGAAGACGATGTCTATTGGTTCGCCAGCGTTTGCCACCAACCGCTTCGCGACGTCGAGGATCCGCACCGGCTGCCCCATGTCGAGCACGAGGGCCTCGCCGCGATGCCCAACAGCGCCGGCTTGGATGACGAGCTGACACGCTTCCTGCGGGGTCATGAAGTAGCGGGTGGCGTCGGGATGGGTAACCGTAATTGGCCCGCCGGCCTCGACCTGGGCACGGAAGGCGGGCAACATCGATCCACGAGAGCCCAAAACGTTGCCAAATCGAACGCTTACCCAATCTCCGCGACTGCGGTTGGCATACCAAGACGTGAGTTGCTCGGCAATGCGCTTGCTGTATCCAAGAACGCTCGTGGGGTCGGCAGCTTTGTCGGTCGACACGTTCACGAAGTGCGTCACGCCCGTTTGGGCCGACGCACGCAAGACGTTGTTCGTACCGAGCACGTTGGTCTTCCAGCCCTCCTCTGCGTACATCTCCAACAAGGGCAAGTGCTTGAGCGCCGCAGCGTGGAAGACCACGTTTGGGCGATGCTCACCGAATACCTCAGAGATTCGGTCGCCGTCACGAATATCCGCGACGACCAGGTTTCGGGTGTCGAGCAGGGCACGTCCCTCAAGACTCATCTGCACGCCGTGAAGCGCAGACTCGTCTCGATCCAACATGATCAGCTCACTCGGTTCGAAGCGAGCAATCTGTCGACAGAGCTCAGATCCAATCGAGCCGCCGGCTCCGGTCACGAGGACACGCTGGCCACTCAGGTACGACGCGATCGCATCGAGATCGGTATCGATCGCTCGGCGCCCGAGCAGATCGGCTTCGGTGACCTCTCGGACGTCGGAGAGCGTCACGATCCCGTCGACGAGCTCCTGAGTCGGCGGCAAAACGCGTACATCGAGTCCACACGACGTGGCATGATCGGCAACTGCGCGAATGGTCTTCGCGCCAGCGCTCGGGATCGCAATGATCACAATCGAACAGTCGAGTTCGCCAGCAACGTCGATCAGCTGGCGCCGGGTACCTCGAACGGGCACGCCTTGGACACGCAGATGTCGTTTGCCTGGGTCATCGTCGAGCAACGCAACCGGAACATACCTACTTGATGGATTCTGAAGCATCGACCGAACGAGCTGTGTACCGCCGTCGCCAGCGCCGAACACGATGACCGGTTCCAACGTGTTTGCGGCCGACTCTCGTCGTGTGGCGCGCTCGTGGGCGTGTCGACGCACACCGCGGATACCGATCATGGCGCACATGGCCACAAACGGGGAAAGCACACTGATCGCGACGGTGACTCCCAGAGCGGCCGCGCCGACGCGCAATATTGCGAGCAAGACGGTTACCACAGTGACGGTTCCAGAGAGCGCTATGACCTCTTCAAAGCTCGCCAGGCGCCACCGCCCGCGATAGAGGCCAGACACGATTCCGAGGACGGCTTGAAGCGTTGCGGCGATACCACCGGCAACGACACCATGCACCAGTGATGCACCAAGCGAAGCGGCACCGACGGCCATTGCCGCTACCCATAGGACGGCGTCTGCAACAAGTCTCAGGCTGAGGTTCGCACGGAGCAACGTCAGGTTGGACGTGGCCTCCGGGGTCCGAAGACCCCGGAGATACCAAAGCCCGCTCCGCACGCGATTTCGATCTTCCTTCATCGGAATCCATATCGGAGCCAGCCGATTCGATGTGAGGGCAACGTAGGTCTTTCCGCCCAGAAATTTCGCTAAACGACCTATGCCTCATGTCTGCTTGTTCACCGCCGATAGGGCGAACGGACTAGTTATGAGTATCGACCTACGAGACCAGCTGCGCATCGACGAGGATCCCCAACAGATCCCCGAGATCCTTGACGCCACGCCCCAGCACTCCCCAGCGCGTGCTCGCCGTGACCACCAACGTGCAACCGTGTCGCTCATCATTGTTTCGGCGATCCTCTGCATGTTGTTCTCCACGGCCTCACCTGCCGGCATCGACGTTGCTGACGCGTTGTATCGCGGTGCGTTCGGGGCGCTCGTCGTCTGGGCGGCGTCGCGTTCTCGCCGCTGGACCTGGGCGCTCATCACCGGGGTCGCGGCCGTCGCTGCTGCCAGCCTGCTCACGCAGCTTCTGGCGATCGCCGGTGTCGCTGTCGCAGCGAACGCCCTACGCACGAGACGGCGCCACCACCTCGCCGGCGCCTGTGTTGCGGCCCTATCGATGCCCGCACTACTTACCCAAGGGGCCGGGCCGGTATGGCGCCTTTCGGGCGGCACCTTCGACGACCCATTTGCGATGAGCGCAATCATCACGCTCATCGCGACCGCTCCGGTGATCCGTTCCGGGTGGAGAACCTTGTCACGTCGCAAACGCCGACAGATCCGGACTCGTACTCGGCGGCTCGGTTACGTCATCGGCGGTGTTCTGGCCGCCAGCCTCGCGGTTTGTGCAGCCGCGGTGCCCGCCATGGTCGATGGGCTCAACGAACTCCGCCGGGCTACAGAGTCGGCCCAAGCGGGCGACTTCGATCAGGCATCGACGCGGTTCGATACCGCTGCTGCGGACTGGGAGCGAGCGAACACGATCGTCTCTGGCCCCTGGATGGTGCCGGCCCGCCTCGTACCGGTCCTGGGCCAGCACGTTCGCGCAGCTCAGGTCGTCAGCGGGCAATCGAGTGCACTGAGCTCTTCAGCGGCCGTAGCCACGCGTCGGGTCGACCCCGACTTACTCATCATTGACGGGGCGATCAACCTTGACGAGATCGGCGAAATCACACCGGCCGTCGATGCATTCGCCGCTACGGTCGACCGCGCTGCCGAACGCATTGGACAGACCCCCTCGCCGTGGCTCCTCCCTCCCGTCGCAGACCGCGTCGATCGCTCACTCGAATTGCTCGTACCAGCCTCTGGCGTCCTGAACGCAGCGGCCGAAGGGCTCCATGTGGGAGCAGAGCTCCTTGGACACTCGCGACCGGCGAACACGCTGGTCATGTTCTCGACGCCAGCCGAAGCTCGTGGAACCGGCGGTTTCGTCGGCAACTGGGCCGTGGTCAGCGGCAACGACGGACGAATCGAGATCGCCGCGCAATATCGCACCCGGGAGCTCAATCTGCTCCTCGAAGAAAACCGAGCCGAACTTCGCGCCGACGCGGAATACGAAGCTCGATACGGCCGGTTCGCCGTCGAACGCCACATTCAGGACGTCACGCTCAGCCCCGACTTCCCATCCGTCGCCCCGGTCGCAGCGGACCTCTTCACCCAAGCCACGGGTGTCGAGATCGACGCCGTGTTGCTGGTCGACCCGTTCGTGATCGAGAAGCTGCTGCAATTCAGCGGACCGCTCGATCGTGGCGACGGCACGATGTTGACTGGCGCAAATGCAGCGAACGAATTGCTCGTCGAACAATACGAACGCTTCGGCGACGACGAATCGGGCCGAGAAGCCGAGCTGCGTGAGTTGACGACCCTCCTGGTCTCGACGCTGCTCGACACTCCCCCGGATCCCATCGCCTTCGCGACAGAACTCGCACCACTCGCCGATCAGGACCGCGTCTCGCTCTGGTTGGCCAACGATGCCGACGGCTCGATCGCCTCACGCCTCGGCCTCGACGGGGCCTTCCCGACATCGAGTGGCGACCTACTGTCGGTGGTCCATCAAAACGCCGGGCAAAACAAAATCGACAGCTTCCTCGAACGCGACATCGCCATCACGACACGGTTGGATCCCAAGGGCAGCATCGTCGAGCATGACGTCACTATCACCCTCGACAACACCGCGCCGAACAGTGGCCTGTCGCCAGCGATCCTGGCCTCCAACGACCAGGGCTTGCAGAACGGCACCAACCGAATGGTGCTCTCGGTGTACACCGCCTTGCCCATCACGACAGCGCGAATCGACGGCGCCGAACTTCCGCTCCAGGCAGAGACCGAGTTTGGCCACTCGGTCTATTCGGCGGTCATCGCAATCCCCGCGAGCGACTTCGTCACCGTCGAGCTCCAGCTGGCAGGACCTGTCGACCTGGCGAACGGCTACGACGTCACCCTCGGCGCACAACCGACCGTTATCGCCGATGACGTGTCGTGGCACGTGATGACGACGACGGGCGACAAGGTCCTAGCGCCGAGCGACTGGGCGAGCAGCAGGGACGGCGCTCGCTGGTCCGCAGTGCTCGACCGAGACAAAACACTCCACTTCGACCTCGAGGACTAATAGTGGGCAAGTCGCTCGCTTCGTCTCAAAAATTGACAGGTATTGCCGAAGGACACGGGTGGAACAGTCCAAACGCGCCTTTCGACGCCTGAGCACCATCAGCATCGTGCTGCTGCTCGTGATGTCGGCCTTGGGCAGCCCAGCGGGCGCCCAATACGGCGGCGTCTCGGGACTGTTCGTGACCTCGTCACCGACCCGTCCCGGCATTGCGGACTTCTCCGGTCTCGGCTGTCAAGGAGGCGAAGAAGTCGTCCTTTACTTTCCGGGACTGCAGCCAACGAACACCGATCCCGCTGCGACCCAAACCGTCCCCGGCCGCATCCTTGCAGTGACGACCGCTGTCTCGAGCCCCGATGCGCTTATCAACGGGACGTTCTCGTTCTCGAACGTGGTGCTTCCAACCGACGTCGAACCCGGCGTGTACGAGATCCACGCTCGCTGCGGCACCCTCGATCTTCGAGTTCTGATCCAGATCAACGGCGACGGTGAAATTACGATCGATACGGACCCGAACGCACCGATCATCAATGCGACCAACGAAGAAGGCATACCAAGTGCGTTGCCCTTCACCGGCAGCGACTCGAATCGCATCGTGTCTATGGGTGCGGGTCTGATCGCTGCAGGCATTGCGTTCTTGGCGTTGTCGCGGCGACGCAACGCCACGGCCTGACGCAACAGGATTGCTACATATTCGTCCGCCAATGTAGGTCTTTTGACTTATCTCATTGGCGAGGTGGCCGATAGGTCAGCATGCGTGATGTTGAACAAACCACGGTCGCCGTGTTCGGCCAAGGATACGTGGGCCTGCCCGTTGCCATTCGGGCCGCTGACGTTGGTTTCCAAGTCATTGGATTCGATGTAGACGAACACAAGATCAATGGCCTGCGACGAGGAATTTCTCACGTTGAGGACATCGCCAGTTCGATCGTCGCCGCTTCGATCGAGAACGGGTCCTACTTCCCGACCTCGTCCACCGACGACCTCGCCGGCTTCGACATTGCGGTGATCTCGGTACCGACGCCGCTCACGAACGACGCCCCGGACTTGAGATTCATCGAGTCCGCCGTGGACATGTTGTGCCCGCACCTCCGGCCCGGGGCAACGGTCATCCTCGAATCGACCACCTATCCCGGCACGACCGATGAGCTCGTCGCCCCTCGGATCGAACATGCAACCGGACTCGTCGCCGATCGCGACTATTTCCTCGGCTATTCACCGGAGCGGATAGACCCCGGCAACCCAATCTGGAATCTCGTCAACACCCCGAAGGTCGTCTCCGGCGTTGGGCCGGCGTCACTCGACGCGGTCCAGTGGTTCTTCGACCAATGCATTGACAAGACCATCCCGGTCCGCACGACGCGCGAAGCAGAAATGACCAAGCTTCTCGAAAACACCTTTCGCCATGTCAACATCGCACTGATCAACGAACTCGCGATGTTCGCTCACGACCTCGACGTCGATATCTGGGAAGTCGTGGATGCGGCAGCCACGAAGCCATTTGGTTTCATGCGATTCACGCCGGGGCCCGGCGTTGGCGGGCACTGTCTGCCGGTCGACCCTTCCTACCTATCTTGGGCCGTCGAGAATCGACTCGGGAAGACCTTCCGATTCGTCGAACTCGCAAACGACATCAATCGACATATGCCGGACTATGTGGTTCGTCGTCTGCAGGCTGGGCTGGCCGAGCGAAACTCGCTCAACGGTGCAGAGGTCGTCCTCGTCGGCATGTCGTATAAGGCAAACACGAGCGACGCACGCGAGTCACCGTCGGTCCACGTCGCGAACCGTCTCATCGACCTCGGCGCGTCGGTGCGAATCGTCGACTCACACATCGACGAGCGAAACATGCCAACCGGCGCCACCGAGATCGACCTCACGGTGGAGACGCTCGAGTCGGCCGAGGCCGTCATTGTTCTGGTCGACCACGACGATGTCGACATCGACCTGATCGAGGAACACGCCAAGTACGTGCTCGACTGTCGCGACGTCGTCAACGGCGCCGACAAGCTGTAACCCTCCCTAGTAGAACTGGTCGTTCGAGCCCGCTCAGGCCGTAGCTGGTTGTCACCGACAGCTACGCTTGAGCTATGAAGGTTGCTATTACCGGTTCATCAGGCCTGATCGGCTCCGCGCTGATCACGGCACTCGAGGCACGTGGCGACGAGGTGGTACGCGTCGTGCGAAGCAACGCTCGTCCCACGGACTGTGCGTGGGACATCTATGCGGGAACCATCGACTCCGAGGCACTCGCTGGTGTCGATGGGGTCGTCCACCTCGCGGGCGAAGGCATCGGCGAGAAAAAGTGGTCCGACGAACAGAAGAAGAAGGTTCTGGAGAGCCGCACGATGGGCACTGCGCTTATCGCCGAGACCATCACGTCGCTCGACCCCAAGCCGTCGGTCTTCGTCAGCGGCTCCGCGATTGGTTTCTATGGCAATCGCGGCGATACCAAGGTCACCGAGCGAGACGAACGCGGCAGCGGTTTCTTAAGCGATGTCACCACCGCTTGGGAAGAGGCCGCACAGCCAGCGATCGATGCCGGCATCCGTACTGCAATGATTCGCACAGGCGTCGTGTTGAGCACCGCCGGCGGTGCCCTCAAAGAGCAGCTTCCCTTCTTCAAGATGGGCATCGGCGGCAAGATCGGTAACGGTCAACAGTATTGGAGCTGGATTTCGATGACCGACCAGATCAACGCGATTCTGCACATTCTCGATAGCGACATTTCCGGTCCGGTCAACCTCACTGCCCCGAACCCTTCGACGAACGCCGACTTCACCAAAGCCCTTGGTAAGGCTCTCGGGCGGCCCACCTTTCTTCCAACTCCGAAGCCTGCGGTGCAGCTTCGGCTCGGCAAGGAGGCGGCCGAAGAGATGCTCTACTTCAGCACGCGTGTCATTCCCGAGGTGCTGCTCGACTCGGGTTTCTCGTTCGCACATCCAACAATCGACGACGCATTCGCTGCGGTTCTCTGAGGTAGAGCAATGACGACAACCGGCCTCATCGATATGGCAGCAAGACGTGCCACGGCATCCAAGCGGATCAACGCGTCCCCCGACGTCATCTTCGACCTGTTGGCCGACCCCGCAAAGCATGGTCTCTTCGACGGTTCCAACATGGTCCAGGGAAGCGCAACCAGCTCCCAACGTCTGGCAATGGGATCGAAGTTCGCCATGAGCATGAAGCTCAAGTTCTTTCCGTACCGGATTGGAAACACGGTCGTCGAGTTCGAGGAGAACCGACTCATTGCGTGGCAGCACTTTGGCAAGCATCGGTGGCGGTACGAACTCGAACCCATCGACGAGGACACGACGCTCGTCACCGAGACGTTCGATTGGTCAACGGCCCGGTCGCCAAAGGCCATCGAGACCGCCGGGTACCCAAAGATGAACCTGGCCAGCATTGAGAAGACACTCGAACGTCTCGCCGATTTGGTCGAGGGCGACGCGTTGAACGCTGCGTCGGAATAGAACGACGAGCGACGGAGTTTTTCATCACATGGCTACTGCAACCTTCAACGGCAAGATCATCGCTCAGAGCAACGACACCACGTTTGTCGAGGGCAACCACTATTTCCCAATGGAGTCGCTCGACTCGAGCGTCGTGACCGAGACCGACCTGCACACGGGTTGCCCGTGGAAAGGAACAGCGTCGTACTTCTCGATCGAAGTCGATGGTCAGGTCGCGGAGAACGCAGCGTGGTACTACCCCGAACCGAAGGTGGGCGCAGAAGAGGTCGCCGGGCGTGTGGCGTTTTATGCGAGCAAGGTAACGGTCGAGGGCTAACTCGTCCTGACCTGACCGTCGGCGCCGTTTCCTGCGGCTGCTTCAACAGCCAGCTGGTCGGCAACCTCGTTCCATTCGTCGCCGCTGTGGCCCTTGACCCACCGAAAGGTCACGTCTGACACTTTGTAGGCGGCAATCAATGGCTTCCAGAGGTCCTGGTTGGCGACCTCTTTCTTCTGGCTGTTCTTCCAGCCTCGACGCTCCCAGCCTTTCCACCATTGGTCTTTGAAGCAGTTGACGACATAGGTGCTGTCGCTCACGATTTCGATCGGCCCCTCGAGGTTCGTGACCGCGTGGAGCACGGCTTGTAGCTCCATGCGCTGATTGGTCGACGGGTTCTCGGCGCCCGAGGACCACAGTTCGCCCGGCATAACCCATCCCCAGCCGCCCGGTCCGGGATTTCCCTGGCAGGCACCGTCGGTGTACACGAGCCGTCGAGGTTGATCGCTGGGGGTTGGAGTTGGCTGTTCGTCGGGGATGTCGTCGAAGGGATCGGTATCAAAGAGCGTCATTGCGAATCATCTTGCCGCAGTTTCAAAGAACCACCGCGGAACCCACCCAACGGACCACGATCGCACGCCCTGCGAAGACGACGTTTCGAGCCCCAGGACCATGGCCGCTTATCACGGATCTTGGGCGGAAGTCCCAAGAAACGGCCCCATCGGGGAGCGCAGCTCGCGAAGCGATCATGGCCGCATATCACGGATCTTGGACGGAAGTCCCAAGAAAAATACAGAAACTTCCGCAAAAGTTACCGCTTATCCAACTTGCTTGAGAGAATACAAACATATGCACGAGAACTTCTCCCAGCAGCTTCCCGATATCGATCCTGAGGAAACGAGGGAATGGCTGGAGTCGCTCGATGCGGTTGCCGCCGGCTCAGGTAAACAGCGAGCCCGCTTCATTATGTCGAAGCTGCTCGCCCGATCCCAGGAAACCCAGATCGGGACACCCCCGAGTGTGTGGACCCCGTACGTCAACACAATCCCAACAGAGCACCAGCCATTCTTCCCCGGCGATGAGCACATCGAGCGGCGTATTCGGGCGTTTATCCGGTGGAACGCCGCGGCCATGGTGGTCCGTGCCAATAAGAAGGCCGATGGCATCGGCGGGCACCTCTCGTCGTTTGCTTCGTCTGCGTCGCTGTACGACGTGGGCTTCAACCACTTCTGGCGGGGCAAGGACGACGGCCTAGCCGGCGACCATATCTACATGCAGGGTCACGCTGCGCCGGGAATCTACGCACGTGCGTTCCTCGAGGGCCGATTGACCGAGGAGAACCTTGACAACTTCCGTATGGAGATCGGCGGCAAGGGCCTTTCGTCGTACCCACATCCGCGGTTGATGCCGGAGTTCTGGGAGTTCCCCACGGTGTCGATGGGTCTTGGCCCGATCAACTCGATCTATCACGCACGCTTTGCTCGGTACATGACGCAGCGTCACATCGATGACGCATCACAGGGCAAGATCTGGGCGTTTCTCGGCGATGGCGAAACCGATGAACCCGAAACCCTCGGCGCGATCTCGTTGGCTGGCCGCTCCGGCCTTGGAAACCTCATTTGGGTCATCAACTGCAACCTGCAGCGCCTCGATGGTCCGGTTCGTGGAAACTCGAAGATCATCCAGGAGCTTGAAGGAAACTTCCGCGGCGCCGGATGGAACGTCATCAAGGTCGTCTGGGGTTCCAAGTGGGACGAACTACTTGCCCGCGACGTCGATGGCGTCCTTCTCAACAAGATGAGCACGACGGTCGATGGCGAGTTCCAGCGGTACGCGGTCGAAGACGGCGCCTATATCCGCGAGCATTTCTTTGGACCTGACCCGCGCCTTCGAAAGCTCGTCGAGCACCTTTCCGACGAGGACCTACGAAACCTGCCTCGTGGTGGACACGATTACTTGAAGCTGCACGCCGCGTATCAGGCCGCGGTCGACGAGACCGACCGTCCCACGGTAATTCTGGCGAAGACGATCAAGGGCTGGACCCTGGGCCAAGGCTTCGAAGCACGCAACAGCACCCATCAGCTCAAGAAGATGAATAAAGAGCAGATGCTTGAGATGCGCGGCCGTTTGCACCTCGAGGAGGAGATCCCCGAGTCCGAGCTCGACGACGAGTTGCCGCCGTACTACAAGCCCGCTCCTGATTCTGAGGAAATGCAGTACCTCTTGCAGCGCCGATCTCAGCTCGGCGGTCACCTGCCCGAGCGAGTTGTACGGACCCGTCGTCCGCTCTCGCTCCCCGACGAGTCGGTGTTCGATGATCTCGCAAAAGGGTCGGGCGGTCGTGAGGTGTCGACCACCATGGCGTTTACCGCCACCCTTCGTTCGCTCATGCGAGACGAGGCCTTTGGCCAGCGCGTCGTCCCGATCATTCCCGACGAAGCCCGTACCTTCGGCATGGACTCGATGTTCCGGGAGTTCGAGATCTACGCCCCGCACGGACAGAAGTATGAGCCGGTCGACCATGAGCTGCTGCTCTCCTACTCCGAGGACACCGACGGTCAGATTCTCGAAGAGGGCATCACCGAAGCCGGTGCTATGGCGAGTTGGATCGCCGCAGCCACCAGCTACGCGAATTACGGCGTCCCAATGGTGCCGTTCTTCACGTTCTATTCGATGTTTGGTTTCCAGCGTGTGGGCGATTTGATCTGGTCGGCCGCTGACTCCAGGGCTCGTGGGTTCCTGATGGGAGCGACCGCAGGCCGTACGACGCTCATGGGCGAAGGTCTCCAGCATCAGGACGGACACAGCTTGGTTCTGGCCTCGACCGTTCCGGCCTGCGAGGCCTATGACCCCGCATACGCATACGAGTTGGGCACGATTATCAAAGAGGGGTTGCGCCGCATGTACGGCGATGGTGCTGAGGGCGGCGAAGACGTCTTCTACTACCTGACGATCTACAACGAGAACTACGAGATGCCGGTCCGCCCGGATCATGTTTCCGACGAGGACATCTTGTCCGGCCTGTACTACTGGGGCGATGCTCCGGAAAAGACGCATAAGGCTGCGATCCTGTTTTCTGGGTCGACCCAAGGCGCAGCACGCGAAGCTCAGGCAGAACTCGCCGAGCATTATGACGTCGGTGCCGAGCTCTGGTCGGCAACGTCGTACAAGAAGCTGCGCGAGAACGCGCTCGGCATCGAGCGAGCCAATCGACTTCGAGTCGAGGGCACAGCGCTCGCACCTGATGTCACCATCAAGCTCGCCAACGTTGGCGGTCCTATCATTGCCGTCACGGACTTCATGAAGTCCGTGCCCGATCAGATTTCGCGTTGGGTTCCCGGCAAGTTCGTCCCTCTCGGCACCGACGGCTTTGGCCGCTCCGACACTCGCGAGGCGCTCCGTGCGTTCTTCGAGATCGATACGGCCAATATCGTCGTCGCAACGTTGTCCGCGCTCGCCGATGAAGGACGTATTGACCGCAGCGTGGTCGTGGATGCAATCCATCGATACGGACTCGACCCCAATGCCGCAGACCCAGCGCTTTTGCACTGATTTGTACGCTGAGGCGTTCCTAATCTGACCGATCGGCACGCAGCCGCTATCGTCGGTCGATTCATATGACCCATCGATTGGATGACCCGGCGGACATACGCTCGACAACTGTGACCACACTCGCGCCTGCAGAGGGCAACAGCGCTGAGCGCAGCTTCGATCGAGGAACACTTGCTTGGGCCGCGCCGATTTTGCCTTGGCTGTGGTTCGTTGTTCGCAGCGTGCATTCGTTGATGGACTGGATCGCGATTGGGCTTCCGGTCCTGACGATCGCAGCGAGCGTCATTGCGCTCTACGCGACCGTCACCCGAGCCTCGTTGCGCTGGTTGTTGGTCTTTGTCTCGCTGGTGCTTTTCTTCGTCGTCGCCGTTGTTGGACCCTGGCGTCCAACCAATGGCAGCGCTCCGACCGAGTCGATTCGTATCGCCACGGTCAACACTGGCCTGTACTGGTTTAGCGACAACGATGTTGGTTTCTTGGTGAATCAAGAAGAGCCCGACCTCGTTATCGGCGTGGAACTCACCGAAGCCCACGACACCGAGCTTCGGTCGAGGTTCGTCCACGCCGAAGCTGAGATTTTGCCACTCGAACGCCAGCAACAGAACGAGATCGCCCTTCAGCCCAATGGCGACAGCTATCGACGCAATGGTCTGCCGAGCATCGGCGTGTACTCCAACATTGATATGGAACTTCTCGCCGACCCGCTCGCTGGTGTCATCGACGGAGGCCTACCCGGCTTTCGGTTACAGGTCGAGACCGATTCGGGTCCGATGATCGTGTACGCGTTGCACATTCCTCGGCCGATCGGAGGCGACGGACCATACGAGGTCTCGGTTTCTGAGCACGTGGCGATGGTCGAGGCAATCGCTGACGCCGTCGACGCAGAGACACTTCCGACGCTGGTCGCAGGCGACCTCAATGCCGTCGACCGCGGCCAGAGTTACCGACGCCTCACCGAGAATTTGGTCGATGGCATGCGTCACGATGGCTGGGCGGTTCCCACCGCCGATCGACCACTACCCTTTTCTTTGCTTTTCGCGCGCATCGATCACCTTTTGATGTCACCGAGTCTTTGCACGGATAACACCGCTTCAATCAATACGCGCTACGCAGACCACCGGCCACTCGTGGCCGATGTCGGACCCTGCTAGTGCGTCGAGAGCGAGCACAACTACCATGGTTATGAACCACGAGGAGCACACCAGCTCATGATGTATGAACCCGGATCTCAGGCGAAGGAAACGCCAGGACTTGAGGATTACCTGTCCGCAATCCGCCAGCGCAAGTGGCTGATCCTTGCGTGCGCGGTGCTCGGACTCGCCGCGGGTATCGCCTATGGCGCGATTCGCGAAAAGACATGGGAGGCCTCAGCGAAAGTCCTCGTCAACCCGACGAACGTCGGCAGCACTGATGGCCGTCTCGAGCGACCAGTCCTCGAACGCGAGCGCGAGGTCGTCGACTCAAACGCGGTAGCCCGCCTGGTCGCTGAAGACCTGGGAATTACAACCTCTCCGCTGTTGCTCTTGCGCGACCTCGAGGTCGTGTTCGTCGATGACAGTGACACGCTCGAGTTGCTCTATGTCCATCCTGAGGCTGATCAGTCTCAGGACATCGTGAACTCCTTCGCCTCCCAGTACGTCTCGAAGCGCAATCAAGAGGCGACCGATCTCGACGATGCGACGATCCTCGAGTATCAGACCGCCGTCGACGAGTTGACCGCCCAGATCGACGAACTCGAAGCCGAAATGACCGAGCTCGAGCGTTTGCGTCGGGCTGCGGCAGGAACCCCTGACGCGACCGAGTTCAACGCACAGCTTGGCGAAGTTCGGACCGCTCGCAACGCACTGCTCAACGACCTTCGTGCTCCGAGCAGCGATCTGAGCGATGCCACCATCGCAAAGAACACCCGAACGCTTCCCGCTGAAGTCCTCCAGCTGGCTGATCTTCCGACAACCCCGACCGGATTCTCCGACAACATCTTGCGGGCGCTCGGCCTGTTCCTCGGAACCGGACTCGGCGCAGCCCTAGCGTTCGTCCTGCACCGTCTGGATCGCACCGCTCGAGAAACCGGCGACGTCGAACTTGCTCTCGGCACCAGCGTGTTGGCGTCGATCCCCTCGTTCGGCATGGCCTATCGCAGTGGTTCTGCAGCGATCGTCATGCTGTCGGGTGGCCGGTCGGCTCGCGTCCAACGGGCACGGGAAGCATTCCGCCGTCTGCGTTCGTCGGTGCAGTTCCTCGGGACGACCCGCGACGCCGAGTCGTTCCTTATCACCAGCGCACGTCCTGCCGAAGGCAAGTCGACAACCGCAGCCAACCTTGCAATCGCCTTGGCCCAAGGTGAAACCAAGGTGTGCTTGGTCAACGCCGACTTGCGCCGGCCAACGATCGAGAAGGTCCTCGGCATCCCGTCGAGCCAGCAAGGCCTCGGCGATTGGCTCGGAGACCAAAGCGTCACGAACATCATGGTTTCGGTTCCCGGTACGCCCGGCCTCGTGGTTGTCCCCGCAGGTCCGCCACCATCGAACCCAGGCGAACTGCTCGCTACGAACCGCTTCGCTAGCTTGATGGACGAACTCTCCGAGCAGTTCGACATCGTATTGGTCGACGCTCCCCCTGTTCTCTCCGCCGCTGACGCGTCGAGTATTGCGAGCGCCGTCGATGGCACGATCATCGTCGTCGACAGCAACCGGACCGACACCGACACGCTCCTGCGTGTCCGTTCCGAGATCGACCGTGCTGGCGGAACCGTCGTCGGTGCAATCCTCAATCGCGACAACTCCGATGGCGGCGGCGGCGTGCTCCGCAAGGACCGTTACGCCTACGAGAAGGTGACGGCCTCTCGGGCCAGCCAGTAGGCCGCAATGGCAGCTCCTGCAATTACCGTCGACACCATTACGAGCGCATCGGCCATCGAGCCGTTCGTGCGAGGCCCCGGCTTCGTCGAGCGGATCGTCGCGTCGGCGATGATCTTCGTATTCGCCTTCTCACTTCCGACCGAGTGGTTTGTCCGAGTCGGTAATTCGTCTGCGGGAGCGGTTCAGGGCGGAAGTCCCCTCGCCACCCTGGCCTTCCTGGCGTTCTTCGGGATCGTGATCATCAGCATGAACGGCAACTGGCACATCCTGCTCGCCGCCAGTGCCAGAGAACCGCTGTTGCCGGCGCTCATCGCCCTCGCTCTGGCGTCGACGATGTGGTCGGTCAATATCGTCGAGACCTTCACCGCAGGCGTCGTACTCGTGATCACGCTGGCGGTGGGCATGTACTTCGCAATCCGCTACCGACTGGAGGAGACCCTGTGGCTCGCAGCGATAGCGCTCGCAGCTGGCGTCGTCGTCAACTACATCTTCATCTTCGTGTTCCAACAGTTCGGCCTCGACACAATCAATGTCGGCACCGACGGCGGCAGCCGGTGGAGCGGTGTCTTTGTCACCAAGAACGAGCTCGGTCGAATCGCCGTGCTGAGTGCGATGATCTTCGCATTCGTTGCACGAATCCGCCGTAGCTATTTCGTCTGGCCGCTATGGACCGCCCTTGCGCTCGTCCAGGTGGTCGCGAGTGATTCGGCGACTTCTCTTGGCGCCATGTTTGGGCTTGCGGCTCTTGCCGTCGTGTTCTTTGGGTTCCGTGGTCGCAAGACGCTGTACGGGGCGACCGCTCTGGCAATGGCGACGGTGTTTTCGACGCTGGTGCTCCTGGCCGCCACGAACCTTGCTGCTGCAACAGGCCTGCTTGGCAAGAGCAGCAACTTCACCGGCCGGCTTCCGTTGTGGATCGATTCATTCCGTTACGGGATCAGCGAACGTCCATGGTTCGGCTTCGGGTGGCTCGCCTACTGGCCAGAGGACCAGTCCTTCGATGTACGAATTCGTGCGAACTTCGAAGTCCCTCACGCCCACAATGCGTTTATCGACGCCTGGCTCTATGTCGGTCCCATCGGCGCCCTGCTCCTCATGGGGATCTACGCCCGCGGGCTCGTCTGGGGGGCCCGCAACATCCGAGCCGTACCATCGATCCTTGGTCTGGTCCCGATCATGATCATTTCCTATGGCCTCATCTTCTCCCTCACCGAGGCTGGAGTTGTTCGCCGCGACATTTCGTTCGTGCTGTTCGTGGTAGCAATCGTCACCGCGGCGCGAAACAAGGGGGCAAAAACCCCATACATCCCGCCACGGAGCCCCTCTCCAGCTAAATAGTTCGGTAAGTACGGCCTTTTGGCCCTCAAGAGATCAGCGAATCCGTCGATCATTTCGTCATCAAACCGAAACATTTCATTCTCTTGGCCATCGTGGTCTTTTCGTGCCTCGGCGTGGCCGTCGCGCAACTAACCCGCGCGTCCTCATCAGACTCCACGAGAAACGTCTCCGGCGGCTATGACCTCACGACCGAGGGCGGTACCGGCCGTTTGGTTGGTGAGCCCGCGCCAGGACGTGCCGTGGGCTCTCCCGACATTCCGCGGACGCTCGCGTTTGCCTCGGCCAATGTCTCCGAGCTCACCGAGTCAATCAGCCGATCGAGAGCATTCGACTCCGCCGAACTGGTCACAATCGCCTCGTTGCGCCAAGCGGTCGAAACAAGCCGCGAGGTTTGCGCTGGCGTGCCACGGCCCACGACGGCCGAGGACATCCTCGATACACAAGCATTCCGCATCAGCCAGGACGGGGCTGTCGCCGACGTGCGAATTACTGAATTCGAAGATGACGAGGTCGTCGACCGCGTCCTGCAGGCGAGCCGATCGGCGTGGGAGTCATGCGACGGCATGCCGGACGGATTAGGCAGTACGGTCAATCGAAGTGTGTTGTCCTTTTCCAGCCTCTCAGGAACACCCGGCGTGAATCTGCGATCAGACCTGATCGATGCGTCTGGCGCGGTCGCGTCATCGAGCCAGACGCTCGCTGTACCGGCCGGCGACGTTCTCATCGAGGTCCGGCTGATCGTCGACGGAACCTTGCGTGGTCAAATCGACCCCGTGGTGCTGCTGGCCGAGGTGGAGGCACTTCTATGACCACACGTCTCCGAGCAACACTCCTGACCATCGTTACGTCGGTCGCTCTCCTCGCCGCCTGCAGCGGCGACGACCAGGCCGCGCCGGTCGTTCCCGACGTCAACGTCGACCAACCCGAGATTGGACCGGCGGTCAGCGACGAGTCCAGCGGCACGACAACGATCGACCCAGGCTCGGCGGACGAAATCGTAGAGCCAACGGTCCTACGAGAGACAAAGCTCGGACGGGTCTACATTGCACCGAACGGGAACGATGGCCGCAGCGGCGAAGGCGCTGGGCAAGCCGTGGCCTCCCTCGACCGGGCGCTCTCCATCTTGGCCCCTGGGGGAACGGTCGTCTTTCAGCCGGGCACATATGGCCCGCTCAAGATCGATGGGGTAAACGGCGCTGCCGGCTCACCGATTCGCCTCGAGGCAGCTGGCTCGGTTGAGTTTCGCGATGATGACTATCGGTCTGGCGCAGGGATCCTGATTCGAAACTCTCAGCACATCGAGGTGGTGGGCATGACCGTCCGCCGGGCGTTGTGGGGCTTCTATATCGAGAACGCACACCACATCACTGTGCGAGCAAACAATGTTGGTGACATTGGCCAGGAAGGCATTCGTATCAAGGGCGGTTCCTCGAGCATCCGGATCGATGGCAACACCGTGGCCGACACGGGCCGACGGACCGATAAGGGCGAAGCCAATGGCGAAGGCATCTATATCGGCACTGGCACTCCAGCTGGCGTCGATCATGTGAAGAACATCGTGGTCATCAATAACCGGATCATGCGAACCACTGATGAGGCCATCGACGTAAAGCGCCCTGCGACCAATGTCGACATCATCGGCAACACGATCTCCGACGTCGTGACCCAAACCTCGGGGGCGATCGTTGTTCACCTCAACGGTGACCAAGGCGGCGATCCCAAGATCAACGTCGAACGTAACGTCATCCGCAACGTCACCCGTTCGTCGCCGTACCGCGACGGAAACTGCATCGTTGCGCAGGTGACCATACGTATTGTCAACAACGTCCTACAGAACTGCCAGCATCGCGGCATTTTCCTTCGCGGCAGCGGCGGCACCGCAACCGTCATGCACAACACGCTGTTCAACACCGGCAGTCTCGGAACCATCGTTGACGAAGGTCGGGGCATGCGCGTCGTCAGCGAGAACAACTTGGGCGCCGATGGCAACGCGAACCGATCGGCGAACGCCGATGTCTTTGTCGACGCCAACAGCGGGAACTTCCGACTTCGCGACAATGCCCCGGCAGATCTGCGGTCGGCGCCAAACAAGGGTGTTGCAAACGATGTCACCGGAGCCCGCCGCCCGGGGTCAGGCGCCGTCACGTTCGGCGCCTATGAGTCCTCCCAGGGCGCAGCTCCAGTAACGACCACGACGACCTCTCCCCCGCCGACCACCGCTGCGGCCCAAAGGGCTGCCCCGGTCGAGTCCGCGTCAGCGTCGACTAAAACAACGACGGCCCCAACGTCGAACCAGCCGGTCGGTAGCAACGCTGCAGCGGCCAACATCGTCCCGACGCAACCAACGGGTGCCTCACCGCAGCGCCCAGCGACAACACCAGGAACGACGACATCACGCACCGCAGCAGATCCGTCGTCGGGCCCGTTTATTCCTGGTCGCGACGATGACGGTGGGACCAGCGACGGCGACAGAGCGTCGTGCTTTGAGTCGCTCGTGTGCGGTTGGGCACCTTTTCTGTAATCGCACGACCCCGACTCTCTGATCAAGCGCGTATCCCGATACGGTCTCTATTGCGGGACGAATCCTTCAGGTCGGCAGAAATAATGCCAAATAGATTTGGAGCTACTGCGCAGCCGCGAGGAAACTCAGCGTGTAAGCCGTGGAGAGATGTAGGGAAGTTCCGTGCGAAACAACATGACGGGAACCACCGAGCCGGTGGTGACCATCTTGTTCAAGAACTGTCATCAGTACCGCGTGCCGTTCTTCCGGCAGCTGCGGCGCAATCTTGAGCAAAAGGGAATCGAACTTCGTCTCGTGGTCGGCGGCGGCCTGCCCGAGGATCTCGCGAAGGGCGACACAGCCGTGGAGAGTTTGCCGTGGGCCGAGGAGCGGCCGTTTCGTTCGGTCACCTTCCTTGGTCACACAATGCTGTGGCAACCGGGATTCGACCTGGCGCGGTCCTCTGACCTCATCATCACCGAGCAAGCATCGAAGCAACTGTTCAATATCGTTCTCGCGTACGGCCAACGAGTCTTGGGCACCCGACATGCATTCTGGGGACATGGCAAGAACTTTCAGGCGTCGCTCGAAGGTGGCGCTGGCGAAGGCCTGAAACGTCGCCTCACAAAGCGCGCACACTGGTTCTTCGCATACAACTCGCTGTCCGCTGACGCTGCCGTCGAGTTTGGCATGGATCCCGACAACGTCACGAGCGTGATGAACTCGACGGACACCGAGCACATGCGTGACGTTCGGATGTCGCTACCTGCACATACCGCACAATCGGTCCGCGACGAACTCTCCATGGGCGACGGCCCTGTCGCCCTCTATCTCGGTGGCGTGTACCTACACAAGCGTCCGGACTTTCTCGTCGAGGCGGCCGAGCACATTCGCGAACTCATCCCAAACTTCGAGATGGTCGTTATCGGCAGCGGCAGCGCCGTCGGTGTCATCGAAGAAGCAGCAACTCGACACGACTGGTTCCACCACCTCGGCGCTCGGTATGGCGATGAACGCATTCGTCTCGCATCGGTTGCCGATATCCAGCTGATGCCCGGACTCGTGGGGTTGAACATCGTCGATGGCTTTGCGTTAGGCCTGCCGACGATCACGACCAATATCGACTATCACAGCCCAGAGATCGAGTACCTCCTCGAGGGTGTCAACGGAATCGTGACACCTGAGCATTCCACGCCACAGGAATTCGCCGCGGCCGCCGCCGAGGTACTCGGATCGCCTGAGCAGCTCGCCGCCTTGCGTGAGGGCGCCGAGCTCGCCGGCAAGGAACTGTCTATTGCCGATATGGCGCAACGCTTCGCCGACGGTATTGTTCAGGCGCTTCGCGAGAACGCCTAGCGAGAGGTAGCCAACGTGGTTGCTGGCAATCATCAGCTCCACTCTTGGGGAGATCTGCCGATTGGCACCGTTGACAGCAGCGTTGACAGGACCGATCTGTTGCAGGCCAATTCTGAGCGAGGTGACGACGATGACCGCGAATGAATATCGATCGCTCGAACGGGCCCCCACTCCTGGTGACCTTACGATCGCAATCTGCACGATCGGCCGAAATGGGTTCCTTCAGGCAGCGCTCCAATCGCTGCTTGACACCACTCCAGCGGGCGTATCGCTGCACGTCGTGCTGAATGCCCCAGAGGACGCAAGTCTCGCCACAGCCGTCGAAGACATGACCTCGCGTTGGGACGGCCCTTTCTTGCTGACTCTGCTCGACGATCGACTGAGCATCGCTGGCTCGCACAACACTGCTCTCGACCTCGCGACCACACCATTCATCACGTTTATGGGCGATGACGACATCGTGCTCGAACCTCGCGTCCACCGCATCCTCGACCTGTTCTGGAGCACGACGCCCACGCCAGCTGTCGTGGGCAGCTTCTGCCGACGGGTCAGCGGGTCATACGACCGTCCTCGTTTCTCTACCAACAAGGACTACGGGCCAACGACAGTCGCAGCGTGGGAGGCCGAACGAGACTCGGGCGAACTCATCGAGATCGTCTTTCCGTCCGCGGTCTACCGCACCGACCTGCTCCGATCGATCAACGGCTTCGAGGAGCGCTTTGGCTCCGCCATGGATCTTGCGACCTTCACCACACTTGGCATGAACCATCCGGTGCTCGCCGATCCACGGCGAAGCTTTGCACACCGAATCCACGACGGTTCGGTTACCTCGAGCAGCGCCAGCGAACACGCAACACGACTGCGCTACACCGAAAAATGTATGACGGCGATTCGGGCGGGCGAGGAACAGCCCTCGTGGGGTGCTTTCCTCGAAGCAACCGAAGCGTCGTCGCCAATTCGTCGCCTCTCCGACCAACGCCGGGTGCTAAGCGCCACGTTATTTCGCCAAGGCGGCGCAGCTGTGGCCTCGGGCAGCAGCCCGGCAGGCCTTGCCAAAGTCGCCGCGTCGGCGATCTTGTCTCCCAGCACCTTCCTTGGCCGGTCCAAGTCCCAGGTCTCTCGAGAGGAGACCGGCGAACGTGTCGTTGCCGTCCTGTTGAAGAACCTGAACCAGTACCGCGTACCGTTTTACGAGGTCGTCCGCGAAGACCTCAGAGCACACAACATCGAGCTGCGCTTGATCGTCGCTGATGGGATGACCGAAGACCACGCCAAGGGTGACCGGGCCACACTCCCTTGGGCCGAACATCGACCTTTCCGCGAATTTTCACTCGCAGGCAAGAAGCTTCTGTGGCAGCCGGGATTCGACACGGCTTCGGGAGCGGACTTGATCATTACCGAGCAAGCGTCAAAGCAACTATTCAATATCGTGCTCGCGTACGGCCAGCGCGGACTCCACACCCGGCTCGCATTTTGGGGTCACGGGAAGAACTTTCAGACATCGATCGAGGGGTCTTCTGGCGAAGGCCTCAAGCGCCGCCTCACCCAGAAGTCTCACTGGTTCTTTGCCTACAACGCCCTCTCCGCCGAGGCGGCAGTTGAGGCAGGTATGCCAGCTGATCGCGTCACCTCGGTGATGAACTCAACCGATACCGAGAACATTCGATCGGTGCTCGCGTCCCTTCCAGAATCGACCGACGCCGATGTTCGAGCAGAGCTCGGCATGGGCAATGGGCCGGTCGTGTTGTGCATGGGGGGCATGTATCCACCGAAACGTCCCGCCTACCTCCTCGAGTCTGCGTACGCCTTACGCGAACTCATACCCAACGTCGAGCTCTTGGTCATCGGAGGCGGTAGCGAGCAGCACCTGGTGGCCGAAGCCGCCGAGCAACACCCCTGGATCCATGCAACCGGGCCCATCTACGGCGATGACCGTCTGCGTCTTGCATCGGTCGCTGCGCTCCAGGTGATGCCCGGCCTCGTCGGGCTCAACATCGTGGACGCGTTTGGTCTCGGGCTACCGACGATCACGACCGACATCGACTATCACAGCCCCGAGATCGACTACCTCGTCGACGGGGTGAACGGGGTCATCGTCACCGGCGACCCCTCACCGACCGAGTTTGCTGCCGGAACTGCTGCGGTGCTCACTGACCCCGATCGACTCGACGCGCTCCGATCAGCCGCTGACCATACCGGCCGAGAACTGACGATCGAGAATATGGCGCGGAACTTTGCCGATGGTGTGATCGCCGCACTCAACGCACCGGCACGCTGATGACGGTCGATCGCAGCGATAAAGGGCTCGCGCAGAACGCGGCTTTCGTCCTCGTCGCCGAGCTCATCGTGCAAGCCACTCGGGCCGCCACGATCTTCGTCCTGGCCGACGTGTTTACGGTTCCCGTGTTCGGCGACTACGTCTCGATGCTAGCTCTGACAACACTGCTCGCTCCGGTGAGCCAGTGGGGCATGAACCATGTCGGGGTGCGAGCCATTGCCCGAAACGTTCCGTTCGCCGAGACATGGGCCAAGGTGATCTCCGCGGTATCCATCGGCGGCCTGCTCGGAACCTGTGTCGCGACGATCGTCGGGTTCGCACTGCTCGACATCCGCCCCGTTGTGGCCTTTGCCTTTGGTATTGCCCAGCTCATTGGTTTCAACGCAGCGCAGGCATCCACCATGATGACCGAGGCCCACCACCGTTCAGATGTTGGCCTGCGCATCAATCTGACGGGCGGAGCGGTTCGGCTCGTCTTGCTTTTGTCATTCGTCCTGCTCGGGTTCGACAGTCTCTTGCAGTGGTCCGTGTTCCTGTTCGTCGGAATGGTCTCGTGGGGAGTGCTCAGCTCACTGCAGGTCGCCCGAGCATTCGGAGGAACACATTCCCTTCTCGCTCCGAACCGCGAGGATCTCCGGCACGGCTTCGGGTTCGTCTTCGTGCAGACGTCGTCGAGTGGCCAGACCGACATCGATAAGTTCGTGCTCGGCGCAAACGACCTGAAGGCCGACGCCGCGATCTACTCGCCGGCATACCGGATCGTCGAGATGTCGACCATCCCCCTGATCGCCGTCGTCCGAGCAACGTACGCGGAATTCTTCCGGAAGGGCGCGTCGACCGTCTCTGAGGCAATGGCGTTCGCAAAGCGTTTAACGGCAATTGCGGCGGGCTACGGACTCGCAGCTGGCTTGGCCTTGTTCCTCGGCGCTCCGCTCATCTTGTTGATCCTCGACGAAGCCAAATACGGCGACTCGGTCGAGGCCGTCAAATGGCTCGCGTTCATCCCGTTGGTCAAGGGCCTGCAGTACTTCCCGGGGAATGCCTTAACCGGGGCTGATCATCACAACGTTCGCTCGTGGATCATCTTTGCGACAGCGATGGTCAACCTGGTCGGCAACCTTGCCTTTATCCCTCGGTACGGGTGGCAAGCAGCGGCGGTAACGACGCTGATCGCCGAAGTACTCTTTGCGGCCTTGCTGTGGACGGCGGTTTCGGTGCTCGCCCGCCGGGAGGGTTCAGCTTCCGCTGTTGTTTGAGGTGTTGACCTTGGCCTTGGAACCGGACTGCCAAATGCCAGCCCGTCCAACGTTCGAGAACTTGTTGTCTCGGATGTTCACCGTGATCCGGTTGCCTTGTGAACCTTCGTCCTCAACCCGGATTGCATAGTGCTGAGTGTTGCGGATGTTGTTGCCAATGACATCGGCCGACGAACCAACAACAATGCCCACACCGTCTCGGAATCCCGAGTTCGTCGAAATGTTTGTGATGGTGTTGTAGGCAATCCGAATGTTCGGGCTCGATGCGGAGTAGTCCTTCTCGATGTGAACAACGACAGCACCGCTTGTTCCGGTACGGATGTCGTGGATGTTGTTGTTCGAAATCTCTACGTTGTGCACTGGTTGCTTGACGTCGATTGCCTCAGTCATGGTGTTCGAGATGTCGTTGTTCTTGATCGTGACGTGGTGGACTTCGTCGCTCGAGTCTTTGCCCGTTCCGAGGTAGATGCCCTCGCCAAAGAGCGAGTACGGCTGACCGTCCGGTGCGGTACCGGTACGTCGACCGGTCTTGGAGATCGTGGAGTTGGTGATCGTCACATATGACGAACGCTGCATGACACGAATGCCCTCTTGGCCAATATCGTCGATTCGAACGTTGTCGATGAGGATGCCAGAGGATCCCTCGAGGCGGATTCCCCACATGGACTTGCGGATGTTGATGTTCGAGACCGTGATGTTGGAAGATCCCGAAAGTTCAATGCCTGCACGACCCGTGTAGCTGTTGTCGGTGAAGGTGGGTCGGTTTCCGCTATCGGCTGCGGTGAGCACGATCGGGTTACCCTGCGCTCCCTTTGCGCCAGAGACTTTGATCGTCCCGTGGTTGCCGCCGGAGAACTCGAAGCGAGTTCCGGGCTTCGCCCGCGCAATCGCATCGTTGATCGGCGTGTTGGAGAATCCTCCACCATTCGCAACGCCGTTCGACACCCGAACAGTGCCGGGCGCCTGGGTGGTTGTCGGCGCTGCGGTCGTGGTGGGCGCTGCAGTTGTGGTGGGCGCTGCAGTGGTCGTCGGTCGTGCGGTCGTGGTGGGCGCTGCAGTAGTTGTTGGCGCAGCGGTCGTCGTCGTGGCCGGCGCAGTGTCTGGCACGTTCTCGGCAACGTTTCCGCGTGCGTCGAGGTCGATCGCGATCGTCGTTGTCGTTGCTTTCGGAACGACCGTGGTGTCAAAGATCTTCGGAGCAACGGACGACTCCGGCGCGGGCGGAGCGGTGACTGTCGCACCCGCAATCTGACTTGAACCCACTGGGGTCGCCGGCGCCGCAGGTGCAGGGGTGAGTGGGTTTGCGTCGACGACAGTTTGCGCGTTCTCGATCGTGACCGGCTCAGCAACACTTGCATCGACCACGACGAGTTCGACGGCGGTTCCGGTGGCAGGGTCGATTTCGACGTCGACCACGGAACGAGCAACAGAAGGTGTTCCAAGATCGCGGCCGGTGACCGTAACCACTGTGCGTCCCATTTCACCGAGCGCGCCACGAAGACCACCAGCAGTGGTGATGGCAACCACCAAGACCACAAGAAGTGATACCCCTACCCGCCGAACGGGACTCCACGAACGCACAGTGAATGTATATCACAGCTTGTAATGAAAACGACATGTCGGGAGGAGTTTGTTTTGTCACGCGCCGCTGCCAGATTCGCATACTGCGGCCCCCGTTAATGTTACGGAAACATTACAGCAGGATTCGAGCGAAAGATCGGACAGATCAGTGGCACGCAGTGAGACCGTGCTCAATAGAGTGTCGTGATGTCGATAGCCCGTGTGTTTTGGTCAGTTACCCCCCACCAGACACAAAGCCCGTACATCCGAGACCTTGCGAACGCCGTCGAAGCGCTCGGCTGTCAGGTTGAGCCCCTCACCCTCCGTGCGGTTGCCAAGACCACTCACCAGATTGTGCACATTCAATGGCCCGAGCATGTGTCGCGAGGTCCTTCGACCGCAACCACGATCGCCAAACACGGACGGGCCCTCGCCCTTCTCGCAGCACTTCGTATTCGCAAACACGCAATCGTCCTCACGGCGCACAATCGAGCCCCGCACGGCGAATCCGACACGTTCGACGCATGGTTCCGTAGAGCTGTCCAGAAACACGCAGCTGCGACAATTCTTCTCGTACCCGGTCACCAGCAGACGCTCGAGGCCGACGGCGCTATTGGCGACAACACCCTTGTGCGGACCATTCCCCATCCCACACATCCGCCCGACGGTCCCCTGGCTCTTCGCCCCGAGGCGGAGCGTACCCAGCTCGTCGTCTTGGGCCAGATCCATCCTTACCATCGGATAGAAGAGTTCATTGCCGCCCTCGATGCCCAAGACAACACCCGACCGGTGCTGATCATCGGTGGCGTCGGCGACGAGGCACTGCTGTCGCGGCTCAGCCAAAAGGCCCACACGCTGCCATGGCTGACCATCCAGCCCGGCTTCGCCGACGATGACACCCTTGAGCCAATCTTGGAACAGAGCGCCGCAATCGTCTCGCTGCAGCGCAATACCTTCAACTCGGGCGGACCGTTCTATGCGTTGCCCCGCGGCCTGCCAATTATCATGAGCAGCGGAGCGCAAGCGTCTGATATCAACGAACATGCCGGTGATGACTGGGTCTTTGCCGTCCCCGACGATGTTGGGTCGCTCGACGTCGCTACCCTTAACGCCTGGCTAGACCGCAAGCGGACAAAACCTGTGCTCGAACGCTTTGCAATCGATCGCATCGCGGCCGCACATATTGAGTTGTACGAATTATTGCAGTTCTAGCCGTCAGCACTACAGTTTTCTATTGCTGCAACTGAGGAGCTCATAAATTCATGTCAGTGATTCTTGTTACTGGTTCCGGCGGGCTAATTGGGTCACAGGCGGTGACACACTTCGCCCCGGAAGCCGACACCATCGTCGGCATCGACAACAACATGCGCCAGGAGTTCTTTGGACCTGAGGCATCGACGGATTGGGTCGTCAATGACCTGACGACGCGATACGACAACTATCGCCATGTCGCTGCCGACATTCGCGATACCGACGCGATGAACGCGCTGTTCGCCGAATACGGCACGGACATCTCGCTCATCGTGCACACGGCCGCCCAGCCATCGCACGATTGGGCTGCCCGGGATCCGCACACCGACTTCAGCGTCAACGCAAACGGCACGCTCAACCTTCTTGAGGCAACCCGCCAGCACTGCCCCGAAGCGGTCTTCATCTTCACATCGACCAATAAGGTCTATGGCGATACGCCGAACTTCTTACCGCTCATTGAACTCGAATCTCGCTGGGAGCTCGACCCTGAGCACCCGTGGGCCGAGCACGGAATTCCCGAAGAGATGTCGGTCGACCAGTCGACTCACAGTCTGTTTGGCGCATCCAAGCTCGCCGCCGACGCCCTCGTTCAGGAATACGGTCGGTATTTCGACATGAAGACCGCAGCATTTCGAGGCGGTTGCCTTACCGGACCCGACCATTCCGGAGCCGAGCTTCACGGGTTCCTTGCGTACCTGGTCAAGTGCACCGTTATTGGCCGCCCGTACACAATCTTTGGGTACAAGGCGAAGCAGGTCCGCGACAACATCCACGCATCGGACCTCATCTCGGCGTTCGACCACTTCTACCGTGCGCCTCGCGTCGCCGAGGTGTACAACATCGGTGGCGGTCGTGCGATCAACTGCTCGATGCTCGAAGCAATCGACCTCGCTGAGGAACTGTCAGGCAACAAGCTCGACTGGACCTACTCCGATGAGAACCGCATTGGCGATCACATGTGGTACGTCAGCGACGTGCGTCGCTTCCAGAACCACTACCCCGACTGGAAGTTCACCTACGACCTTCGCGCCATCATGGGCGAGATCCACGACAAGATGGCCGAGCGTTGGCTTGCCGAAGGTGACGACGCGTAATGCTCACTGCGAATGCCGAACAGGTCGACATCTTCGGTGTCGAGCTCTCCATCACCGACTACGAAGATGCCACCAAGCGCATCGTCGAGGCAGGCCGTCAAAAGCAATCGTTCGCAATGAGTGCGCTCGCGACCCACGGCCTGATGGAAGCTGTTCATGACGACAGCTTTCGCGAGGTCGTTAATGGACTCGATCTCGTAACTCCCGATGGCCAGCCAGTGCGTTGGGCCATGAACCTGCTGCACGACGCTGACCTCGATGAACGCGTATACGGGCCTGACCTCACATGGAAGGTCTGCGGTGCGGCCGCAGATGCAGGGGTGGGCATTTACCTGTTTGGCTCGACTCCCGAAACCTGCGATGCGTTCGTGGCTGCGATTCTCAAGGAATGGCCACATGCGATCATTTCCGATGTTCAGCCTGACCGGTTCCGCGATGCAACTCCTGAAGAGGACGCAGCCGACATAGAACGCATCAACAACTCAGGTGCTGGTGTTGTTCTGGTCGGACGAGGCTGCCCGCGTCAAGAGAAGTGGGTGGCAGCACACAAAGGCAAGGTCAACGCCGCGATGATGGCCGTTGGCGCGGCGTTTGATTACCACGCTGGCCAACTTCGCAAGCCACCAGCCATGATGCAGAAGTATGGCCTCGAGTGGTTGTGGCGTCTCGGCCTCGAGCCAAAGCGACTCTTTAAGCGCTATGCGGTTACCAATAGCCAGTACGTTGTGGAACTCGGGAAAGCCCTCGCAAAGAAGCGGCGTTCTTAACCATGCGTGTGCTGACAGGAGACCTGGTCAATGGCTGATTCCGTTGCTGAGCTACAGCTCACCGACTATCTCGACATCGTCGGACGCCGCAAGTGGATCATTGTTGCCTTGGTCGCGGTGTTGCTCGCTGCAGCGATTGCGATGTCTGCATTGCAGACGCCGCAATACCGTGCGTCTGCTCGTGTCCGCGTCGATCTTGGCTCATCAAACCCCCTCGACGACACCACCAACGTGTCGAGTTCAGTGCGATCCCGCAACCTGCAGAACGAGGTCGAGTTTGCGAACAGCGACCGCGTCGCGACGCGGGCCGCGATTGACTTTGGGGACTCGATCGGCGCGTCCGTCGCTGCGTCCACCAACTCTGACACGCTGAGTTTCACCGCTGTAGACGCCGACCCGCAACGCGCCGCTGACGTCGCCAATACCTTTGCCAATGCCTATGTGGCTGAAAGCTCGCTGGCCTCTGGCGAACGCTTTATTGCTGCGGTGAGCGTCATCAACAACCGTCTCGCGGAGATCAGCACGGAGCGCCTCGCGCTCGAACGCGAGTTGCTGAGCACAACCGATACGTCGAGTGTGCAGATTCAGATCGATTCGCTCGATGCCGAAGAAATTCGTCTTCGAGCTCAGCTCAACCAGATCGATGTGTCGAGTCAGCTGAACAACAGCGCCGCAGTGTCGATCCTCAACGAAGCCGGAGCCCCAGGCAGTCCGTTCGCTCCATCGTGGGTCCGTAACATCGGTCTTGCCCTCGTCGCTGGAGCGATACTCGGAGCCGGTGTCGCCTTGCTCCTCGAGACCCTCGACGACACGATTCTCGACAAGCGCGATCTCGAACGGGCAACCGACGGCGTTCCCGTCATTGGCGTTATCCCGCCACCCCTCAAGTCCCGGTTCGCGAAGCGCGAGCGTCGCCTCATCACCAGTCGAACCGGAGCCTTCACCGAGGCGTTTCGATCCCTGCGCTCTGCAATCGAGCTCGGCCAGGCGGCTGGCACCGAGATTCGCTCGATTCTGATTACGAGCGCAAACCCCTCAGAGGGTAAGTCGACGGTGGCTGCCCATCTCGCTGTGGCATTCGCACGATCCGGAGCCAACGTCCTGGTCATCGACGCGGACATGCACAACCCCACCCAGCATCAGCTGTTCGGGATCGGTAACGACAACGGTCTGGCCGAGCATCTGTCCAGCGTTGGCAACGCGGAGATCATCACCGAGCAGGCATCTGGTGAAGGTCTGGTGTCGGTGATTCCCGCTGGTTCGAGCGGATCCCCACCCGCAGAGCTATTGCGGTCGGTCCCGGCTCAAGAGTTCATCGAGAAGCTGTCGTATGCCTATGACCTGTTGATCATTGATTCCCCGCCATTACGCCCGGTCGCAGATACCTTGCCGTTGGTGAGAATCGCCGATGCGACGCTTCTCGTGTCGATGCGTGGACAGACCAACGCAGCGGAGCTCGATCAGGCAATGGAGCTCCTCCTACGAGCTCAGGCCCGCCCACTCGGAGCCGTGCTTAACGGCGCTGACGAGAGCACGAGCGGCTACGGCTACGGCTACGGCAACAACAAGTAGCTGAGGCTCAGGTCGCTCCAGCAGTCGCTGGACGTCCCCGGCGGTCTAGGAAGCCAATCGCTGTGGCCATCGCCCGCGGGTCGTGTCGCAAGTGGTGGCGGGCACCATCGATGATTCGCAGCTCAACGCTCGGGTGCGCATCGGCGATCGCACGTGCGTCGAGTTGTGGAACGCCATCGTCGTTGCTGCCGTGCAGGACCATGAGACGCCCGCCTGAACCGGCGAACCGTTCTGCGCTCTTCACGGTCGAAACCCCGACGAGTTCTTTGGCCCACCCACCGAAGTCTGACGGAAAGTCGTTGTCGCTTATTGCGCCGCATCGGCGGGCGTGGGATAAAAGCTCACGCGGACGCGATGCCCAGTCCTGAAAGTCGGCGGGTGCTGCCGCCGATACGACCCCGGCAATATTGCCGTCGTCTGCTGCTGCATCAACGGCGAGCGCTCCGCCCGTGCCGAAACCCATAATCCAAACCGAGGAGTCAACGCCCTCCACGCCCCGAATGTGTTGAATCGCGGTCCGTAGGTCCTGTCGCCACCCATTGAGCGAAAAATGACCTCCGCTCGTACCGATTCCTCGGAATGCCAGCGCAAGAGTGATCATGCGCGCATGGTCTGCAATACGGTCGGCGAGATCGGGAAAGGTCCGAAACGAATTCGCTCCACCGCCGGTGTCGGTCGGAAAGCCGGGTACCAGAACAAGGCCTGGCCGACCGTTCTCGGGTACACGCTCGGGCCTTGCGAGCCAGCAGTCGAGTGGTCCGGCTGCTCCGTCGAGCGCGACGTTCATCGAGAGGTCTACGCGGTCCGGAGGCGGTAGCCGCGGTTGCGGGCCTCGGGCAGGGTGTCGGGGCCGAACGTGGCGACTTGTTCGCTCTCGACGAGTTCAGAAATGACTTCGCCGTTGTTGTCGGCATTGTCGAGGTCGTAGACGACCTGGGTTCGCTTATCGCCGATGTAGCGGAACTCGTGATATTGCTTGGGACGATCCATGTGGAGATTCTAGTTTCGGCAAAACAGAAAAGAGGAGGTCCGGATGGACCCCCTCTTTCCGTAACACAATTCGCTGGATAAACCGATCTACCTGTTTACGACCCCGTGTCGCTGAAGTGGCATTCGAAACGCTCCTTCTGCGGGGGAATCGTGCCGGGTGGAACAACGTCCGACGGTTAGTTCGGCGGTGTCTGACACTGTCTGCAGGGCGGACAGCGAGTCAACATTCTCGCCTGTGATCCAGCGGGCCCGACCTAACGGTCAGACACCTCCAAGGTTCCAAAATCAGTATTAATCTGGACCACCCCCTTTCTCTCGGTATCTCTACCGTACCTCATCTCCGACCGCTCCGATATCGCGGAGGTAAGAAACGAGGGCATCGACGATCACCGTGATGTGAATGGCGTCGAGCACAGATTCGGATTCGACGCTGCGAGCAACGGCGTAATCGACCGCTCCGATCTCATCGGCAACGGCTCGCTCACCGTCGACCCAGTCCCCTCCGAGCTCTTCGCCGTACGTGCTCGACATACCCAGTTCTTCGAAGAACTCGAGAACCCAGCCAACGACGGTTTGTACATCGTCGTGACTGACCACAGCCGAAACTTCGAACGGGAGGGCTTCTGCGACGACTTCGACTGCGTCATCAACCTCGAGCAATGCGGGAGCGACGGTCCCTTCGAGTTCAACGGAGACTCGTGCAACGGCAACGACGGCAATGCCAACGATCAGAACGAACCCAAGGACTGCAATAAGCCAAACCACGGCCCAAGGCTACCGGCCAGCAGCCGAGCATCGAGAGCCGCCAGGCTCGGATTGCGACCGCTCCCTCCACACACCTAGTTCGAAGCTGCGAAGCCGGTTCGAACGGGCGCGGCCTCCGGCCAGCAGCCGAGCATCGAGAGCCGCCAGGCTCGGATTGCGACCGCTGGAAGAAACAGCGTCTAATTCCGTCCGGCGAGAATCGCGGCGGAGCCGCTCGCCGGAAAGGAATTAGATCCCGATGCGCTGGGCGAGAAGTTCGCGATGGTAGGTGGGGTCGCCGAAGAGAAGTTCGGAGCTCTTGGCACGCTTGAAATACAGGTGCGCCGGGTGTTCCCAGGTGAAACCAATGCCGCCGTGGATCTGAATGTTCTCGGCGGTTGCGTTGAAGTAGGCCTCGGAGCAGTAGCTCTTGGCGAGGCTTGCCATGGCGGGGAGCTCGTCGTTGTCCTCTGAGGCACACCACGCTGCGTAGTACGCGGCGGACTTCGCGGATTCGACTTCGAGGAGCATGTCGGCACACTTGTGCTTGATGGCCTGGAACGATCCAATGGGGCGTCCAAATTGCACGCGGACCTTGGCGTATTCGACGGCCATGTCGAGCACCATTTGCGCTCCACCGACCTGCTCTGCGGCGAGGCCGACAGCTGCACGGTCGAGCACGCGTTCCATGGTGGTCCAGCCAGCACCGTCGGTACCGACGAGGCGTGCTGGCGTGTCGGCAAGTTCGATCTTTGCTTGCTTGCGAGTTTGGTCCATCGTGGCGAGCGGTGTCCGGGTCATGCCCGCTGCGTCACCGTCGACGGCGAACAGGGAGACGCCGGCGCTCGTGCGAGCAGCGACGATGATGAGTCCAGCGGTGTGCCCGTCGAGCACGTAGTGCTTTGCACCGGAGAGTGTCCATGCGTCGCCGCCCTGAGTGGCGGTTGCGGTGACGCCAGATTCGTCCCAGCGTCCGTTCTCTTCGGTCATCGCCACGGTGGCGATAAGTTCGCCGCTTGCCATCTTTGGCAAGTATTCGCCCGCTGCATCTGCATCGTCACTGAGCAGGAGCGCTGATGTGGCAAGAACTGCTGTTGAGAAGAAGGGAGCGCACAGGAGTGCCCGACCCATCTCTTCGAGAACGACAACGAGCTCGACCCAGCCGAACCCTTGTCCACCGAACTCCTCGGGGATGATCAGGCTTTGCAGACCGAGCTGTTCTGCCATCTGCGACCAGACAGCATCGTCGTAGCCCGACTCGGTTTCCATGAGTTCGCGCACGGCCTCTTCACTCGACTTTTCCTCCAGGAACTGGCGGACGAAGGAGCGGAGCTGTTCTTGTTCTTCGGTGAAAGCAAACTGCATGACCTTTAACTTACCCTGTGGTCACTTGTTCATGCGAGCTAAGCGGTACGCCCGTATCTTGCGGTGTTGCTGGCGTACGTAAGGGCCGCCGTGGCCGTCGAGCCGATGCCAGCAGCTGTCCAAGGCCTCGACGGAGCGCTGATACGGTGGTCTTGACGCCAATCACCGGGTGGCGAACCATCCACATTGGGTTGCGCAGGCCGGTGAACGGGTACGCCATTTGGGCCATCATCGAACGGGGTACGTCTTCGTCTACGCCGTACACCTGTGGGCGCCGGTCCGGCGGCATGTACCAGGTACCAAAGAGCATGTCCCAGGCGGGCAAGAAGACCGAGTAGTTCGAGTTGATCGCATCGGTCTCATTGGCGTGATGCCAGTGGTGGAAGTCCGGGGTGATGACGATCCGTTGGAGGGGGCGCCACCGCCACCGCACGTTTGCGTGGAGGAAAATGCCGGTGAGGATTTGCACGACCGTCAGGATTCCGGTGACTTCCAAGCTGAAGCCAGCGGCGAGCATAAAGGCAACTGCCGGCGCAATGATGAGTCCGTCGATTGGGTGGTTACGAAATGCCGACACCCAGTCCATAGTTTCGATCGAATGATGAATCGAGTGGAAACGCCAGAGGAAGGGAACCTCGTGGCTCCAGCGGTGGACCCAGTAGATAATGAGGTCGAAGACCACGAACCCGACGAGCATCTGGGCGACGGGCGGCAGCGCTGAGACGACTGGACGGAACGCAAGTCCAGGGAGCCAGGCAAAGCTCAAAGCGGCCACGACCATGCCGGAGACGAGGGCAACGGCGGTGAGAGCTGGCTGGCCGAGTGCGTACGTAATGTCGAGGCCGAGGTGCTCACGCCGAAGCGGTTGGTCGTGTCGCGGAAACAGCTTCTCGAATGGGACGACCAGCACGAAGAGGAGCGCGAGCAGTACGAGCGGCGACTGGTCGAACCAGAGGGAGCCGGCCACCACGGCGGCGGCGAACATTCGCACGAGCCACACTCCCTGCCGTGTCGTCGAGTGAGACGTCGGAGTGGCGTTCGGGTTCGGTGGTGGCGGAATCGAACTCGGGATCGAGTGTGGCGCTGGCGGAGGGGGTTGTTGGGTTGTGGTGTCCATACCGCTCAGAGTGACAAAATGGATACCAAAGTTCTATCGGGGATAGCCCTAATGACACCCTGAGATGACCCCACTCGGCCTCATGGACCATGCAGGGATCGTAGGATCTTGCCGATCCCTTTCGCATGGTTGATGGACCAACCCAAATGGGTGACAAAAGCGTCGGCAACGAGTGGGTGGCCCGACCGATCGTCGCGGGGTTGACGAAGCTCATCATCGTCCTCGGCCCCATCATTGTGTCCGTCGGATTTGGCTTCTGGGCATCGCGGACATTCCCTCCACAACGGCTGCAACTCAACCCATGGATCTGGTGGCTTGGTCTCCTCGCTGTGGCTACGGTGCTGGTTCGCCTCCTCCATCGGGCCTTTCACCACTTCGCGCCGCTCACCATGTTGTTCAGGCTCTCGCTGATCTTTCCCGATCAGACACCGACCAGATTTGGGGCCGCGCTTCGGGCGGGAACGATCACGTCCACAAAGAAGCGAATCGAGGCAATCCAACAAGGTGGACACGCGCTCGAGGGCGACGACTCCGTCTCCCTCCAGATGCTCGACCTGATCACGATGCTGTCGCGCCACGACCGGATGACGCGCGGTCACGCCGAACGGGTGCGTAGCTACGCCGAATTGATCGGCGACGAGATGGGTATTGTTGGCCGCGACCTCGACCGTCTTCGATGGGCCGCGCTGCTGCACGATATGGGCAAGCTCGAGGTCCCGACCGAGATTTTGAACAAGGACGGCAAGCCGTCCGAGGCGGAGTGGGAGATTCTAAAGGGGCACCCGGCCGCCGCCGAAAAGCACCTCGCCCCGATCGCCGAGTGGCTCGGCGAATGGCGTCATGCCGCCGACGGCCACCACGAAAAGTGGGATGGGTCGGGTTATCCACGCGGACTCGCTGGCCTCGACATTCCACTTGCGGCACGAATCGTTGCGGTTGCTGATGCCTACGACGTGATGACGAGCACTCGTTCGTACAAGGTTCCAATTCGTGCAGAGGTCGCACGCCGAGAGATCGCAGACAACGCCGGTTCTCAATTCGATCCGGTCGTGGCACGAGCCTTCCTTCGTCTGAGCCTTGGTGATCTCCGTCGCGTAGGTGGCCCGATTGCTTGGTTTGCGAGCCTTCCTGCTGTCCGCCAGATTCCAATCGGAACGGCCGCCGCACCAATCTCGACAGCGATCACCGCGGCAGCGACCGCCATTGCGGTCGCTATTGGTGGCGTTCCTGAGACGCCCATCGTCGAGAACCCTCCGGCTATTGCGTTCGCTGATGAGTCTGCTGACGTGGCCGAACCAATTGTTTCCTCGACGGTCGCTCCTCCCGCGCCGGTATCGACATCAACAGCAGCCCCCACACCCATCAGAACCGCACCGACGGCTCCGACCTCAACAACCACAGCCCCAACGACAACGTCGACCACCCCCGCTCCAACGACCACAGCTGCTCCAACGACGACGACTACGACCACTGCCGCTCCAACGACGACCACGACCACGACCACGACCACGACCACGACCACGGTGCCGGTCAACACCAGGCCCCGGTTCGACGATCAGACGCTGAGGCTGTCCGAAAACATGCCCGCTGGCGGCACCGGTCGGTACGTCGTCGCTACCGACGAGGGAACACTCGCCTTCTCGACGCTCACCGCCGGCACACCGTTCGCGCTTCGTTCGGACGGCGAAATTGTCATCGATGACCCGTCGCTACTGAACTTCGAGGCCCAGGCACTGTGGCAACTCGACGCGGTCGTCACCGATGGGGTCTACGACGAGATGGCGACTATCTCGATCCTGGTGGAGGACGTGAACGAGGCGCCATTCGGATCCGCTCAGAGCTTTCAGGCATTCGAGGTCGACCCGACAGGGACAACCGTGGGATCATTTGCTGTCAGCGACCCCGAAGCGAACTCGATCATGGTCGCAATCGATGATGCCACGAACCCCGATATCGATGGCGACGGTCAACGAGCCTACGCAGCCTCCATAACTGGCGATGTGGTGACGATATCGATCGATGATGCCGACGACGTCGACCACGGGGTGGCAGGCCAGGCACCAACGCTGGCGGTCCAGCTAACGGACGAGTTCGGAAGTTCATCGAGCGCAGCGGTCCAGATCAGCACCCAGAGCCGCTTTGGACTCTCGCCTCGATTCGGCGAGATCATCATCTCCGAGGTCCGCTGGACGTCCCATCCACAATTCATTGAGTTGGTCAATGTTCATGACCAACCCGTCGACGTCTCCAATTGGATCATTGCTGACTACGCCTACGGGATCGACCCCGCCGACACGAACAGCATCAATATCACTCCGATCCCGGCAAATCCTGCAGGGCTCGACCCTGGACAGCGCGTGCTCTTCTGGGTGGGGACGCAGCCCGACCCCGACAGCGCCGGCATCGAATTTGAAGCAGGCAACACAAACCTCGCGCTCGGGGCCTCCGACGACATATGGGTCCTCGACGAAAACGGGCGAATCGTTGCATACATGGCGTGGGGAAGCGACACGATCCAAGATGACAACAACGCGATCGGCGACCGACCACCGATCGCAGCGTGGGGGTTATGGGATACCACGTTCGAATCGAGCCTCGGCCCGGGCCCCGGCGTCGCTGTTTCGGAATCGATCGCCGTTTCGATCGAGAGCGCCGCGGCCTCGCGAAATAGTGCGTGCTGGGAAGCAACCACGAGCGGGGATGCCGCGGCGCGTTGCATCGGCGCCAACCTCACCGTCAGCATCGATCCTGGCCCAAATCGTGTTTCCAGCCCCGGACACCGGAATTACTAATCAGCCGCCCGCCTTGGGTCGGGCATCTACACTCGGCACATGGATCACGCCATCGACCACGATCAATATCGAATCGCACCCGGCAGCTCACCGAGCGTTCGCGACCTCAGCACCAACGATGACGGTGGGCTCGACAAGGACGAGGTGAAGTCGCTCCAGAAGCAGCTGAACAAACGTCTCGAGGTCTTGCAAGAGAATCTGTACGCCCACGAGAAGCAGCGGCTTCTCGTCGTCCTTCAGGCAACCGATACTGGCGGCAAGGACGGCACCATTCGGGCCGTCTTCGATGGCACCAACCCGCAGGGCGTGCACGTTGCGTCGTTCAAGAAGCCAACGTCGCAGGAGCTTGCACACGACTACATGTGGCGCATTCATCAGCACACTCCGGCGAAGGGGCACATCACCGTGTTCAATCGGAGCCACTACGAAGACGTCCTTATCGTTCGCGTACGAGACCTGGTTCCCGAAACCGTGTGGCGCAAGCGTTACGAGCACATTCGAAACTTCGAGCAGATGCTGGCCGACGAGGGCACGACGATCATCAAGATCTTTTTGCATATCTCCAAGGATGAACAGCGCGAGCGACTCCAGGCCCGGATCGACGAGCCGGCAAAGCACTGGAAGTTCGAGCTCGGTGATCTGGAGGAACGAAAGCTGTGGGACGACTACCAGGAAGCGTTCGGCGACATGCTCGCAGAGACCTCAACGACAGATGCACCGTGGTACGCCATTCCGGCCGATCGCAAGTGGTATCGCAACCTTGTCATCAGTCAGCTCCTCGTCGACACGCTGGAGAAGATCGCTGGAGACACGTTCGAACCCAACCCCGAGCTGACCGGACTAGTAATCGAATAACGCAGGCAATTAGCCGGCAAAGCTTGGCTCGGGAACACCAGCAACGCCGACATCGAGCGCAATCAGCGCACCGGCTGGCACGCCGGCGCTTCGTTCAGGATCGACCAAACCACCGTCGATGCTCGTTACGTACAGCGTCGATAGGTCACGGCCTCCAAAGGCTGGCATCGTCGGCATCGCTAGCGGGACATCGACGATGCGATCGACTGAACCATCGGGGGCGATGCGGGTGACTGCCCATCCGTGAACCGATGCCGACCAATAAAACCCTTCGGCATCGAGGCACCCTCCGTCGGGGAGTCCGTGGGCGTCGTCGTGCTCGCCGTAGTCGAAGAAGACGCGCTTGTTGGTGCGCTCTCCCGAGCCGACGTCATAGTCCCACACCCAGATCGTCGCCTGAAAAGTGTCCGCCCAGTACATGAGCGAACGTTCGTTGTCGAAGACGAGTCCGTTCGGAATGCCGACTTCGGTTTCGAGTGTCGTGACCGATCCAGATGGTTCGATTGCGTACAAGGAGCCGGCGGACTTGCCTTCCTCTGCCTCAGGCCACATGGTGCCAACGACATAGCGTCCGGAGTGATCGCATCGTCCATCGTTGAGACGATTACCTCTGGCTCCATCCTCAATAGACACAAAGTGCTCGGTCTGTCCGCTCGCCCAGTCGAGCCAAACAGCATCGGTTTCTAATCCGACGATAAGCCGGCCCGGAGTTGCCGTCGTTGCGAACGAACCGGGACGCCCGTTGAGCAGTCGGCTGGTTGTGGTGTCCGTTGCGGGGTCATAACGATGGATCTGTTTTCCATCGATGTCCTCCCAATAGAGCGCCTGCTCTGCATCTACCCACACCGGGCACTCCCCTAGCGCCGCAACAACATCTCCCACAACATCGATCTCAACCATGTTTGGACGCTAGCCACAATGGCCCGGACGCGCAGAACCAGTGCCTCAGGAGGGAAGGCACTGGTTCTGCTGTGTTGCGGTGTTGCTGTGTTGCGGTGGGAACTAGTTCAGGGTGGCTGTCCCGGTTGGGAAGGCCGGTCCAGCCCCGAGCTCGACTCCTACGTGGTCAGCGGTTCCGGCAGGAACCTCTGCGGCTAGTGGCTTGAAGGCGAACGGCGCTGGGCTGTCGTCATCTTCGGGCTCGATGCTGATCACGATGGTCGAACCGGTCAGATCGGTCGGGAAGTCAAGGCCATCGGGAGCGTTCTGGACGAAGTCCTCACCTGGGTAGTTGGGTCCGGTTGCATCGGTGCCGGAGAATCCGTTGAAGTCGTCCGCAGCTGCAGGATCGACGAAGCGACCAGTGCTGACGGGCTGTCCGTCGATGACGGCCCAGCCCTCATATACCCAGCCAGCTGGCAGTTCGGGGAGGTCCAAGCCAGTCGTCGCTGCGCCATCGACGATGTCGATGAACCATACGCCGGACAGCTCGTCGTCCTCGACGGTAGTTGTTGGCGTTGCGAGCACGAACTGGCCTCCGGCTTCAGAGAAGTCGTTGCCGAGTGCGGCTGGATGGCCGACCGTCAACTGTGCCACGCCGTCGACCAGGTCGCCTGCGAGTACATGAGCGTCTGCGGGAGCAGGGTCATCTCCTAGGGCTGGTTCGATCGTGAGGACGTATGCGGTACCTGCAGAGAGGTCGTCCCAGTCAGATCCGGTGTGGTACAGCCGGCTGCCATCAGCCTCGATCGTGAATCGACCGGTGCTGTACGGGTTGCCGTCGACGATGACCCAACCTTCGTATACGAAGTCCTCACCGAGGGGCTCAAGACCATCGAACTCGAGCGAGACTTGCTGGGGAGCGCCTTCGCCATCTTCCATGGCGTCATCTTCCATGGCGTCATCGTCGGCCATCGCCTCGTCTTCCATGGCGTCGTCTTCCATGGCCCCATCGTCGGCCATCGCCTCGTCTTCCATGGCGTCGTCTTCCATGGCGTCGTCTTCCATGGCCTCGTCTTCCATGGCGTCGTCTTCCATGGCCTCCTCTACCGGTGCGGCGGCATCGGCGGCTGCGGCATCGACGGAGGCGGAAGTATCGCTGCCACACGCAGCGGCGACCAGTGCGGTAGACAGCAGCAGCGCAGCCATCTTCGTCCGAGAGTTTTCCTTCTTCGAGCTAAACATGACGGGGGTCCTTTCAAGAACAGCGCCCCCTGTACCTCAGGTGGGCGATCAGTTCGTGATGTAGAGGAAAGCGCCGCTCGCTGCCGATCTTTCCCCAAACTCCGTCTGTTCCGAACTCGTTTTGAAGTCGTTTCTCAGCCGTTCACCAGCGCGAGGATCGTGTCGGCTGCGAAGTCGATGTCGTTGGTCGTCGTGGCCCAGCTCGAAATGCTGATTCGCATCACATTTCGCCCCTGCCACTGCGACCCTCCGCACCAGATCACGCCGCTCCGCTGCACGTTGGTGAGCAGTGCCGACGTGGCGTCGTCGGTATCGAGGCTGACGAGAATCTGGTTGAGGTTGACCTCGTTGTGCACCGTCACTCCGCCATCGCTAAGCCGTTGGGCCAGGTGCGCAGCGTGGTCGCACATGCGGTCGGTCAGCTCGGCAACGCCGGAGACCCCGAGCGACTTGATGACCGCCCACGCCTCCACTGCCTTTGCCCGTTGCGACATGTCGATGCCACGGCTTACCGGCTCGATCCGACTCGAATCCGGGAGATACGCAGCGCCGACATGGAAGGTCCGAGCCATGTCCTCGCCCCGGCGAACGACCGCTACGGCAGAGTCGTAGGTCGTGTTCAGCCACTTGTGCATATCGGTCGCCCAGGAGTGTGCACGTGCGACGTCAGCGACCAAGTGCCTGCGGCGCGGCGAACTTGCCGCCCATAGCCCAAACGCTCCATCGACATGCATCCAGTAGGGCGACCCATCGAAGTGGTCGGCGATCGCTCCGAAGGGATCGCTCGCTCCCGAATTCACATTTCCGGCTTGGGCGATCACCAACGTTGGTTCTCCAGCAACCGGAAGCTGCGATGCCTCGAGGCGGCCTTGCTCATCGGCGGGAACAACGATCGCGCGGTCTCGACCAAGCCCCACGTATCCGAGTGCCTTGACCACGCTTGAGTGTGCTGCCTCGCTCACCACAACTCGAATCTCGGGAGCTCCAAAGACACCCTGCGCAACCGAGTCCCAACCAACGTCGGCCAGGAGCTTGTCGCGAGCTACCGCAAGACACAGCGCGTTCGCAGCAGAGGTCCCGGTAACAAACTGGTGCTGAGAATCTGCAGGCAATCCCAACAACCGAGCGAGCCACGCCCCAGCGACGGTATCGATAACCCCGGCAACGGGCGACATTACCCCCAACGCGGCGTTCTGATCCCAAGCGGCAGCGAGCCAAGACGCACCGACAGAAACCGGGTGCGCGCCGCCGGTAACAAAGCCGAAGTAGCGGCCGCCACTCGACGCAACGGTTCCGGGACTACCGATCTCGTCAAGCATGGCGAGCACGTTCGTTGGGTCCATACCCACATCGGGTAGTGCCTCAACAAACCGACTCAGCTGTTCAATAGACGTATCGTCGGGAAAGACCGGACCGTCACCGCGCTCACGCAAGTAGGTGATCGAGCGGGCGGCGGCTTCTGCGAGGATTTCGTCCATCTAGCGACCCTAGCGGTGACGCTATGGTTAGGCCCATGGCCGGAGAGATGGACCTCGCAAAGATGCTCGAATCACTGACGGTGTCCGTCCGCCCCGAACCGTACGTGCTCGTGGCGCTACCGGCCGAGGAGACGCCACCACCGCTAAGCAATGGGGTTGCTGCAGTTATCGAGGAAGCTGAGGGACCCACCGTCATCGCGACACTGTCGCGGGCCGCTCACGAGGAATGGCCACACGACTTCGTCGCGTCGTGGCTCACGCTCGATATTCACAGTGCACTGGAGGCCGTTGGCCTCACCGCGACCTTCTCGCGCCAACTGGGCCGAGCAGGAATCCCGTGCAACGTGATTGCTGGCTTCTACCACGACCACATCCTGGTCCCGGTCGACAAGACCGACGCCGCAGTCGAGGTCATCGAGGCGCTCGCTAAGCCAGCGCCCTAGGCCGCTCAGGTAGTTGTACGAAAATGCCGAGGATCTGGGTATGTGGTCAGGGTCTCTCGATCTCGGGCGAATTTCATTAGCGCAGCTTGGCGCGGCATTACCAACGTTCATCGAACGCCTGGCAGATATCGAGTTTGATTCAGATGGGATTGCACTCGTGAACGGTCTGTCGTGTCCGGGCCTTCGACTGCTCTCTGGGCAACACCTAGAGGCAATGGCAACGTATGCAATCGTCCTCGCCGAGCAAGACCGCCCTCAGAAGTTGACCGTTGCGACAATCGACGAAGCATCCGATGATCGACTTGTCATTGTGTTTACCGAATCGGATAGCCAGCACAGCACCGACCAGCGTTGGGAGCTTCAGGACCTCACAGGGGCAGGTCGATTGCGCATCTCCTGCATGCAAAGCACAATGAAGAACGACAACATCAGGTATCTGTTCGACCTCGACGCCGATCTCGTCGGCCTGCGAAAGGGCACCGGCCCAGATCCGGTCCAGATAACGGCAAGCCTTGGCAAACACCGCTGTTGGATGGCGCTCGGTCCCGAGGTGCATGGACGGGTGCCGTACCGGGCCGGCCCAACATCCGCCCGCTCCGCTGGGCTGCTCACCAATGCGAAAGCAAAGCTGGAAGGCGGCGTGGTCAAAGTATGGCTTGGGTCAATCGCCGCTGTACTACGCCATGCCACCAAGAACGTGGCCGGTGACGCCGAGGAAGTCCTATGGCACCTGACGATCGGCCAGCTCGCACCAAAGTTGGAGCGACCAGTTCGCAAGCAACTCGCCAGACTCGCCCCGAGTGCAGCGTAGAACAGCGGCAACAAAACGAGAACGAGCCGCCCGAAGGCGGCTCGTCTACGAAGTTACTGATCTGCGCTAGGCGGGCAGTTCGCCCGACGCAACACCGAGTCGAATCATGGCACGGCGCAGTGCAGCCTTTGCAGCAGCGTCCTCAGCGTCGGCCGAAATTGCAGCCTCGGCCGTTGCCTTTGACGCTTGTGC
Organism: uncultured Acidimicrobiales bacterium; assembly: GCA_937969345.1. Classification (GTDB taxonomy): domain Bacteria; phylum Actinomycetota; class Acidimicrobiia; order Acidimicrobiales; family SHLQ01; genus SHLQ01. Next base: position 62,739 of record CALBVK010000037.1, read on the forward strand.
ACGAGCGACATCGATGTCTTCTTTGCGTTCGGAAACATCCGAGAGGATCGTCACCTTGTCGCCGGACATCTGC
>CALBVK010000038.1 GCA_937969345.1 uncultured Acidimicrobiales bacterium
ACCCTCTTCGACTCGGATCAGGTCGGCCTGGGTCTGTGCGAGCTCATCTTGGGTGTTGTTCAGCGAGCGCACCATGAGCCCCAACGCAATGATCGATCCGAGCAAACCAATCGCCAACATAACCACCGCAGGCTTCAGCCAGCTGCTGTCTTCCTCACCGCTCGGTCCGTCCACGCCGGCGGCCGTGATATGAGCGGGCGTGCTGTTCTCCACACCGCTCGGTCCGTCCACGCCGGCGGCCGTGATATGAGCGGGCGTGCTGTTCTCCACACCGGTCGGTCCGTCCAGGCCGGCGGCCGTGATATCGGCAGACAGACTGGTCCCTTCGGTTGTCGCAGAGAGGTCGACCGTAGGGTCAGCGCCAAGATCTGGCTGGGTCGCATCAGGGTCTGGGGTGGGTCCTTCTGGGTCGTGCATAGCTGTCTCCTTGCTGGAGGTTGCGAACGCCGCCACCACCACACCGAACGCGGTGAGTGCTGCTGCGGCGAGAAAGGTCTCCGAGATCGCGTCGGCGGTGAGCTGCGCAGATGCTTCGGTGATGGCCTCTTGGAAGCCGGGGTCGGTAATCGACGGCAACTCCAGTCCGGCACGAAGCTCGTTGAACCGCCCGAGCCCCCACGCGGTCAGGCCAGCGAGGCCAACCGACAAGCCAATGAGCCGGACGATCATGACGATTGCGGCCGCAGCACCTCGCTGGGTCGGCGGCGAGGCATCGACCACGGTTGCCGTCGTCGGCGCAAACACGAGGCCAAGACCCGCACCGAGCAATCCAAGTTGCGCTGCGCCCACGATGTAGCTGATGTCGGGGCTCCAACTCAGACCCATAAGCAACAGCGCAACCGCCGCCGCGGCCATGCCGATCACCGTTGGCGTCCGGTACGAGAAGCGTTCAGCCAGTCGGCCGCCCAACCATGACGCCACGGTCATCGCAGCTGTCATGGCAGCGAGCATCCATCCAGCGAGTACGGCGGATCGTTCGAGGTTGATCTCGATCGCGTTCACGAAGATTGGCACGTCGACCATGGCGATGATCAGCGCTGCCCCGACGAGAAGGTTGGTGAACAGTGCAATCCGCAAGTTGCGGCTACGGAAGAACGACGGGTCGATCAGCGGGTCGTCGGCCCGACGTTCGTGCCACACAAACGCGGCACCGAGGATCGCCGCCACAGGGAAGAGCAGCCGGAAGTCGAAGCCGCTTCCACCTTGCAATTCTTCGAGGCCCGACACGCTCTGTATCTCGGCGTTGCCCAACAAGGCCAGGTCGAGCACGATGAGTGTGAGCGCCAACAGCACTGCGCCGGTCCAGTCGACGTTGCCGTCTCGCTCTCGTTCGTCGACGTCGGCGAGCGCCCACCACGCAAGAGCGAGGCCAACGAGTGCGAGAGGTATGTTCAACCAGAATTGCCAGCGCCAGTCCAAGAACCGAACCAATAGGGCGCCGTACAACGGGCCCCAGACCCAGCCCATGGTCTCGATTGCGCCGAGGCTGCCGAGGGCGCGAGCGCGCTTGTCATCGGTGAAGACGTCGCCTACTACGGCAAGCGCAACAGGAACCATCGCTCCGCCACCGATAGCGGTGAGGACGCGACCGACGAGGAAGGGCGTCATCGACGACGAGAGCGGAATGACGATCGTGCCAACCAAGAAGACGCTGTACGCCAGAACGAAGAGCTTGCGGCGGCCGATTGCATCGCTCAATCGACCAGCTAGGGGCATGATCGATACGAAGGCGATCAGGTAGACGTTGACGATCCATGCGGCATCGTCGAGCCCGTCGGGCAGGGTGAGGCCAAGGTCGTTGATGATCGGCCGCAGCATCGTGGTGACGACGGTGAGGTCGTCGGCGGCAACGAAGACGGCGAACCCAACAACCCACAGGATTGCCCTCGGTGAAGCTGGAGCCGCTTGGCGAGCTGAAGTGGTCACTCTTCGGGCGGCGTGATCTCGAAGGGCTCGCCGTAGTCGAGCAACTCAAGTACCCAGTCGGAGGTCGCCCCGTCGAACTCGGTCGAGAACTCGATAGCGACAACCTCGGCGGTGACCGGGTTCAACCACAGATCAAGATCGACATCCTGTCCGCGAACGAGCCCTGCGGTAATCGACTGCATGCGCTCCGCTGGCGCGGTGCCGGTCAACCAGTAACGACCATTCGATTGCTCTTCGACGAACGTGACGTCGGTGAGGCTCCCGATGAGCGGCTGCCAGCCGTCCTTGGGATCGAAGAAAAGGCTCGGATCAAGATCGAACCCCGGCGGAAGCGTTTCGAACTTTCCGGTGACCGGGTTCGAAAGCCAGACCTCATCGCCAATAGCGACTGCGCCGAGCTTGGTGCCGAGCGACTCGTTCACCGTCACCTGGAGGATTGCGTCGGCCGAGCCGGGGAGCGCGAATCGTCCTTCGAGCTCGTCGAGCGCAATCGATTCGACTTGGTCGATGTACACCGGGGCACCGGTGCGGGTGAGCTGGAATCGCACACTCGACACATTGCCCATGGCCGTAGCGCTCGCTGCTTGCAACGACGTTGCGTCCTGGGGCAGGCGTTCGCCGTCGAACGACTCCGCTCCGTCACCCCCACACGCCGCGGCGACCAGAGCGATGGCGAGCAGAACGACGGACCATGGCTGTTTGAACACGCCGCCATCGTAGGCAACACCAACGCCTCGACGGACATCGCCGCCATCGGTGTCAGATCTCATCTTTTATCTTCTATGGCCCGCACTAGTTAAAAGATGAGATCTGACACCAAGACGTCTCGCCGGACCAGGCCTGACGCATCACGGCGGGAGGACCGGGCTTGTAGTTAAAAGATGAGATCTGACACCACTAGCTGGACATCGCTTGGATTGAGGCGATGAGGGCGTCGATGCCTTCGTCGAGTTCGGTCTCGGTGATGGTGAGCATCGGCGCCATCCGGATGACGTTGCCGTACAGGCCGCCCTTGCCGACGAGGAGCCCGCGGCTCTTGCACTCATCGAGCAGACGGGCCGACGCCGCAGCATCGGGTTCGATTCCGCCCGGGTGCACTGTTTCGATTGCTTGCATCAAGCCCCGACCGCGCAACTCCGCAATCCAATCGGTCTCGTCGATGACGGGCGCCAAACGGGCGTGAAGGCGCTCGCCCATCCGCTTGGCGTTGCCCTGAAGGTCGTTCTCGAGGACGTACTTGAGCGTTGCACTACCCGCCGCCGTCGACAACGGGTTGCCGCCGAAGGTGGAGAACGACAGCGCGGTGATGCTGTCCATGATCTCGGCCCGGGCCACAACACCCGCGAGCGTGATGCCATTGCCCACTCCCTTTGCGAACGTGAGCATGTCCGGGACGATTCCGTGGGCCTGGTATCCCCAGAAGTTCTCACCGGTGCGACCCCAACCGGTCTGCACTTCGTCGGAGATGAACAAGATCTCGCGGTTGTCGAGCTCTTTCTTCATCGCGCCGAAGAATCCGTCGGGTGGGGTGGCGAAGCCGCCGACTCCCTGGATTGGCTCGGCGATCATCGCGGCGACATTGCCGGCGGTATTCATGTGCAGAAGCTGCACGAGATCTTCGACGCACGCGGTGGTGTATGCGTCGTTGTCGAGCGAACGGAACGGGCTGCGCAAGCGGTACCCGCCCTGCACGAAGTTGACGTGCAGCCCAGACATGTTCTGGACGGTCCACGAGCTGTGCGACGTGATTGCTTGCGAGGAAAATGAGCGCCCGTGGTAGCTGTTGCGCATCGCCAGAACTTCGTTCGACTTGCGGTACTGGGTCGCCATCATGATCGCGGTGTCGTTGGCCTCGGTGCCCGACGCGGTGAAGAAGACGCGGGCGTCGGGGATGCCCGAGACCGCAGCCACCTCTTCGGCAAAGCGAATCATTGGCTCGGACAGGTACAACGTCGAGGTGTGCATGACCTTTGCCGCTTGGTCCTGCACTGCCTTGACGACCTCTGGGTTGCTGTGTCCGATCATCGTCGTGAGCAC
>CALBVK010000039.1 GCA_937969345.1 uncultured Acidimicrobiales bacterium
TTTGGCTTCGGCATCGACCGACTCGCCGTCATGCGCTATCAACTCGATGACATTCGCGAGCTCGTCAACAACGACGTCCGCTTCCTCAGCCAGTTCTAAGCCAAGGAGAACACAATGAAGGTATTGCTTTCCTGGCTTCAGGAATTCGCCCCCGGTATCGACGGTGATCCCGTCGAGCTCGGCGAAAAGCTCAGCGCCCTCGGCCTCGCTGTCGAAGAGATGACGATCACCGGTCAAGGTCTCGACGGAATCGTGCTGGCGAAGGTCCTCGAGCTGTCGCCACACCCCGATGCCGACAAGATCCAGATCGTTCAGGTCGATTCCGGTGACGGCCAGCCATTGCAGGTGTGCTGCGGCGCATTCAACATGACCGTCGGCGACCTCATCCCGTTCGCCACCGTCGGCACGACCATGCCGAACGGCATGGAGATCGGGATCCGCAAGATGCGTGGCCAAGAGAGCAACGGCATGTGTTGCTCGGCTACCGAGATCGGGCTCGGCGATGACGCCGACGGCATCATGCTGCTCACCGATACCGCCGACGAGTCGCTTATTGGGCAGCCGATCACCACCGCGCTCGGTATGGAAAGCGACGTTCTCTACGACCTCGAAGTGAACGCCAACCGACCCGACGCAATGTCGGTCGCGGGCGTCGCACGCGATCTCGCCGCCGCCCTCGGGGTACCGTTCAGCTACCCGGATTTCACCGTCGAGCGCTCCGGTGACGACGCCTCGACAGCGGCGAGCGTCGAGATTCTAGACCCCGACCTTTGCGGTCGCTTTGCAGCGCGGGTTCTTCGCAACGTAACGGTCGGCGAATCGCCGCAATGGATCCAGAATCGTCTGATTGCGTTGGGTATGCGGCCAATCAACTCGGTTGTCGACATCAGCAACTACGTCATGCTCGAACTTGGACAGCCGAACCATGTTTTTGATCTCGACACGGTTCCAGACGGACATCTTCGGGTTCGCCGAGCAGCCGATGGCGAGACCATGGTGACCCTCGACGAGGCGGAACGGACACTCGTCAGCAGAGACGGTGTGATCACCGACAACTCGGACACGCCGATCAGCCTGGCAGGAGTTATGGGTGGCCTCACGACCGAGGTCACCGACTCGACCACGAACGTTTTGCTCGAAATGGCTTGGTGGGACCCGCCCTCAATTTCTCGCACCGTGAAGCGGCTCAATCTTCCGAGCGAAGCATCGACTCGTTTCCGTCGCGGGTGCGATTGGGGAGACAACATCGATCGGGCCATGGGCCGGTTCTGTCAGCTCATCGCCGAGACTGGCGCCACAATTGCGCCCGGTCAGATCGAAGTCGCGGGCAACGTCCCGGACGTGAGCGCCAAGACGGTTCGTACGGCCAAGGTCAACAGCCTGCTCGGCACCGAGCTCACCCCGGTAGAGATGATTGGTTACCTCAGCTCCATCGGCTTCGATGCCGCCGAGATCGATGGCGACCTGTCCGTTGGTGTGCCGACCTGGCGATGGGATGTCACAACGGACCACCGCCACGAATTCGAAGCGAGCATCGCCGAAGAGGTCGGCCGCATGCACGGCTATGAGGTCATTCCAAAGACCGTGCCAAAGGGCGAGCAAGCAGGCCATCTGAGCCAGTACCAACAGGACCGCCGCCTTGTGCGCAGTGTGCTGGTCGGGGCTGGGTGCAACGAAACGCAGCCCATGCCGTTCCTCGCTCCAGGTGACCTGGCCCAGGTAGGGCTCAGCGAGGATGCGGTGAGTCTGTCGAACCCACTCGACGCGTCTGAGAGTGTGCTGCGCACCTCGCTCATGCCGGGGCAGCTCAAATCGATTGCCTACAACCAGTCACATCGCACGCCGGCTCCCCGGCTCTTCGAACTCGGCACTGTGTTCCTGGCTCCTTCGTTGAATGAGCGCAGGGAGATGCTTCCCGATGAGCACGAGTACCTCGCCGTGGCGCTCGCTGGTGAAGAGGCGCCTGCGGCGATCGCAATCCTCAACCTGCTCGGTGAAACGCTGGCGCTACCGAACGTGCAGATCCGCGCTGCCGATGATTTGCCCGGTATGCATCCGACCCGCTCGGCCGAAGTTGTTATCGCAGGCCGCCAACGCGGCGTGGTCGGAGAGATCGCACCGTCGGTGCTTCGCCGGTTCGACATCGATGGACGCGTGGCTTGGTTGCAACTCGACCTGTCGGAGATCCTGAACGGACCTCACGGAAAACGGTCGTACCGGCGTGTGAGCAAATTCCCGTCGAGCGACATGGACCTTGCGTTCGCCGTCCCAGACTCAGTGGGTGCCGACAAAGTCCGCAACACGATCAACAAGGCCGGCGGCGATCTCCTCGTGAGCCTCGCGCTGATCGATACGTACCGCGGCCCTGGCGTTGAGGAGGGTTCTCGAAGCCTCGCATTCCGACTTCGGTTCCAAGCCCAAGACCGCACCCTCACCGATGCTGACACAAACGAGGCGCGCGCCGCGATTATTGCCGCTGTCGAGAAGCATGCGAAGGGCATCCTCCGCTAGCTCGGCGCGCCACATTCGAATGGCCCAGGGGGAGCTCCCCATTTAGCGAAGGCTCGGAATCACCGAATCTTGAGCTATGAAGCGGAACCAAACAACCCTGACCTGTCGCCCACTCGCGACGCTTGTACTCATCGTCGCCGGTGCACTCGTGACGACAGCCTGCAGCAGTTCCCAAGCTGACGTGAGCAGCGATGCGCCAGAGGCCATCGCTCTCGATGCCTCGCGTATCGAGGAGCACGACTCTTCCGGACTTGAGACCGTGTCGGACCCAGCGGTCAGCGTGTCGCCATCGACGTCGCCATCGACGTCGCAACCGCCGGTCACGACGACGACCGTGCTTTCTTCGACGACGAGCGTGCTCGCCACGACGACGAGTGCCGCAGTGAGCCTCACCCCGGTCCTTCCCGAGGATCTCACCGGAGTCACCGCGGCACCGGCAACCGGACTTACGGTGTCGACCGCTCCGGGCGATCCGCTCAACGTCCGAACGGGCCCAGGCGTGTCCTACCCGGTTCTTGGTCAATTCGTCGACGGCACTACCGGCGTGGATGCGACGTACCGCTATGTCCTTGAGTCGGGAGCCGTGTGGCGCTTCGTGCAGGGGAGTGGGGGAATGACGGGATGGGTCAATAGCGCGTACCTCGACGGGGTTTCACCTACTGCATCGTGCACGAAGGGAGCGAACTTTCCCGAGTTTGAGGGCGCCGTGGCGGTCGGAAATGGTGACGTTGACCTCGATGGCCTTGTCGATGAGGTATTCGTGTTGGCAGAGCCACAACCTGAATTCGGCTACCACGCCTGGTTGCTCGTGAGTTTCGGCAACGGCGGCGTCGCCACTGGCGAATGGGCAGACTTCTTCGAGCCGTCGCCGGTCGCGGGAATCCACATTTTCAACCTCACCACCCTCGCTGGCCCGAACGATCCGAACGAGATCATCTTCAGCACCGGCCAGGGGGCATCTCACGGCCAATGGGGAGTTGCGGCCCTTAGTGGCTGCACCATTGTGCCAACCACGCTCGATGGCGTGCCGTTCGGCTTTAGCCATGGTGCAAGCGCTGGGCACTCAACGGTCGCTGGGTGTGCGTATGGACCTCACGGAGAAGTCGAGTTCGTCATCACCAGCCAGAACTTCAATACCGGCGAATGGACACAATCGAGTTACCAGCTCGACGACCTCGAATGGTTGTTCTTGGGCGCCTCTGACGAAACAGACTTTCCGGCACCGTTCCAGCCGTCACCGCTGGTACTCACCGACTGCGTAGGTTTGGTCGTGGGGTCCTAGCAGGACTATCGAGCTCAAGGTGGCTCTGATTCATCCGATTGCATAGTCATGCAATCGGATGAATCCGCGCTAGGCTCCGTGTCCATGCCACAGAACGAGCAACCGTCCAAACGGGTAGGAGTGGTCGGCGCGTCGGGATACACCGGCGCCGAGATGATGCGCCTGCTCCACGGTCACCCGAACCTCGAACTCGTCGTCGCCACCGGAGACAGTAAAGCGGGTACTCGAATCGCCGACCTGTACCCGAGCCTTGCCGCCGCCTATGGCGACCGAACATTCGACGCGTTTAGCCCGGAGATCGTCGACGGCCTCGACCTTGTCTTTTGCGGATTGCCCCACGGCATAAGCCAGAGCGTCATCCCAAAGATTCGCGGAACCGTCGGGCACATCGTCGACCTTGGTTCAGATTTCAGACTTCACGACAAGAACCTTTACCCGGCGTGGTACGGCGCTGAACATGAACACCCAGCGCTGCTGGACGAGTTCGTGTACGGCCTGCCAGAGCTCTTCCGCGACAAGATCGCTGGCGCCGAGTTGATCGCCGCCACGGGTTGCAACGCAGCCACCGCGGTCTTTGCTCTTGCGCCTTTGCTCGAAGCCGGCATGATCGACGGAACCGGGTTGATCATCGACCTGGTCACCGGGGTAAGCGGCGCCGGACGGCCGCCCAAGGAGAACACCACGTTTTGTACGGTCGATGAGAACGTCACCGCCTACGGTTTGCTCACGCACCGGCACACTCCCGAGATCGAACAAGCGCTCACCGAGCGCACCGGAGTCGAGACCTCCGTGCTCTTTACCCCGCACCTCGCGCCGATGAACCGTGGAATTATCGCTACATGCTACGCCCGGCCGGCTCAGGACGGACTCACGACCGAAACCGCCCTGGCTGCAATGGCCGACTTCTATGCAGAGGAGCCGTTCATGGTGGTCGATGAACGTAGCCCGTCGACCAAGGCCGTGCTCGGGTCCAACGCCGTGCACCTCACTGCCCGGGTCGACCAACGAACCGGACACGTGATGGCGATCGCCGTCCTCGACAACCTGATGAAGGGCGCTTCGGGCATGGCCATTCAATGCGCCAACTTGGCGCTCGGACTCCCCGAGACGACCGGACTCACGTCGATCGGCATGTACCCATGAGCACGATCTCTCCACTCGCTCCAGCATCGTTCCCCGAGCTGCCCGCCGTCGCCGGCGTCCAGCTGGCAACTCACGAAGCCGGGATTCGCTACACGAATCGTGCCGACCTGATGCTCGCCGTCGTACCCGAAGGATCGACGGTCGCGGGCGTATTCACCCAATCGCTTTGTCCATCAGCGCCCGTCGACTGGTGTCGCTCCGTCATTGGGTCGGGTCGTTCACGCGCGATCGTATGCAATAGCGGAAACGCCAACGCGTTCACCGGAGCTGCGGGTCAGACGTCTGCACGACTGACCGCCGAGACGATTGCCAACCAGCTTGGTGTCAGCGCCGAAGAGGTGCAGCTCGCGTCCACCGGAGTCATCGGCGAGACGTTGCCGGACGATCGCCTCGCCGAAGGTCTGCTCGCTCTCTCGACACAGCTTGCGCCGAGCAACAGCGCTGGTTGGCAGGCAGCGGCGAACGCCATACGCACCACCGACACGTTCGCGAAGGGAGCGTCGGCCGAGGTTGCCTACGCCAATGAGATTGGTGGCGAGACATTCACCGTGGTCGGGATCGCCAAAGGCAGCGGCATGATCGCCCCTGACATGGCGACGATGTTGGGTTTTGTGTTCACCGACGCTGCGGTTGCCCCCGATGTACTGCAGACCTTGCTCTCCGAGACCGTGAGCAAGTCGTACAACCGAATCACCGTGGACTCCGACACGTCGACCAGCGACTCGGTCTGGTTGTTCGCTACCGGCGAGGCCAGTGATGCTCCCATCACCTCGGTCGATGACCCTCGCTACGAGGGGCTCAAAGAATGTGTGCTGGGGGTGAACCTCGACCTCTCACATCAGATCGTTCGAGACGGTGAGGGCGCGACCAAGTTCATCCACGTCACCGTCACCGGGGCCGAGACGGACGACGCTGCCGCAACGATCGCTCTGTCGATCGCAAACTCACCCCTCGTCAAGACCGCTCTTGCAGCGTCCGACGCGAACTGGGGACGCATCGTAATGGCCGTCGGAAAGGCCGGCGAAAAAGCCGATCGCGACTCCCTCGAGATTCGGATTGGTTCCGAGCTTGTAGCCGAGAAGGGTTGGCAAGCCGCCGGATACTCCGAAGAACGCGCCACCGAACATCTCCAGAACGACGAGGTCTCGATCAGCGTCGACGTCGGTATTGCCGATGGCGAAGCAACGGTGTGGACGTGTGACCTCACGCACGGATACATCGAGATCAACGCGGGATACCGATCATGACCGAACCAACAGCTCAAGATGTCGCAGACCGCGGCTACCAACCCGAGCTTCGCGCGAACGCGCTCATCGAAGCCTTGCCCTACATCGAACAGTTTCGTGGAGCGATCGTCGTCGTGAAGTTTGGTGGCAACGCCATGGTCGACCCCGATCTCAGTCGCACCTTCGCCGAAGACATCGTCTTGTTGCGTTCCGTTGGGCTCAAGCCCGTCGTAGTCCACGGTGGCGGTCCGCAGATCGGCGAACTGCTCGGACGCCTCGGTAAAAAGAGCGAGTTCCGTAACGGCCTTCGCGTCACCGACGCGGAAACCCTCGATGTTGCTCGCATGGTGTTGGTCGGCAAGGTCGGCCGTGACATCGTCGGTGCAATCAACGTCCACGGCGCATACGCAGTTGGGCTGAGCGGCGAAGACGGTGGACTCATTCGAGCCACGGTTCGTGACCCCGAGCTCGGGTTTGTTGGCGATGTTGCCTCGGTGAACCCAAACATTGTCGAACGCCTGCTCTCCGAGGACATGATTCCCGTCATCTCGACCATTGGATCCGACGAAAGCGGACAGGCCTACAACATCAACGCCGACACGGTCGCTGGCGCACTAGCCGGGGCGCTCGGCGCCGAAAAGGCCGTGTACCTCACCGATGTCCCAGGGCTGTTGGCCAATGTCGACGATCCCGCGAGCATCATTGGCCAGTCGACCGTCCCCGAGCTCAACGCGCTGATCGCGAACGGCACGATCGCTGGCGGAATGATCCCAAAGGTCGGTGCGTGTATCCACGCGGTCGAATCGGGAGCGAACGCAGCCCACATGCTCGACGGACGTGTCCCTCACGTGTTGTTGCTCGAACTGTTTACCGATGCAGGCATCGGCACAAAGATCACTCTTGGAGAGACGCCATGACAACACACGCCCCATCCCCGCACACCGAAGCGGTCAACGCCGGGCCGGGACTCGAGTTTTGCCCGATGATGTCCAACTACGGTGCTCCGTCGCTGACCCTCGTAAAGGGCGAGGGGACCGAGGTGTGGGACGCCCAGGGGCGCCGGTACCTCGACTTTCTCTGCGGACTGGCCGTCACGAGCCTCGGACATAGCCACCCGGTGATCACCGAAGCCATCGCCGAGCAGGCCGGCACGCTGATGCACGTCAGCAACCTGTACAACACGCTTCCCGGACCCGAGGTTGCGATCACTCTCGATCGCTTGATGCAGACCTACCCTCTCGAATTGCTCAGCTCCACCGAGGTCGTGCCGGGGGCCGACGGAACCCCTCATGTTGCTGGCATTGCTCAGCCGCCGCGAAGCCAACGAGGCCAGGTGTTGTTTCAGAACAGCGGGGCAGAGGCAAACGAGGCCGCGATCAAGCTCGCCCGCAAGTACAACGGACGAGGCCGCCACGTCGTGCTCTCGGCAATGCGGTCGTTTCATGGACGGACGTTGGCCACCTTGCACGCCACCGGCCAGCCCGAGAAACACGAGACCTTCCAGCCCCTTCCCGAAGGCTTTCGCCACGCCGCGTACAACGACGTCGA
>CALBVK010000040.1 GCA_937969345.1 uncultured Acidimicrobiales bacterium
ATAAACACAAACAGCAGGGCGATGAGCGTGATGATGAATAGTGGGAAGAGGAAACCGGGGCCGTGTTCGACTCCGCGGGCACCTCGGTCGAAGGCGGCCAGCAACATAAGTGATCCTTTCACATTGCCGGCGAACCATTCACCGGCGATGTCATTCATCAAACCGGGTGGGTGTGAAGCGATACCCATGGCAAAGATCAAGCTTGTGTGAAACCGTTGGATGTGGTGCAAGAGCTTCGGATGGGTAATCCATCCGGCCTACCCCTTCGCGTCCGCTATCCGGCGTACCCTTAGGCAATGGCCCAATCGATCGACGATGTTCGTGAAGAACACGCCGTGCACGATCATGATCACGATCACGATCACCACGACCACGGGGGTTGGAGCCTTGGACCGCTGACGCTCGCATTGCCGATGCTCGTGGCCTTCTTGCTGAACGGCCGCATCGAGTGGTTCACGAATCAGGACGTGCGTCTCTGGGCCACGCTGTTTGTATCCGTGTGCGTGCAGGCACTGCCATTCCTTGTCCTCGGTGTGACCATCAGCGGTCTTATCGCGGCGTTCGTCTCCCCGGAGATTGTCCAAAAGATCGTCCCCAAACGACCGGCTCTCGCCGTTCCTGCCGCAGGTCTCGCCGGTCTGGCCCTGCCGGGTTGTGAATGCGGTTCGGTTCCCATTGCGGGCCGGCTCGTCTCGGCAGGCACTCCCCCAGCCGCGGCACTGACCTTCCTACTCGCCGCACCGGCGATCAACCCGGTCGTCCTCGTGTCGACAGCGGTTGCGTTCCCGAATAACGGCGAACTGGTGCTCGCTCGCTTTCTTGCCTCGTTCGTTGCGGCAATCACGGTTGGCCTCTGGTGGGCCAAGCGCGCTGAGGGTTCATTGCTGAAGTCGAAGCAACACGACCATGGCGATAACAAAGGCCGGTGGGAACGCTTCGTCGATGTTGCCTCACGAGATCTGGTTCATGCCGGCGGCTATCTCGTCCTCGGCGCAATGGCGGCAGCGACATTGCAGCTAATCGTCCCGCGGTCGATCCTCACCGCCGTTGCCGACAACGAGCTGTATTCAATCCTCATGTTTGCTGCGCTCGCAGTTCTGCTCTCGATCTGTTCGGAAGCTGACGCGTTCGTTGCCGCTGGCCTGCCGCAGTTCTCATTGACCTCTCGCCTCGTCTTCCTCGTTGTTGGCCCGGTCATCGACCTCAAGCTCATCGCACTGCATACCGGCGTCTTTGGCCGTCGCTTCACGATGATCTTCGCTCCGGTGACGTTGCTCGTCGCCGTGGCGAGTGCGGTGCTCATGGGAAGGATTTTCTTGTGAATCGACTCGGACGTTCCGCGGTCCTCGTGGCGCTTGGCATCATTGTGTCTCGTCTGTTGTGGTCGGGTGGCTACGGGTGGTTCGTACAGCAGCGAATGCGTTGGCCACTGATCGGCGCGGCCGTTGTTCTGGTGATCTTCGGCGTATACGAAGCAGTCAAGGGCGTCCGGGAAGAAGGACGCGACCCTGAGTCGATCAATCGGTCCGCTGGGCCATCGGTTGGCTGGCTGCTCCTGTTGCCGCTGGTCGTATTGATCTCGGTCGCTCCCACCGGGCTCGGTGCTGCAGCGGCTGAACGCGTCGACGCCTACACACCCACCGAGGCCGCCGACCGGTATCCGGCACTCGACGATTCCAGCGGTCCGATCGAGATGCGTGTGTTCGACTTCCTCGAACGAGCGACGTGGGATGACTCGCGATCGCTCGAAGACAAGACGATCCGTCTCGAAGGACTTGTGGTCAACGACGACTCGATTCCCGATGGCTTTAAACTCACACGTTTCATGGTGAGCTGCTGTGCCGCAGATGGCATTCCGCTCCAGGTCGATGTCCGAAATGCCGGTGCCGCACTCGAAGATGACACGTGGGTCATCGCAGATGTTGTCTGGCGCCCATCGGAGACCTCGTTCGAAGACACCGAAGGCGACTGGATCATCGAAGCAGACGCCCTAACGGTCACCGTCGTGCCCGATGCACCTAACGATCCGTACGAATCTCCGTACTCGACCGCTTCCGAGTAACGAACCCATGTAGCTCGCGTCCTGCGAGAGCGATGATGAACAGCACGACGCTGAGACACGCAATGGTCGCACCGCCAGCGGTTGCGTAATGAAAGCTGATCGTCAGCCCACCAACGACCGAGATGGCACCGAGCAGAATCGACGTTGCGACGAGCATTGGAACTCGCCGAACGAGTAGCGAAGCTGTTGCTGGTGGCCCAACCAAGAGCGCAAAGACGAGCAGCGTGCCGATGGCTTGAAAGCTGGCAACGATGCTCATGGCGAGCAGCGCCATCAGCCCGGCGTGCGCCAGGCTGGGCCGCATCCCGAGCGTGTGCGCCTTTGTTCGATTGAAGGTCATGGCGAGCAACGGGCGATACAGCATCGTGGTTCCGAGCACGACCAGCGCCGTGATCCACAGCTGCGTGACAATGTCGTCGCGGGTCACGCCGAGGACATCACCAAAGAGCAGAGCGGTGAGATCGGTCGTAAAGGACTGCGACCGCGACACGATCACAACGCCCAGCGAGAGCATGCCGACGAACAAGAGTCCGATCGCCGTGTCCTCGCGCACACTGGTCCTCGACGACACGACGGTGACGAGACCACCCATGAGAATGGCCGCGAGAAATGCACCGAGCACGGGACTGAACCCAGCGAGTGTCGCGAGTGCTATGCCGGGAACGATGCCATGTGCGAACGCATCGCCGAGAAACGAAAGTCCTCGCAACACAACCCACGTTCCCACCACAGATGTCGCAATGACGCCGATGAGGCCTCCGACCAATGCGCGCTGCATAAACGCGGGCTCGAAGGCCTCGAGCAAAACGTCCATCGGCGACTATTCGGTAAGGGCGGTGGCAATGCGCGTTGCGTTGGTCAGCACCATGTCACTATAGGTTCCACCGTCGGAATCGACCGGCCCGAGAGACTCTGAGTAGATCTCGACGATCGCGATGTCGCCGACTTCGGATGCGACGGTTTGCGCGACATCGTCGGATGCGGACGTGTCGACGAAAATGGCGGGAACATTGGCTTCTTCGATGACCTCGGCCAGTTCGACCAGTGATTGCGGATCGACACCGCTGTTGGTTCCGCCGCCGGGGATAACGATGCCAAGAACAGTGAAGTCGAACCGCTCGGC
>CALBVK010000041.1 GCA_937969345.1 uncultured Acidimicrobiales bacterium
TCCCATCGCGGCCATTGCGCGACATCCCGATGAGGTCGACGAATTGTGCGACCACGACGTAACGGTGGCTCGAAACCTGTACGAGGAAGCTGGCCAGGGACTCGCCGACGACGCCTGCTCTGTCCTCGGCCTAGACCGATAACGCCACAGTGGGGTCGCGTCTCATCTTCCACCTCGAACCGGTCGCTAACTCCACCCAAATTCAACGGTTTGGCGAGGGGTCGCGTCTCATCCTCCACGTCTGACCTGTGGGTAGCTAGCGGTTCGTCCTCGGATGGAGGTCGGCCGAATTCGTCGGGCAAAACGCAAGAAACCCGAACCGCTTAGGTCCGGGTTTCTCGAAGATTTCTGGTGCTATCACCAGTGTGCGCGAGGGGGGACTTGAACCCCCACGCCCTTTCGGACACAGGCACCTGAAGCCTGCGCGTCTGCCAATTCCGCCACTCGCGCGAGTTGCGACTCACGAGGTTAGCGGGGTTTTGACGCGACTAGGTGGGGTACGTGATTGTTCCCGACTGGGGCGCGCTCCCGAGATGGACCAATGCGCAGCCGTTCGGCCGCTACCGTTCACCCCATGGGATTGCGTGATCTCGAACGAGCAATAGAGCGAGGCGTCGACGGCGTGCTCGGTCGCGTGTTCCGTGCCGAAGTAAGTCGGTTGGAAATCGAGAAGCGCGTCGAACGAGAACTCGACGCCGGCACCCGCCGTGGGGCACCTGGCACGCGGGTGATGCCAAACGAGATCGAAGTTCGTATCCACCCAGACGATGCCGACGGCCTTGGCGACGAGACGGCGAACATCGAACGTTCGCTGCTCACCATGGCCCGCGAGCACGCTCGAGAAATGTCCTGCGCGTTCGAAGGTCCACTGGTCGTCACCGTGACCGCAACACCCGAAGCACTGCGAGGCACCATCGAGGTCTTTGCAACCGCCGAGCATTCGATCGCTGGTGTTCCGCCAGGCACTCTCATCTACCCCGACGGCTACCGGTACGACCTTGCCCCCAGCGGCCCTGAAGGAATCGTGCTCGGCCGAGATCCCGAGTCCGATATTCAGATCGACGACAAGAAGGCATCGCGCGAGCACGCGCAGGTCCGTCCGAGCCCACGCGGCTGGATCGTCGAAGACCTCGGCTCCACCAACGGCACGCGGGTCAACGGCTTTCGCACCGCCGCCCAATTGCTGCTCGACGGAGACCAGCTCACCATCGGCGACACGCAATTCACCTTCGATGCGTCATGATGGTCACCAATGTCTGACGCCGTGCTCACGCTCCTCAAGTTCGGGTTGATGCTCGTCCTCTACGGATTCTTCGGTTGGGTTCTGTGGTCGGGCTACAACCAGCTTCGGGGAGCACCGGTCGCTGCGGCACCGGTCACCGCACCGCAACCACGGTTCGGCACTCCCGCCAAGACCGCCCGAGGCCAGGTGACCATTCTCGAGCCCGAAGCGCTAGCCGGCGCCGTCATGACA
Source organism: uncultured Acidimicrobiales bacterium (assembly GCA_937969345.1). Lineage (GTDB taxonomy): Bacteria > Actinomycetota > Acidimicrobiia > Acidimicrobiales > SHLQ01 > SHLQ01. The sequence continues at coordinate 1,475 of CALBVK010000041.1, forward strand.
ATCGGGGACGAACTCACCATTGGTCGAGCCGCGGCGTGCACGCTCACCCTGGACGACACATATGTGTCCCAACAACATGCCAGCATTGTGTGGCGCGACCGCCAGTACCTCGCCACCGACATTGGATCTACCAACGGCACGTTCGTCAATCGCGAGCGTTTAGTGTCACCAGTAGTGCTTCGACCCGGCGACCGGGTGCAAATTGGCAGTACGGTGCTGGAGTTCTCATGAGTCACGCACGATCAACGGAAGAATCGCCACGATGAGTACAACCGGACTTCGCTGGGGCCTGATCACCGACGTGGGCAGGGTTCGAAACGTCAATCAGGATTCGGCCATGGCCAACGGTTCGTTGTTCGTGGTCGCCGACGGCATGGGCGGACACCGCGGCGGTGAGGTCGCTTCGGGCATCGCTGCCGGCCACTTCATCGCTACCGAATCGATCGCCTCGGTCGCTGAGCTGCACGACGCCGTCGTCGCCGCCAACAATCTGATTCGCGCCAAAGGCGACGCCGACGCCGACCTGTCCAACATGGGCACGACCGTCGTCGCTATGGGAGTGCTCCCGGTCGGCGATGATGACAAGGCGCTGCGGTTCGCTGCGGCGAACGTTGGCGACAGTCGGCTGTATCTCTACGAGGCGGACGAACTGTCTCAGGTCTCGATCGACCACAGCTTGGTGGGCGAGCTCACCCGTGCCGGTCAGATCACCGAGGAAGAAGCCGCCCGCCACCCACAGCGCAACGTAGTCACTCGTGCCCTCGGCGCAGAGAGCGACGTGTCGGTCGATACGTGGGAACTCCGGGCGCGCCTCGGACAGCGATACCTGCTGTGTTCCGATGGTCTCGTCAACGAGGTCAGCGACGCCGAGATCCGGCAGATCTTGAGCTCGGTCGAGGACCCAGCTGCGGCCGCAAAGCAGCTGGTCGATATGGCGAATGCCTCCGGCGGACGAGACAACATCACGGTCCTGATCCTCGACATCGTGGATGCCGCTCGTTTGACCTCGGACGACTCGCCGTGCGATCCCGCCGAAACCACGAACTAACACTCCTCACGGTCGCAGCGGGTATCACGGCAGGCGCGTACGCGCTTGCGAGCCTCGGGCGGACCGCCTCGATTCCCGCCGACCTTCTGCCGTTCTTCGGCGTCGTGCTCGGGCTCTTGCTCGTGGCCCACGTCGTCCTGAGGCGCTTCGCCCCACAAGCCGACCCAACAATCCTCCCGGTCGTCGCCCTGCTCAACGGCCTCGGCTACGTATTCATTGCTCGGCTCGCGAACGACATCGACGATGCGACCACGCTGCCGGGGCAGCAAGCAACCTGGACCGCGGTCGGTATCGCTGCGTTCACGGCGACGCTCATCTTCGTGCCACGTATCAAGGTGCTCGACAAGTACCGGTATCTCGCCGCTGTTGCCGGCCTGGGCTTGCTCATCATGCCGCTCCTGCCCGTTATTGGTCGTGAGTTCAACGGCGCCCGAATTTGGGTGACGATCGGCCCGATCAACTTTCAGCCGGGCGAGTTCGCAAAGATCGCACTTGCGGTGTTCGTGGCCAGCTACCTGGCCGAGAAGCGCGAGATCTTGCAGGTCGCCCGGCTGTCGCTCGGTCCGCTGAGCCTGCCCGAACCCAAACACCTCGCACCCGTCATGGCTGCATGGGGAGCGTCGCTCATCGTCATGGTCGCCGAGAAGGACCTCGGCTCATCGTTGCTCATCTTCCTCGTCGTCGTCGTCATGTTGTGGGTGGCAACGGCTCGGGCCAGTTACCTCATCACCGGGATGCT
>CALBVK010000042.1 GCA_937969345.1 uncultured Acidimicrobiales bacterium
CTGACAAACGCCGCAGATACCGAGTTCGGTGCCGGCTCTAGCTACGGCGACACGCTGGTCCAGGTCGAGCCCGTCTAGCTCCAGCCTTGCCTGCGGGTTTCTGCCACGGCAATCGATGCGGCGACGCCGACATTCAGCGAACCGACCTTGCCAACCTGGGGGATGTACCCCACGGCATCGCATAGCGGCAAGATGTCCTTGCTGAGGCCCCGGTCTTCGTGACCGACGACCAAACAGATCTGGCCCGACAGGTCGAGCTCATGCAGCGGAAGGGCGTCGTCGGCGAGCTCGATGCCAACGATCGTGTAGCCGGCGGCCTTGGCCTCGGCGACGGCTTCGGCCGGCTCCTCGACGTTCGTCCACGTGACATATCGCTGGGTTCCGAGCGCGGTCTTGTTGGTCTTGTTGTGGTTGGGCGACTCGGTCGCGCCGACAAGCCAAAGGTGTTCCACTCCCAAGGCGGCGGACGTGCGAATGATCGTTCCGACGTTGTACGGCGTTTGCACGCTGTCGAGAATCATCGAGATCTTCTGTGTCGTCTTGCGACGCCAGTCTCGGTGCAAGCGCTTGAGGCCAGTGGGGTCGAGGTTCTTCATGTCGATGACTCCTGCGGTTCGCGAGCGAGCACCTCGAGGATCCGGAAACCCTTGCGAGATCCGAGACGTTCGGTCGCCCAGCCCGCATCGGACATCCAACTCGCGAGCGAGTCGCTTCCGAGGTGTTTTTGGACGACCAGCCAGGCTTTGCCTTGTGGGGTGAGGCGGTCGAGCCATGTCGTCAGCAGATCGTGCAGCGCTGTCTTGCCAATGCGAATCGGCGGGTTGGAGATTATGAGGTCGAAGCGCAGGTCCTCGGGGAGGTCAGCGGCGGTGCAGAACGTCGCGTTCGAGATGCCGTTCGCCTCGGCGTTGACGTTCGCGAGCGCTATCGCACGTTCGTTGATGTCGATACCCCACACGTGGGCGTTCGGGGCACGCTTCGCTGCGACGAGGCCGATCGGTCCATACCCGCAGCCGAGGTCGAGGATGGACGTCACGTCATCGGCGATCGGCGGATGCTCCTGCAGGAGATACCGGGATCCGCCGTCTACCTTGCTTCCGGAGAAGACACCGGTATCGGTCGTGAGCGCCAGGAACACATCGGGAAGCACGAGCTCGATCGATTGCTGCTTTGATGCGACCGACGGTTCGGCGTCGAAGTATTGGGGTTGTGGATCCACAGCGCAACGCTATCGAACGAAGGCCGTCTCGCTGCCTGTCAGGGACAAGTGAACCCGGTATCCTGAAGGAGTGAGCGCACCGTACCGAATCCGTCACTACGGCGACCCTGTTCTCAAGCAGGTCGCGAAAGATGTCACCGATATCGACGGCGCGCTCGTCCGATTGGTCGAGGACATGCTCGAGACCATGTACGACGAGCCCGGGCTCGGCCTCGCTGCACCGCAGGTCGGTGTTCGTAAGCGCCTCTTCGTCTACGACCTCGAAGAGGGCAAGAACCCACAGGCGCTCATCAACCCCGAGATCGTCGAGAGCGACGAAGAGTGGGAATACATGGAAGGGTGCCTTTCGGTCCCCGGCCTTTCCTGGGCGATTACCCGTCCAAAGCTCGTCCACATCCGAGGTATCGATCTCGATGGCAACGAGGTCAATATCGAGGCCGACGAGCTCGAAGCTCGCCTCTTTCAGCACGAACTCGATCATCTCAACGGCGTGTTGCTCCTCGAGCACCTCGACGATGAACAGAAGCGCGAAGCGAAGAAAATTCTCCGCCAGCGTGCAGAGATCGGCGATGGTTCGGCAGCAGCGATGAGCGCTGAACTCGGCCTCACGCTTCCGGGTGCATCCGGCTCCTCCGGCTTGACCCTGCCGTAGGGCACCATGAGCCTGCCACTCCCGCCCAGCGACCCCGGCGCAATCCGCAGGGTCGCCTTTCTGGGCACTCCGCAAATCGCCGTACCGACGCTCGTCGCCATCCACGACGCAGACTTTGAGATCCCGCTTGTAGTTTCGGGGGCGGACAAACGGCGTGGCCGTGGCAAGGGAACCTCACCAACTCCGGTGAAGGCGTCGGCTCTCGAACTTGGGTTGCCTGTTGCGACCGACGTCGACGACCTGCTCGCGGTTCACGCGGAGAATCCAATCGATCTTGCGGTCGTCGTGGCATTTGGGCAGATCATCCGACCTCACGTTCTCGAACAGATTCCGATGGTCAACATTCACTTCTCGGCACTGCCGCGGTGGCGTGGAGCCGCCCCCGTCGAGCGAGCAATCCTGGCCGGCGACCCAACGACGGCCATTGCGATCATGAGCGTCGTCGAAGGACTCGACGAGGGGGATGTGTGGTCACAGGTCGAGGTGCCGATCACGACGGACGACACGCTGCTGTCGCTGTGGTCCGACATGAGCATCCGGGGAGCGGAACTACTCGTCGAGACGCTACGAGGAGGCTTTGTGGACGCCGCCCCACAAGTCGGAGAGACGGTGTATGCACGAAAGTTGCGCACCGAGGACCTCGAGCTCGATTGGAAACGCCCCGCAGAGGAACTGCACCGCATTATTCGTGTGGGCAATGCCTGGACGACGCTCGATGGCGAGCGGTTCAAAATCCACGATGCCGACCTGGTCACTGGCGGCCCGCCACCCGGCCAGATCCAGGAGCTCGTCGTTGGCGCACGCAGCGGCGGTATTCGCCTCATCACCGTGCAGCCCGCAGGCAAACCCCGGATGGATGCTGCAGCCTGGGCGAACGGCGCACAACCGAACGGCAAGACCTTCAACAGCGAGGATATGCATGGCTGACACCCCATCGGGCGAGGTCGGCACTACTGCTCGACGCATCGCCATCGAGGCGCTCGAACGCATCGAGAAGGACGGGGCGTACGCAAACCTGCTCCTCCCAACGCTGCTCGAAGAGTCGGGTCTCGATACCCGAGACCGTGGGTTCGTGACCGAGCTGGTCTACGGGGCTACTCGCATGAAACGTGCCCTCGACTATTTGGTCGATCGATTCGTCGATCGTGACGATGTTGACTCTCGGGTGCGAGCCGCGTTGCGGGTTGGGGCATATCAGATCGAATTCATGCGGGTCCCCGCTCACGCTGCTGTCGATTCGACCGTTGCCGCGACGCCAAAGCGTGGCCGTGGGTTCGTAAACGCGGTGCTCCGCAAGGTGGCAAAGGCGGGGGAGAGCGAAACCCAGTGGCCGACTCCGGGTATCGAGCTCAGCTACCCCGATTGGATCCTGAAGCGACTCGAGGCCGACCTCGGCGACCGTTCGGTCGGGGTGCTGCAGGCAATGAATACCGCTGCGACGACGCACACGCGTGATGACGGATACCGCCAAGACCTCGCCTCCCAGGAGGTATCCCAACTGGTCGAGGCGTCGGGGTTGATCTTCGATCTGTGCGCAGCTCCGGGCGGCAAGGCGACGTACATTGCCGGCGACGGGGCTGGCGAGGGCGCGGCCAACGAACCGGTGGTGATCGGTTCGGATCTCCACGAACATCGGGCCGGACTTATTCGCCAAGCTGCTCAAGACACCGGAACCGCAGTGCATGCGGTTGTCGCTGACGCAACGAATCCGCCCTACCGCGCAAGTTCTGCCGACGCTGTCTTGATCGACGCACCGTGTTCGGGCCTCGGGTCGCTTCGTCGACGAGCAGATGCACGCTGGCGCATCACACAGTCAAACGTCGATGAGCTTTCCGGACTGCAGTTTGATTTGGTGAAGTCTGCTGTCGGCCTCGTGAAGCCGGGCGGTCAGATCGTGTTCTCCGTCTGCACACTCACCAAATCTGAGTCCACCGATGTGGATGAGCGAATCGCCACCGAGCTCCCACAGCTTGAACCACAGCAGCTGAGCGGTCCGTGGGAACCATGGGGGCGCGGTGGTCGATTGCTGCCTGACACATTCGCTGGAGATGGCATGGCTGCCTTCAGCTATCGGCTGAGGGCCTGACATTCGTTACAACGCAACGTCATCGAAGGAATACGTACAGCTCACGCGGTCTC
>CALBVK010000043.1 GCA_937969345.1 uncultured Acidimicrobiales bacterium
CAGCAGCACCACCGCTTCGCTCGAGATCTCCGCCGCGCTCCAGGCATCGAGCCAACACCCGCTCGCAATCTCGGCCTCGGTCACGAACTCCGCGACCACCTTCTCGATGAGCGGATTGCCGGTCACGCCTCGATATGCGCCGACCACCATCAGCTCCGGCGTGTTCACCAAGGCGAGAGCCGTGACTACCGAACCGAGCGCCATCGGCTCGAAGTCGGGATCAGGTGACCACAGCAGACCATCGTTGGAACGAAGACGGGTGGCGAACGCCAAGCGCTCACCGTTGCTCCCTTGGACGGACTCGACCATGGTGACGACCAGTGTGCGTTCGTCGGCCTGGCCGAGAGCTGCAAAGACTCGGGATCCAAGATCTCTTCCCTCGAGCGGTTCGAGGTCGACGACGAGCGTAGGCAGGCGCGACCACATCGTCCCGTCGCCCGATGAATAGATCCGCAGTTGCGTACCGATGCCGCTACCGAGGCCGATGAAGCCCGATGTCCACGGAATGACCGCTTGGACGTCGGCGAACCCTTCAGCGATCTGCACCTTGGCCACTGGGACGGTCTCCGAGGGCTGTCCATCGACATCCAACGCGGAACCCAATGTCGATGAATCCGCATCGGCGGTAGTGGTCGGGCTGAGCCGTTGTGTTCCCGCGGCGGTTTGTCCCCGGTCCGGGCGCAGCACGATGATCGCAGCGACACTCATGGCAGCGATCAGGGCTGCGGCGATGATCACGCCTTTCGGTGAGCCTCCACCGGTGGGCCGGCCGGTCGAGACGCGCCGCTGAGCTCCGGGCAAGAACGACGGAGGAAGCTCCTCGATATCAATCTCGACTCGAACCGCAGCGTCGTCTTCACCCCCAGACATACGGCATCTTTGCCCAGATCTCGCCGTCAGCGCACCTCGCCTGTCCAATTGGATGGTCCGTGATGTCGGTCAGAAGCCTCCCCAGAAGCATGACCGCTGACCTACTTGCGTCTACATTCGTGTCGGTCGAGGAGCACGTTCCTCGGGCCGCGAATCCTTGAGGAACCGTCATGAGCGACATCACCGACACGCAGAGCAACTGGCTTTCCGAAGACGATCTCGCCACCATGCGCGGCAAGATGCCGGTCGTCTACATCAACGCCATCCCGGTACTTACCGACGATCTCGGCATCGTCACTCACATTGGGCTGCTGCTGCGACTCGGCGCCGACGGCGATGTCAACCGAGAGATCGTGTCGGGACGGGTGATGTATGGCGAACGGGTGCGCGACGCTCTGCTCCGTCACTGCGAGAAGGACCTCGGCCCGCTCGCGCTTCCACAAATTCCGGCCTCACCTCAGCCCTTCACCGTTGTGGAGTACTTCCCGAACCCGGACATCACCGGCTTCTACGATCCTCGCCAGCACGCGGTGAGCCTGGCTTACGTCGTCCCCGTCGATGGAGACTGTGAGCCGTCTCAAGACGCCCTCGACCTCGTCTGGCTCCGACCCGACGAGGTCACGAGCCCAACGGTTGCCGCGGAGCTCAGCCCGGGCCACGAGAAGCTCGTGCGTCGTGCTCTCGCCTACGTGGGTCGTCTGCCGTAATCTTCACCCGTCAGGGTTTCCTACCAGGGCAAGAGCTCAGCGGTTAGTCCATTGTCGAGGAGGCGCTGCAGGACCCGGTCTGCGTGCTCCTCGTCGAGCGTATCGATACGCAGTTCGAGGATCGTGCTTCGAGCTCCCGTCGAGCCCAGGCCGTCGTGATCGACCTGAACGACGTTTGCTGCGCTATCGGCGATGAGCTGGGAGACGAGTGAGAGCCTCCCCGGTGTGTCGTCGAGCTCGACGCGAATGCGGTTGAGTCGGCCCTGGTTCGCAAGTCCACGAAGCGTCACGACGGCGAGCGTACGCGGGTCGATATTCCCACCGCATAGGACAACGCCGACCTTCTTGCCGGCGAAGACGTCGGGGTACTCCATGAGCGCCGCTAAGCCAGCGGCACCAGCCCCTTCGACCACGGTCTTTTCGATCTCGAGCAACAAGGCGATCGCTTCCTCGATCGCGGCCTCGCTGACGACTAAGACCTCGACGTCGTGCTCGGCCAGTATCGCCGAGGTGATTTCGCCTGGTTCGGTCACGGCGATGCCATCGGCGATGGTCGATCCGCCCACGGCGGTCGACGGACGAGACTCGAGGCGATCGGCCATCGACGGGTAGCGCTCGGTTTGGACTCCGATGACATCGACCGGCGTGTCATGAGCCGCCGCGGCAATCGCTAGTCCCGATGCCAACCCGCCTCCGCCCACAGCGGCGACGATGATGTCGAGGTCGGGCACTGCCTCGAGCATCTCCAGCCCGATCGTGCCTTGGCCCGCAATGACGACGGGGTCGTCGAAGGGGTGGATGAACTCGAGATCGTGTTCTTCGGCAAGCTCGCGTGCGCGCTGGGCGGACTCCATGACGTCGGCCCCCTGCAACACCACCTCGGCACCGTGGTAGCGAGTTCTGGCGACCTTCACAAACGGCGTGTTTTCCGGCATGACGATCGTGGTCGGCAGCCCCAGTAGCGCGCCGTGGTGCGCAACGCCTTGGGCGTGGTTGCCCGCCGACATCGCAATCACGCCACGTCCTGGCGCAACATCGAGCAGCCGGTTCCGTGCGCCACGTCCCTTAAACGAGCCCGTGTACTGGAGATTTTCGAACTTGAGGTGAACCTCTGCGCCGATGATCGACGAGAGCGTGTGGGAGATGGTGAACGGTGAGCGCTGGATGACGTCACCGATACGAGCGTGAGCATCGTGGAGATCGGAGACGGTTACGGTCGGCTGATCAGCCCCTGACGAAGTCATCCTTCGAGGCTATGGCCGAACCGCTCTCCTTGACGGCCTCGAGCTCTTTGTCGACGCTGACCTTGATGCGGACCACGTCGAGCAAGGCAGCGACATAGGCACCTGGACGGACCCTTGAGTCGTCCCGGTGTTCCCAGGTAATCGGCACCTCAAGGACGTGATAGCCAAGTCCTTGGGCTAGCGCGAGCGCTTCGACGTCAAAGGCCCAGCCATTGCTATTACAGCGTCGGAACACCGCATCACTCGCCTCGCCAGTGAAGACCTTGAAGCCGCGTTGGGTGTCTTGGATGCCCGGCAAGACCATGCGTTGGATGAACTGGTTGCCGAGGCGGCCGAGGCGAGATCGGATGCCGGGTTGGGTGACGGTTACCGCCGAGCCGTCGAGGGCAACCGACCCAATGATTACCGCAGGTTCGATGGGTTCTTCTGCTGCGGCCGCCATCAACCGATCAAATTCGCGAACGTCGGTGGAGTTGTCGGCGTCGAGAAAGAGCCGATGACGCCCAGTTCCGGTCAGCATTCCCTTCCGTACCGCGTGCCCCTTGCCGAGGTTCCGCACCGATTGCAGCACGATCAGTCGACGGAACAGTGGCGAATAGCTCTGCGCGACGATGATGGTGTCGTCGCTCGACCCATCATCGACCACGATCACCTCGTCGTCGAGGTCGCGAACCGACAGGTAGGCGGCGATCGATTCGAGGGTCTCGCCGATGCGTTCGGCTTCGTTGTATGCCGGGATGATGATCGAGAGGTCGCGCATCAGACGGCGCCCTTCAGCGTTGTGGGCGATTGTGGTAGCGATGTCGAAGCCGACAGTGTCTGGACAACCATGGCGACAAAGCAGATGCCGACGACCACAGCGAGGGGCGTAGCGCCCAGATCGCTGCCGGCGAGATGCACGAGCGACGCCACCCAGGTCAGGACGAGAATTCTCGCTGGTACGTGGTGTGCGGTCGCCATGATCGCAGCACCGGCGATGATGAGTAGTCCAGCGTCGTAGAACATGGTGTGCGGGCTGATCAAGGTGACGCCGATTGCGGTCGCCCCCATGCGGTTCGCCAACGTGAACCGCGTCGGATTCGCCCACAGGTACATCAGTGTCACGACGACAGATGCGGCACCGACGGCTCCGACGATGACGGCCGGGCGTGCATCGGGAGACCATGCAGCCTGAAGAAAACCGAGGATCGATATCGAGTTCGAGGCGTTGACTTCGGCGTCCTGTTCGACGAACGGAACGACCTCGGACCACCAGGCCGAGACCCAACCAACCCCGAGTACCGAGGCCGTGGCCAACCATGTTGCAGCGACCGTCGCCACCGCTGCTGCTACCGCTCGCCAGTGCCGGGCAAGCAACATCAGCCCCACGAGCGGCAGGCCGTACTGCGGGCGAAACATCATCAGGCCCGCTGCGAGACCAGCGAGCCACTCGCGATCGTCGTGGAGGGCACGCCACACAACAGCCATGCCGAGCACGCTGAGCGCAGCGTTTTGCCCGCCGCCGATAGCGGTAGCGAGCGGGTAAAACGTCAACGAAGCGGCGAGTAATGGCCAACGCCAGCGGGCAATGAGCGGAACGACACCGCTGAGCAGCCACAGCGAAAACACCAGCGCTCCAGCCATGAAGACCGTGTGGATTGCGTACGCAGTCGCAAATTCCAACGAGCCGAGTGGCGCATATGCGGTCGCCACATGAGGTGGATAGGCGAACGCGAGATAGCCATCGAGGCCAAGGTCGGCCTGGGCCTCAGCCTGGCGGGCGGGGTCATACAACGAGTCGATATCGCCCGACCACACGATCGATCCAGCGGCGTAAAACGCCGCAAAATCGCCACCGAGACGAGCACCGGACTCCCCCGTAGCTGCTTGCTGCTCGGCGCCAATTCCCGCTCCGGCGACCGTGGCCATGGCAACAGCGAGCGCCAGCGCGAGGAGAATCGCATGGGAAATCTTGTTGATGAAGGCCTCCGCTGCTGGCGCGATTGTTTCCTCAACGGGCGCGAAGTCGAGTTCGTCCTCGTCGATAACCGCAGCGGTGCGTGCCGATTCCATCGCTATATAGATCGGCATGCCGCGGAATTAGTAGCGGGTCATAGGACCTATTTGGCGATGAAAACCCGCTTCCTGACAGGATCGCTACGTGCCTGCAGGTGGCTCCGCCTCGAACGACGCGATCAGCTGGCGGGCACGTGTGACGATCGGAGCGTCGACCATGGTGCCGTCATACGACACGACGCCGTGTCCTTCGGCTTCGGCAAGCTCGGCTGCATCAACAACACCTCGAGCCCAGGTGAGTTCCTCATCGGAAGGTGTAAACGCCGTGTTTGCGAGAGCGACTTGGTTTGGGTGAATGCACAACTTGCCGTGGAAACCAAGGGACCGAGCGTTTGTTGCTTCACGAACGAACCGTTCGTCGTCGCCGTAGTCGACTACGACCTGATCGAGAGCCGGAACACCTGCGAGACGAGCTGCCATCGCAACGCGAGAACGGGCGTACAGGACCTCGTTGTTGTCGCTTGTCCGCACGCCCCCAATGTCGGTGATGAAATCCTCGGCACCGAAGTACACAAGGTCTACGCCTCCGCCAGCGACCTCGACGGCCTGGTAGACGCCCGCAACGGATTCGATCCCCGCACAGAGCATCGCGTCGCCAATACCCGCAGCGTCCATCTCGCGTCGTACGTCGTCGACCTCACGGTTCGTTTCGAGCTTCGGCGCAATGATCCCCGAGACCTTGGCCGCGGCGGCCGCAGCAATATCTGCCGCAAAGTGGCTCGTTCCGAGGGCGTTGACCCGGACGAAAAGCAGCATCGAGCCGAGATCTTGATCGCCAGGAACGGCCTCCGATATCGCCTGGCGGGCCGCCTCTTTGCCGGTTTCGGGCGTTGCGTCCTCGAGATCCAGAACCCCAATATCGACGCCGCTGGCGACGAACTTCGCAACGAAATCGGTGCGTTGGGCAGGACCGAACAACATGCTTCTAGATCGCATGGATCTCACCGTACTATCGGCCAGACTGTGTCATGGACTTTGCGCCGATGCCTCGACGATCGACGGGCGCGCTCAGCCGCACCATGTCGAAGGTGTCCGATGGAGTTTCCCGCATAGAGGCACAACGCGAGCCACATGCGGTTTTCTGGGACGACTGGAATCGACGGGCCGTTCGGGACGACGGTCCGCTCTGGCTTGCGCTTGGAGACTCGACGTCGCAGGGCATCGGTGCGGCGGATCCCTACGACGGCTGGATTCCCCAGGTTCTCGAACGGTTGCGTGTGTCGACCGGAGATCCGTGGCGAGTCATCAACCTCAGCATCACCGGAGCACAGTTCGAGGACATCGTCACCCACCAACTTCCTCGAATCGGCGAGCTTGTTGAGGCGGGGCAATCTCCGCTGCTGATGACGCATCTGGCCGGAGCGAACAACCTGATGGCACCGAGGAGTTGGGCGTCGGCCACCACCGACCTCAAGACGATTCTCGATGCCCTATCCCCCCGCTCGGTTGTTGCTCGGGTCGGCGTGCATCACGCCGCGAATTCCATGATGGCTCGCAAGTTCAATCGGATCATCGAGAACCACGCAGCCGCCAAAGACTTCGAGCTCTTCTGGCCATGGAAGTGGCCGTCGCGAGACGGCATGGGTGCAGACAAATGGCACCCGGGTGAGAAGGGTTATGGCTACATGGCCGACGCCATTTACCAACGCATCAACGCATCGATTTCGAACGACTAACGCAAGCCAGCCATCGTGTCTCGGTCCGCGGAGACCACGAGAACCGGAGCCACCACTCGAGTCTGCGCATGCTCTTCTACTTGCTTCTCGATTGCCTTACGGGCTGTCCGCCCACGCCTGGCGGCACCCACGCTCAGAGGAAGCCGCATGAGCAGCGATATCAATAGGCCCAGCACGGCCCCGCCGATGAGCAGCGCACTCGGCAAGGGCATCCATTCGGCTTCGGGGGTTGGGGGCAACAACGGGCCAGTGTCGAACTGGAAGAACCCTCCCAAGATGGCAACGCCGACAAGCCACGCCAGCCCAACAACAGCGGTGATGGCCAACACGCGTTGAAGCCATGCAATAAGCGTCCACCAGCGGGGCTTTGCCCCGGCCTTCACGGTCTCGCGGCCAACCGACCGGCGAAGGTCGTCGAGGAGTTCATCGCGCTCGGAGAAGGCCGCGTTTCGCACGGCGCTCGGCCACGGACGATCGGCGTCGCCGGCCACGGCCTCTGCGTAGTCACGAAGGGCAAGGTCGGCGCGAGGTTCGGCAGCGCCTGTGCGACCTGGTCCGGGAAGATCGGCGAGCGGTTTGCGAGCTAGCCGTCGCGCAAACCGAGTGAATGGCCACCCCATCGTCAAGCTTCCCTGACGCACGTGATGGCGCTGGGCCACGTCGGCTGCGGCCTCCGAGCCCGCTGCTTCAGCAAGACCTGCGACGAGTACCTCTCGCTGCTTGCCCGATGGGTCACCGAAGGAACCGCTGATCTGGAGTGTGTTTCCGGCTTCGGCTAGGTCGGCGTCGACACGCACCAGCGCGGCGTTGCGCGCCGCAATCGCTTCGCTCAGCACACCGTGGAGCTGATCGAAGCCGGCTCCGGTGAGCGCCGACACCGCAAGAACCTCTGCCCCGGCGATTCCGTCCTCGGCCACCAGGCGAGCAAAGTCATTCGCGACCGCGGCGCCACCATCGTCGAGGCGATCCACTTGGTTGAGAACGAACCGCAAGATCCCTGCGTGGTTCGCCAACGGTTGGATGTAGCCGAGGTGCAATGCTGCGTCGGCATACTTTTGCGGATCCGTCACCCACACGAGAACGTCCACGAGTTCGACGAGCCGGTCGACTTCGATGCGATGTTCGACCGCGGTCGAATCGTGGTCCGGCAGGTCGAGCAAGACAAGTCCATCAAGTGACGGTGATTCTGCTGAACCATCATCGACGACCTGCGGCGACGTCTCGACCCGGTACCGATGGGTGACCTCCAGCCAGTCGAGCAGTGGCCCGGCATCTTCGTTGCCCCACACAACGGCGTGCGTTGCAGAAGTCGTTGGGCGCCGCACGGAACTGGCCGTGAGCTCGGTGCCCGCTAGCCGGTTGACGATAGAGGACTTGCCCGAGCCGGTCGCTCCAGCAATAGCAACGACGGTGAGTGTCGTGCCGTGGCGTAGGCGCGAGCGGGCCTTGTCGCGCAAGACCTCAAGTGCACGAACCTCGTCTTCGGGGTAGTACTTCGCTGCAAGAACCGACGCAGCGTCGAAGGCATCGAGCCGCGCAACAAGCTCGGAGTCCGCCGTGTTCGAGAGTGCTTCGGTCATTGCTAGCCGATCGCTCGCTGGAGTTCGGCGGAGGTCTCACGCAATGGCTCTCCAAGCGCTGAGTCGGTTCCGAGGAGCTCGTCGAAACGAGCACGATCGCCGTCGAGCAGCTGCTCGAGTCGACCAATAAGGTTGCTTCGTGCGTCGCGGGCGAGGTCACGAACCGCCTGCTCGCCAAAGACGGCGGTGAGTACTGCTTGGGAGACCGCAGCAGTGCCGCCGGCCACGGCGGCTTCGCCACCGGTAATTCCCCCGGTTTGGCTAAAGACCGCAACCATGAGCGCCACTCCAACCCCGTTGATTCCGGTGCTTAGTGTCCGGGCCAGGGTCACCTTGTCGCCGGACTGCTCACGCACCAGGTCGAGAACGTACTCCTCCCAGGCGGCGAGCTGATGCTCGATCTTGGCGGTGAGGTCCTTGCTCGCCCGATCCATACCTCGCGGTGCACCGTCGAGAGCTTGGGTGCCCCCCGGCCGACTCTCCCACTGCTCGACGACATCGAGCGCGGCACGGTCGACGGCATCGCGAGTGACGACGAGCAGGTTCGATTCGAGCTGACCGGCAGCCTGTTGATCTGGCGTTGGTCCGCTTCGGAAGATGCTGCGGATCGAGTCACGCACCTTGCTGACACCCGCCTCGAGCTTCGACATGAACGCGCCCGTGCCAACGAACTCGCGCCATTGATCGAGAACCTCGCCTCGGAGCAACGTGCCGCGATCGAGCTCCATGTCGATATCGACCAACGCTTGGGCATACCGACGGGTCGCGATGTCGCTGAGTGCATTGAGACGCTCGGCTTGATCATCGAGCGCAGAGGCCACCCGTTCGATCCGGTCGGGCAGCGAGGCGAGTGCGCCGTCGAGCGTTGCCCCGACGAGCTCCTGACGCTCGGCACTGTTGGCGGCGAGCGTACGCAGCCATGTGCGGGCAGGGTCGAGCTCTTCGGCGATCCGCCCCTCGATGAGCTCGCGCTCGGCGACGGTGAACACCGTCGTTGCACCCAGACCGCGTTCGCTCAGCATCGATGAGAAATGATGCTTCACCTCATCCTCGGACCCCGGCGGAATGCGATTGATCACTACAGCGAGCGCTGCCGATCGCTCTTGAGCAAGTCCGAGGTACTCCCACGGCACGGCGTCGGCATAACGAGCCGCGGTCGTCACGAACAACCACAGGTCGGCGGCACCGAGGAGTTGGGCGGCAAGGTCATGGTTCGCCACCTCGATCGAGTCGATATCGGGAGCGTCCAAGATCGCCAGGCCCGGAGTGAGCTCGTCGGAGGTCACCAACCGCAACCCGATCGATCCAACAGCCGATGCACTGGTCGACCGCGGCAAGCCAGCGAGAACGCCGTCGGCGTCCTCGAACCACGGGAGATCATCGGGGTGACAAACCAGTACCGGGGAACGCGTCGTTGGGCGAAGCACTCCGGCAGTGGTGACATCGACACCGACGAGACTGTTCGTAATTGTTGACTTGCCCGCCCCCGTCGACCCACCGAGCACGGCGAGCAGCGGTGCGTCCAACCGTCGCAGCCTCGGTAGTAGATAGTCGTCGATCTGGTCGATCAGCTCGGTACGTTCGCGCCGAGCTTCCTCGCTACCGGGAAGGTCGAGTGAGAGATCGCTTGCGACGAGGCGCGTACGAAGTTCTTCGATGGCCTCGGTCGTGGCGAGGGCGGGGGTCATGAGAAGTGTCTACCGGTCGCGAAGTTCTCGGCGAAGGATCTTCCCCGACGCCGACTTTGGGATCTCCGGGATGAATTCAAGCAGACGAATCTGCTTATAGCTGGCCACCTGGCCCTTGACGAATTCCTGGATGTCCTCGGCGGTTGCCTCTGCACCCGGCTTCAGGGTGATGAATGCCTTCGGAATCTCACCCGCTTCATCATCGGCAATACCGATGACGGCGGCGTCGGCAACCGCTGGATGGGTGAGCAAGAGACCCTCGAGCTCGGCTGGTGGAACCTGGAAGCCCTTGTACTTGATGAGCTCTTTGATGCGATCGACGATGTAGATGTGCCCGTCTTCATCGAAGTGGGCAACATCACCGGTGTGGAGCCATCCGTCGGCGTCGATGGTTGCTTCGGTGGCTTCGACGTTGTTGAGATAGCCCTGCATGACCTGGGGGCCGCGGATCCACAGCTCGCCATCGCCATCAACGGGAAGATCGTTGCCCTCGGGGTCGACGATGCGGCACTCGGTGTTCGAAACCGTGACTCCAGAAGAGCCGGCCTTGGCCTGTCCCGGAATGGTGGCGTGAGACACCGGGGAAAGCTCGGTCATGCCATATCCCTGAATGACTGCGCAGCCGAGACGTTCCTGAGCCTCATCACCAAGCTCACCCGACAGCGGGGCCGCTCCCGAGAAGATGACCTTGAGCGAATCGGTGTTGTATTGGTCGACGAGCGGGTGCTTGGCGAGGGCCAGGACGATCGGCGGCACGGCAAAGAACCACGTCACCTCGTGCTCTTGCACGATCGTCAGCGCTTCTTCGAGATCGAAGCGAGGCATGGTCACAATCGAGACGCCGTTGGCGAGCAGGCCGTTCATCAGGACCTGCATGCCGTAAATGTGGAAGAACGGAAGGATCGCAAGGGCGACGTCGTCGGGTCCGTAGGTGAGCACATGGCGGCACTGTTCGATGTTGGCCGTCAGGTTGTCGTGGGACAGGACCACGCCTTTGCTCCGGCCTGTCGTTCCCGACGAGTAGGGAAGCACGACTGGCACGGTGGTTGTATCGACGGGAACCTGCTCGGTAAGCGGTGGGCTCGTCAGGAAGTCGAACATCGACGTGACACCTTCGACCGGATCTATCGTGGCGATCTCGGTCACGTTCGTTCCAACGATCGCCTCGCGAGCGACATCGAGGAACATGCTGATGGTTACCAGGATCGTTGCGCCAGAGTCGTTGAGCTGATGGGTGACCTCGCCTGCGGTGTAGGTGGGGTTGATCGTGGTGACGGTTCCGCCAGCAAAGGCCGCACCGTGGAAGAACGAGGCGTACTCGGGGATATTGGGCGCCATAAGTGCGAGTGTGCTCCCTGGGCCGAAGCCGCGAGCGGCGAGGCCTCCAGCGATCAGCTGGATGCCTTCTTTGAGTTCGCCAAAGGTCTGCGTGCGTCCGCTCGGCCCGTCGATAATCGCTGGCTTGTCGGCGAGCTCGTCGGCCATCCGAAGAGTGAAGTCAGTGATCGAGATGCCCGATGGGATCTCTACGTCGGGCAGGCTTGAGGTGTACACCATGACGTTCTCGTTCGCTTTCTGTATGTTCGGGCTCGTTTGGGACGATCCCGAGTGCGTGAGCCGAGTGTAGACCCCGGATACGGCTGCGTCGCAGGGGGTCACAATTGACAATCTTGCCGTGAGATCTTGACGGTCGACGCAAAGTACGCGACAGTGACCAGTGTCACCTTCCGGTGACCTACGTCACATAAGCACACCTTCGTAGAACTTCAGACACTTGGCACAGGAGGCCAACCACGAACAGCCAAAAGCTCGACAGGTCGGAGAGTCCGGTTCCCCTCACGTTCCCTCGCAACAGGCAAAACCACTGCCACGCGGAGCGAGCAGGAGAAGCGATTCGCCTCGACCGTCACACGAGAAGCCCGCCCCCGTCATTTCACCGGGGCGGGCTTCTCTGCTTTTGTCACCCGAGTCTGCGTTGTCACCCGAGGAGGTGTCGGTCCATCAGATCGAGCAGCTGCCCAACAAAGCCATCCGGGAGCTCATGACCGAGCCCTTCCACCAGGACCAATTGGGACTGCGGTAGTCGCTCGGCGAGCGCCTGGGCGTGCGGAACCGGGTACACGGGGTCGGCCGTTCCATGGATGACCAGGGCCGGCAACGCGACGTGTTCGAGATACTCGATGATGTCCGGCGCATCAACGACCGCCGCGCCGTGACCATTCGCCCCTCGCCAGCATTCAGCAACCTCGGCCACCGCCGCTGCTAACGCCGCAGTTCGATCGAACGCAAACACCGGCCCGGAGAACCACTCCAGTTGTTCGACAAGCCAATTGGCGCGACCGGGACCATCGGGGGGCGGATCGTTGAAGAGCCGTTCGGTCATCTTGTCGATAAGCCAATCCTCGGGCATACCAAACTCTTCGCGGCGCCCGGGCGTCGTCGACAACAAGGTGAGCGACGCAACACGTTGCGGCATCGCCAACGCGAGTTGTTGCGCGATTTGGCCACCCATCGAACGCCCCAGGACGTGGGCCTGGTCGACTCCGAACGCGTCGAGCACCATCAACACATCGACGGTGAGATCCTCGAGCGCGTACGGCACATCGACATAGCTGCTGCGACCGCAGTCCCGGGTATCGAACCAGATGACGCCACCGGCCCGCTCCGCGAGACCGTCACGCAAGGATTGAGGCCAACGACTACTCGGCGCCTCGGCCTCGGAAAGCAAGATCACAGGGATGACTTCGGCGGTGTCCCGATCGCCACAAAACAGCGCTTCTGCGTGTAATTCAACGTCGCCGCTTTCGACGCGACGCACCATATGACGAAGATTCGGGCGATGTGACGAATCTGATGAATCTGATGATGTTGGTGTCACGAACCCATCATGGCTGGCCGATAGGTTCTTCATGATGTTCACACGAGCACTTGCCCAATTTGGCCGCGGCTTCGCAATGGGCGCATCGGACGTTGTTCCCGGCGTATCGGGCGGAACGGTCGCCCTTATTCTCGGCATCTACAACGGCCTCATCGGGAGCATCGGCACCGGGTCCAAGGCCCTCGGCCGCCTGATCAAGGGCGATGTCCCGGGCTTTGTTTCGGGCCTAAAGGCCGTCGACTGGGCCTTCCTCATTCCGCTGCTCGCCGGTATTGGGTCTGCCGTTCTGATCCTGTCCGGCCTGATCGAGAGCGCACTCACCAACCACGCCGAAGCCATGGCAGGACTCTTCTTCGGTCTCGTTATCGGGTCGATCTTCGTTGCCCGAGACCTACTACAGGCCCCGACCGCGCAGCACGGAGCGATCGTCACCATCGTTGGCCTGGTCACCTTTGTGCTGCTCGGCTTTCAATCCGGTCCGATCAGTGATCCGAGTCCAGTACTGCTCGTGATCGCCGGATCGCTCGCAATCTGCGCGATGATCCTTCCCGGGATCAGCGGATCGTTCATCCTGTTGATGATCGGCATGTACGCCACCGTGCTCAACGCTGTAGACGAACGCATCATCTCCGAGATCGCACTCGTCGGCATCGGTGCCGTGATTGGACTGGGACTGTTTAGCTCCCTGCTCAACCATTTGCTCGACAACTACCACGACCTCGTCATGGCCGTACTCCTCGGGCTGATGTTTGGTTCGCTACGCGTACTGTGGCCATGGCCCAACGGCGTTGGCATCGTTGGTCACGGCGATGTCGAGACCATCCCCGGGACGGGCCTCGAGCTCCCAAACGGCGCCCCGTGGGTCCTGCCGATCATTTTGGCCGTCGTCTCCGCCGTGGTCGTCATCCTCGTGAGCAAGTTCGCACAGCCCGCAGACCACGACGCCTAGCGAAGAATTTCTAGCCAGCCACCGCCGCGATCATCGACCAGCAACGCTCGGGCATGGCGCCGTCCTGCACCACCCGCTGGAGCCCATCCAGCCACGGTCAGCCCCGGGTGGACCTCGCCGGTCGGTAGCTCTCGAAGCATCGAGTTAATGTCGAGGCCACCCGATGTGTCGAGACGGCCACCATCGCTGTGCACAAACTCGCCATCTCGGCTCGCCCATGCGCGCCAGGTCGGTGTTGAATCCGGGACACCCCACCAGTGGTCGCGCACCCCAACCCCTTCGAGCTCCCAGCGTGTCTCATCCAAAAGGACCTCGCCGTGCATCTGTCCCACGAGGCGGTAGCCGGTCGTACCCGGAACCGGTGATGGACCCGGCGTACCTTCGGTATCCCAGTCGAACTCGAGTCCAAGCGCGACGCGGTCACCGAAGGCTCCGTCCCAAACCTCGGTAGGTTCGTCGATCGCCACCCCGAACGCCTCGAGATCGGTCGTTAGATGTTCGAACGGACGGAGCACCGTCGTCTCGGTCCAGATAGCCGGCCCGCGGAGTTCCATCGAGCCCCGCTGCGGAAGCGGCAGATCGTCCGCCAGCACCGTAATGAGCGGCCGACCAGCAAGCCCGATGATCGACCCCCAGTACCAACTCACGCCGTCGTGGGGTCGAATCGTCAACCGCACGTAGCCACCGATGCCGTCCTCGGGAATGACGAACCACTGATCCCAAACCTCGACCCAATTGGGATCGCCATTGGTCTCATGCAACGTCTCGGACCCTACGGGCAATGAAGCATCGGATCGCGGCGACGAGTTCACATCGTGCAGTGTGGCATCGCGATTGGCAGACTGTGCATATGGAGAGCACTACGTCCGATTCGTCCACCGATGCGTTCTTTGCCCACGCCGCCGCGACGATCGATCGCATCGACCCAGCAACGGTGCCGAACAACGTGTCGTTCATCCTCGAACAGCAGATCACCGATGGCGACCAACTCGTGGGCCACTATCACCTGCGAATCGCCGATGGGACGGTAGCTGTCGTCCCCGGAGCAGCCGAATCGGCGGATGTCACCCTGCGCCAGGACGCCACGACAGCCCGTTCCTTGCAAGACGGCACGATCCATGCCCAAGGAGCGTTTCTGACCGGTCGACTTTCCATCGACGGGGACATCAACACGTTGTTGGAGAACGGTCCGCTTCTCTCCCGCCTCCTCGATTCGACGGCGAGCGAGTCGTAGCGCGATGCCGGAAATCGGCGAGATCCAGGCCCACGGCGAACGAATCGCCGCCGACTGGGTTGGCAAAGAACTCAACGGGTTTCGACCAATCACCTTCTATGTGTTGAAGACCTTCTCCCCCGACCCAGCAAGCGCACACGGTGAAACCTTGCAGCGGGTTACTACTCGCGGCAAGTACCTCCAGATGTGGTTCGAGAACACGGTATTTGTGATCCACCTGATGCAGGGCGGACGCCTCCGACCCGACGAGAAACAATCGCCAAAGCCCCGTGGAGGACAGGCTCGTTGGACCTTCACCGACGGGTCGGCGTTGCTCTTGACCGAAGCTGGCACCGACAAACGAGCTGGCATCTGGGTTCTGCCCGCAGAGGCTGAGCTCGACGAGATCGAGCCGTTGCACGGCCTTGGCCCAAACGCTGACACCATCTCGATCGAGACGCTCCAAAAGTTGCTGAGCGATAACTCAATGAGGCTGCACGGCCTCTTACGTCGCCAGGGCATTATTGCTGGCATTGGGCGCAGACTGGCCAACGACGTCTGCCACGAAGCGCAGATCTCCCCGTTCGCGACGACGGCCAAACTCACGACCGACCAAGTGACGGCACTGCACTCAGCGATCGGCACGTGTATCGATCGGTCACTCGAATTCGAGCGTGCCCAAACCGAGATCGTGGCCTCGAAGAAACGGCCATCGGCGGTGCATAACAACACGGGCGAACCCTGCCCGCGCTGCGGGGACCAGATCCGTGAGGTCGCCTACGTCAAGTACTCGGTCAACTACTGCGCGACGTGCCAGACGAACGGCAAGGTGCTTGCCGACAACACCACGTCGAAGTTTCTGAAGTAGCCCAGCACCTCACTGCGAACCGGCCTACTGAAGCAAGGCCTCGATGAACGCTGGCGCTGTCGCGTTCGTCAACGTCCGTTCGCACGAGAGCACGAGCTCGGCTCGAGGAGAGGCGTACAGGCACCCGTCGATGCCGGCGCCGCCTCGGACGGTGTCGAGATCTTGGATCTGGATGAAGTCTGGCCCGTTGCCGCCGTGGAGGTCATCGATACCCCCATCGCCAAAGATCCGGTCGTTGTCGGCGCCGCCACGAATCCAATCGCGGCCGGTGAATCCTCGTAGCCAATCGTTTCCGGCACCGCCTTGCATCCGATCCCAGCGGGTCGATCCGACGAGGATGTCGTTACCCGCGCCTCCGAACATGCGCGATCCGCCGACGAGGTCGATCTCGTCAGCACCGACAGCCCGGAGGGTGTCGTTCCCCTGCGCGCCGTACAAGACGTCGAAGCCTTGGCCTCCCCACACGACATCGTTGCCGAGGCCAGCGTGCACGGTGTCGGCCCCGCCGCCACCACAAATGAGATCGTTGCCCTGCACGCCGAAGATGGTGTCGTCGCCTGCATATCCGTGGATCACGTCGTCGCCTGGTGTTCCTTGGATCGTGTCATCATCGCCGGTCCCCATGATGGTGATTACTTTCCCCGCACAGGTCTGGCCAGGGGTAGGCGGGGCCTGTTCAGAGGCGGCTGTAGACAACGTTCCGCAGGTGACATCGGTTTGGAGGCCATCGGCGCTCACCCGAACCGTGTAGGTGTATGTGCCCGCGGACGGTGAATCGACGAACACGTGGTCCATAGCGGACATCGACGTGACGAAGGCACCGGAGCGGCGGATCGTCGCGAGGCCACGTTGGAAGCTCCATGTCAGTCGAAGGTCACCGCCGCCATCGCTGGTCACCACACAGTCTCCAACGGGCGCGCCGACCTGTGGGATCGCTTCGCCGTCGACGCAATCGGTTCGGACAACATCTCCGTACGCGCTCGTCGTCCCGAGCCATTGGATTGGGCCG
>CALBVK010000044.1 GCA_937969345.1 uncultured Acidimicrobiales bacterium
ACTCGCCTGGTCGTCGAACTGGATCGTTACCAGCGGCGGCGGCTCGGCCGGCGACTCATTCACGACAGCAACTCATGACAGCGGCACCTTGACGAGCGTGTTCTCGCCCCGCTGGACTTCGACGATCGCAAAGTCCTCTCCGCCGAGGAGGACATTGCCGAAATCGCGTGACCGGGCCTCGACCTGCACCCAGTCGGTGTCGCCGGGGCGGGCAAAGAACCACTCATCCCCGTCGGTCGCCATGAACATCGAACCATCGGATGCAATGGAGATTCGCCGCGGCCCGCCCTCGAGCTCCTCGGCTGGATCGCCAATATCGAGCGACTCCCACGCGGTATAGGGCGGGACCGCCCGAAGAACGGTGGAATCTCCTGCCAAGAACGCGTGGTTGTCGGCATTCACGGCCACACCAAAGAAGCTCACCTCGGGCGAGATGTCGGCAACATATACCGTTTCGAGCTCGCTGCCAGGAGACCACAGCACGAGTCCGGCTTCGGTCGATTCAGCTCGCTCCTGCCCGCAGCTCGACGGACCGACGATCCCACCGTTCGGCGGCATCGACCCGAGATAGGTCTCTCCGACAAGTTCACCAAAGAGCGCGAAACGGTCGGCGAGGTCGACGACCTCGATGGATCCGTCGGTTCCGAAGTACTGCAACGAGTAGGACTGCGCGCTGAAGGCCCGCAACTCCTCCACGCAGATCGATACCCCAGGACCAGGGGCATTGATAAGCGCCGATGCTTCCTCGCCTTCGACCTCGATCAGCACCTCGCCGTCGCAGTCGCGAAAGATAATCGTCTCGACCAAGGTCTCCGGTTCGAGACGCGTTGTCGCTCCGCAGACCTGCTGCGCGGTCTCAGCGTCCATGACCCCCGAGAGGTAGCTGACGAGCGCCGGGAGCGATGACTCCCCAGGCGACTGGATTTGGGGGATCAGCGTCGCCGTCTCGGAGAACTTCACCGGATACGGAAAGCCCTGGCCGTTGGCCGATGGGCGCCCCACAGCAGGCACCCAATTGGCCGCATCGGGACTCTCCCAGAACGAAATCTCGTAGCCGGAGGTTTCGAGGTCGGCCCCGTTCGTGTCGTTCCACGCATTCCGCTCATCGATCGCAACCACATAGGTGCCACCGAGCCGCTCGAATCCAACGACCGACCCGCTCGTCACGCTGGTGAGATCCAAGCGATCCCAGTTGAGCCCGTCTAGGGAGCGGTACAGCGCGCCGTCTTGTGCCTCGTTGTCGTAGCCGTGGACGAACCATCCAACATCTGCGGCGACGACGTTGAACACGAGAAACGGCGATTCAGCGGACTCATACAGCCCAATCGGGTCACGCAGTCCAGACTCGGCACCGTCGTCGTCTGCCCCGTCCTCGCCGTCGACCGATTCGTCGGTCACGTCTTCAGCGTCGATGCTCGCTGGCGCTTGGGTGGTGTCGGGCGGAATGGTGGTTGTTGTTATCGGGGTTCCCGCTGCGGTCGAACCGGGGGTCGGCGAGAGCGCTGCGATCAACCCGACGATCCCGAGGAGGGCCACCGCCGCAATCGCCAAGGCTCGCTTGCCGGTTGCGCCGTTGCTTTGTTTGCCGGGTTCGATCGGCGCAATGTCGACGCCCGGACCGAGATCGCCGAGCTCCACACGCACAGAAGGTGCGGTTTCGTCGGCTTCGGTCATGTGCCAACCGTACCAAGCCATCCCTACCTGGCCCGGCCCCAGAGCACGGCTGCCGAGTAAGGAGTTTGCAAGGAATCCAGCGGAGTGCGGCCTGGAACAAAGGTAAAGACTCCGTCAGAAGTGTCCTGGCTGCCGACCGGTTTTCGGTAGGAGCTGATAGAGCTATTCGATGCTTCGTTTCACCCTTCGCCGCGTACTTTTCGTTCTGGCCGCTCTATCCCTACTCGCCTCAGCGTGCAGCTCGGACACCGATGGCTCGGGAACCGTCACCGGCGACGACGAAGAAGTGTCGACAGACGATGCCGAAGCCACCGATACTGACGAGTCGGCTGACGACGATGCGTTCGACACCGTGCCAGCGCTCGACGGGCCCGTCGACCCTGAGGGCGTACGGGAGCTCGCGTCATCGCTCACCGGCCTGACCATCGAAGGCGAGCAGCTCACCTGCCTCGTCGACAGCGCCGATGGCGACAGCCAAGTCACCGAAATGTTCAACGGTGCCCAGACCGAGAGCTACCGCTTCACTCCCGAGGCGTACACCGCACTTGCCGTCACCGTCCATGACTGTGTCGGCAACGAAGAACTCGCTGGCTCACTCGCAGTGCTCGCAGGAGGCGCAGGCGAAGAATCCGAAGCAGCGTTCACCAGCTGCGTCTCTGAGCAGCTCGCCGCAGACCAGACCGGCGACCTCGCCTACACCGGGTTGTCCGCACTTCGTGTCGGCTTCGAAGTTCCCGAAGGTGCACGCGAGATCACCGTCGCTGCGGCCGTCGAGTGCGTCTCGAGCGATGGCCTTGCGAACCAGCTTGCTTCTGCACGTGAACAAGCCAGCGGCTTCACCGTCGAAGCAGACCGTGATTGCATCGGCGCAGGCATCTCCGACTCCTTTATCGAAGCGTTCTGGGCCGGTGCGGTAAACGGCGCCGATACCTCCGCCGCCCTCGAACCGCTGATCGACGGATGCACGAGCGAGTTCAGCAGCGG
Organism: uncultured Acidimicrobiales bacterium; assembly: GCA_937969345.1. Lineage (GTDB taxonomy): Bacteria > Actinomycetota > Acidimicrobiia > Acidimicrobiales > SHLQ01 > SHLQ01. The sequence continues at coordinate 2,659 of CALBVK010000044.1, forward strand.
CCTTCCGACCGAGATCCCCGCCGACTTCGTCGAGTTCGCCGGCGACGGTGTTCTCGCCGGCGTCGACCCGGCGTCTCGCAACGGCATCTACAGCGACGCACCGCCGATGACCATCGACACGAGCATCGACTACCAGGCCAAGATCACCACCACCGACGGCGAGATCCTGGTCGACCTCTACGAAGAGGCCGCTCCGATCACCGTGAACTCCTTTGTTTCGCTCGCCCGCGACGGCTACTACGACCAGACCCGCTTCCATCGTGTGCTCGACGGCTTCATGGCCCAGGCCGGCGATCCCACCGGCACCGGCACCGGCGGCCCCGGGTACAGCTTCGAGGACGAAGAGTCAGGTCTCACGTCGATCGATCGCCGAGGTCTCCTCGCCATGGCCAACAGCGGCCCAGACACCAACGGCAGCCAGTTCTTCATCACCCTCGATGCCGCTGACTGGCTCGATGGCCTGCACACCGTGTTTGGCGAGGTCATCGAAGGCGACGACGTCCTCTCCGCTGTCGACTTGCGCGACCCTGCCGCCCCGTCAGGCCGTGGCGAAGAGGTCATCTCCATCGAGATCATCGAGGCATAGGCTTCAGGTCTCAGGCGCCAGCGACTCCCTCGCAATTCTGGCGCCACGCCCTTCAGCGCCAACTCCCCTTCGGGGATCGTTCACTCGCCACGAAGGCTGTACGCCGGAGGCGGTAAACGCACGTCTTGAGCGCCAGCGACTCACCTTCATCCGCTCGGTGTCGGGCGAGTCGTGCGGGTGTAGAAGAATGGCCGCATGGCTAACGAAGATGTTCTTGGTTCCGAGTCCGCGCTTACCCGTCAGTCGATCGAGCTGATGCAACAGATGATCCGGAACAAGTGCGTCAATGACGGCACCGAACTTTCCGGCCATGAGACTCGAAACGCCGACACGCTACGCCAGGTCATCGAAGGTCCGGGTATGGACTCGATCACCGTCGAACCGGTCCCTGACCGCGGCTCGATCGTGGCTCGCATCGAGGGCTCAGATCCAACCGCGCCGAGCTTATGCCTGATGGGCCACACCGACGTTGTTCCGGCGAATCCCGATGGTTGGCAACACGATCCGTTCGGCGGCGAGTTGATCGACGGCGAGATCTGGGGCCGTGGAGCGGTCGACATGTTGAACCTGACGTCGTCGATGGCCGTTGCGTTTCGGCACCTCGCCGACACCAACTTCGTGCCCAAGGGCGACCTCATCTTCTTCGGGGTCGCCGACGAAGAGGCTGGCTCACGGGCTGGCGCGCAATGGTTCCAGGAGAACCAGTGGGACGACGTGAAAGCCGACTACGTCCTAACCGAAAGTGGCGGCATCCATCTCGGCGACGCCGAGCGCCCATCGATCGTGATGAACGTCGGGGAGAAGGGCATCGAGTGGCGGCGGATCCGGGTCAAGGGAACCCCCGGCCACGGGTCCCGGCCGTTTCGCTCGGACAACGCACTCGTTCGTGCCGCAGCCGTCGTGCAGCGTCTGTCGGAATACCGGCCGCAGCCGAACTTCCACGAACTCTGGCGCCAGCAGGTCGCATCCTTTGGTCTCGACGAGGAAACAAGCAACATGCTCCTCGACCCGGCACGGATCACGAATTACCTCGAAGAGTTCCCGATGGAGAGCTTGGCTTCGCACCTCTACAGCTGCACGCACACCACCTTCTCGCCAAACGTCGTGACTGTTCCCCATGAGCAGAAGACCAACACCATCCCCGACGTCATCGACATCGAGGTAGACATCCGGACACTTCCCGGAGAAACTCAGGAAGACACCGAAGCCCACCTGCGCGCAGCGCTCGGCGACCTCGCCGACCAGGTCGAATACGAGGTCATCATCAGCCACCAGTCGCACATGAGCCCAACGACGACTCCCCTGTGGGACTCGATGGCGACCGCAGTGAACAAGCAGTTCCCGACCGCAGAGCTTTCGCCGCACCTGATCGTCGGCTTCACCGACTCGCGCATCTACCGCGATATGGGTTCGGTCGCTTACGGCGCTGGCTTGTTCAGCCCAACACTGGATGCATTCTCGTTTAGCGATCGCTTCCACGGCAACGATGAGCGCATCGACGTCGAGTCCATGGCACTCACGACCCAATTCTTCATCGACGTCGCCCGAGACTTCCTGACGTGACGCAGGCTGGGGCACCCGAGGCGGGCAGACCGGTGACTAACAACATCGCGGCCACCGGCCCGGACGGACCGAGCGGTGTGGATACACGGTGGGTGGTAATCACCGGACCGCCGTCGTCGGGCAAGACAACGTTGCTCAACCTGTTTGCCGATGCCGGAGAGCTGACGTCGCCCGACAGTACCCGACAGCTGATCGCCGACGTGACCGCATCAGGGCGCGACGCAGAAGAGTTCCGGTTCGCCGACGACTTCCAGCCCAAGGTGCTCGAAGCAATGATGGCGGCTGAGGATCGTTTGGACCCCACAGACCGCGTGTTCCTCGAGTAC
>CALBVK010000045.1 GCA_937969345.1 uncultured Acidimicrobiales bacterium
ACCTCAGATAGTCCTAGGGTCCCGGAGAAACAGTCGGGGTCTGACCCTGGATGCCTCTCAACTGGTTCAGCGCGTTCTTTGTCACCTGTTGGATAGCAGCATCTTCGGCCAAGCCGAACACCCAGTCCGTCGATCCGATCGTCACGACCTCACCACCATCGGAGCCGTATGGCTGGCACGTGAGCATGACGGCGTTGCCATACCTCGCCTTCGCCAACGAGTCCGGGTCGTCGCCAAAGATACGGTTAGCGATGAACTCGAGGTCACCTTGGTCGCTCAGTGCGGCGATCGATTTCGGGTACTCGCCAACGCCGAGGTTGCTCGACGGAACATGAGCGACGATCTCGGTCGACTTGGGCACACCGAGCGACAACGCAAAGCCATTCGGGACCGGTCGCTGGTAGTCGTCAAAGGTGATGGGGCAGCCCACGGTCTCATAGCCAACCGCGCCGTCGTCGCGGCCAAGCACATCGCCGTATCGCAGACCGGTGTCCGCAAACAGCCAGTGCTCGTCCCGGTAGACGATGAACCCGCCCACACCTTGGGCTGTCGCCTGCCCAAAGCGGTGGTACAAACCAAAGGCCGAGCCGCCACCGAGAAGCGTCCACTCGGGTTCGCCAACAACCGGGTCGGCCCACATGCCGCTCACCGGTGTCTCGCTGCCGAGAGCCGGATCGTTCTGGTGTCCGGCGTATTTGTGGCACACCATCGTGGTGCCATGGGTGCCTGGCTCGATGCGCACCCGCCAGAACATGGTGTTGCCAGAGAACGAGGCGAGGTTGCCGCCGCGTTCGACAAAGGCCTCTACCGTTCGACGCTCCGGAGCGGTCCAGTACTCATCGTGACCGACGAGCACAACGCTGTCGTAGCCGTCGAGCATGCCCGGCGTGTCGAGATCTGACGACACCGCGTAGTCGAACTCGTACCCCTCGCTCTCGGCCCACTCGACGAAGCGCCGGCCATGGGTGAACCAGCCGGTCGAGCCAATCGCCGATGGGTACGCGTTCGTCGTGCGGTACTCCTGGAAGATGTGTCCGTCGGCGTCGGGTGTTTCCCGAAATCGTGTCGGACGCGCCTTGCGGTCATCGCGGTCCACCTCGGGGCGGCACAACATGCCGCGTGCGAATGGTCGGTGGAAGGACACCTGGGTGCCGCCGGTGTAGAGACTCTTTCCTCCCCATGTGTTGTAGGCGTTCCACGTATTGGTTGGGAGGACGTAGAGCGTCGACCCGGGCGATGCCGCACGGACAACGAACCCGGTGTGCGCAACGGCACGATCTTCATCCGCGCCGTGAGCGGTGAGGGTGACGAGGTAGAAGCCCGATCGCCACGACTCGTCGATGTCGAGGGTGACCGACACCGGCCAGCCGCACCCGTTCGCGTCAGCATCCACGGGTGGTTCGAAGAACGAGCCGGGCACTCCAGCAGAGGTCCAGACAGATTCTCTCGCTGCGCCCCATCGTTCGATCGTGACGTCGAAGCTCGCCGCGTGAGTCGACACATGCAGCTCGATCAGATCGCCAGCCACGTAGCTGAGGGCACCGCAGTAGCCTTCGATTTCATCGTGGAATGTCTGGTCGTCTGCGTTGGCCATGTGCCGGGTTTAGTCGCCGATCGATCGACGGACAAACGCCAGTAGGGTCGGGCTAGTGAGTGACACTACGTGTTGAGCGAGTACAAGTATCGAGTGATGGCCGTGTACATCGTGGGTCTGTTGATGACAATCATCGACAGCACAGCGCTCAACGTTGCGCTGCCTCGACTCGCCGAACAGTTCGGGGTTGCCAGTACGGAAATCGAATGGGTTGCGCTGGCGTACCTGCTCTCGGTGGCCGCTGTCATCCCAGCCGCGGGCTGGCTCGGCGATCGCTTTGGAACGAAACGCATGTTCCTCATCGCGCTCGGGTTGTTCATCGGTGGCTCTGTGCTCTGTGGCCTCTCCCAGTCGCTGACCCAACTCGTTGCATCTCGCGTTGGTCAGGGTCTCGGCGCTGGTCTGATCACGCCCATTGGTTCGGCGATGCTCTTTCGGGCGTTTCCGCTAGCCGAGCGAGCAACCGCCACTGTCGGCGTGCTCAGTGTCGCCGTCGTTGCACCTGCCATCGGCCCAGTCATGGGTGGCCTGCTCGTCGATAACGCGTCGTGGCGCTGGATCTTCTTGATCAACATTCCAATCGGCCTCGTCGGCCTCGCCCTCGGATGGCGCTGGCTGCGAGAAGAAGTCGTCGCCGATGTCGGCCGCCTCGATATCGGCGGCCTTGTGCTTTCTGCCTCCGGAGTCTCCTTGCTCATCTTTGCGCTGTCGACGGGCCCCGACTTTGGATGGACGTCATCGACAATCCTGGGCGCAGCCACCCTCGGCGTCGTCGCTCTCGTGGCCTTGGTGATTCTGGAGCTCCGGCTCGACCAACCAATGCTCGCGCTCCGCCTGTTCAACAACCGTCTTTTTCGCACGATTAACATCGTCGCCACGATGGTCTATGCCGGGTTCTTTGGTTGGATCTTCGTGCTCCCGCTCTACCTGCAGGACCTCCGTGGGTTCACCGCAACGCAGTCGGGACTCATCCAGGCACCCCAGGCCGTCGGCATATTTGTCGTCTCCGTGTTAGCCGGAAAGCGGCTCTACAAGGCGATTGGGCCACGTCGCCTGCTCATTGCTGGATCGCTACTGACGTCTGGGACCAGCGCGGTATTCGCGGTCTTCGATCTCGACACTCCAATGTGGGTTATGGGATTTGCTGCGTTCTTGCGGGGCGCGTCGATTGGCATGGTGTTCGTTTCGGTTCAGACCGCGGTGTACGCGTCGATCTCGAACGAGGACACCGGACGTGCTGCATCGGTCTTCAATACGCAACGCCAGTTCTCCTTCGCTGCTGGCGTCGCGCTGGGCGCAACGGTGATCGCAAGCCGGATCGCCGCTGTCGGTGGAGATTCAGCGCCACCAGCCGAGCTGCTCGACGCGTACCGATGGGCGTTCATCGCAATGGGTGTCGTGCTGTTTCCGGCTGCGATCGTCAGCTGGTTCATTCACGACGACGATGCTGCAGCGACTCGAGGTCTGGCCTAAGGGCTACTCGTCCTTGCGCGACTCAAGCCGCGCGATTCGAGTGGAGATCAGGTCGATGCGGCGCTCGGCCTGAGTGACGGCGTTTCGCACACGTTCGGCCGTTTCCGGGTCGGCGTTACCGAGCTCAAGCCGAAGCAACTCGAGGTTCTCTGTCGCCTCGGCAAGTTCGGTGCGGGATTCGTCGAGTCGTCCCGCGGTTTCGGCTTTGTCGAAGACCCGATCCTCTGCGGTCCGTCGCGACTTCGATCCGGCCGAGGGTCCGTCGTTGCTCGGCAGCAGCGGGTCGTTGCTGGCTTCGCGGCGAGCGATGTACATGGGCGACATGATCTCCACCCCGGCTTCGCTCAGCGTGTCGAGGATCGCTGCTCGGAGCTTGGCTCGAGCAGCTAAGAGCGAGCGTGGGTCATCGAGGAATCCGGCGATTCGATAGTTGACCGAGTAGTCGCCAAGTTCGAGAACCTGGACAAACGGGTCGACCAGTCCGGAGGTTTCGGCCGCGGCCACAAAGAGGTCTTCGAGGAGGTGGCGGGAGACGTCGTAGCCAATCGACGCAGTAGCAGACACGATCGTGCCCGATGCACGAACGACTCGCACAGGTTGGTTCACCATGATTGCGTTGGGGAGCGTGACGAGGTCTCGGTCTGCGGTTTGGATCTCGGTGTGGAACAACCCTCGTTCGGTCACCCGACCCATTTGGTTGGACACTTCGATGAAGTCACCGGGCTTGAAGCTGCTGACCGAACGCAACATGAGCCCAGCCATCGCGTTGGCGATGATCGATTGTGACGAGATCGCCAGCGCGCCGGTGACGATAAGACCAACGACGGAGAACGCAAGATCCGAGTCGGAGCCATCGGGAAGGACGAAGATGACGGCGAGCAGGCCGAGGAGAATGACGCCGACGGTTGCGATCTGCGCGCGAAAGTGGGACTCGGCCGCGTCGACCTTTGTACTGCGCTGGAGCAACCAGCGGGCGACCAGTATTGCGACGATGGTCAGGGCAATGGCGACGAGCGCCGGTACCCAATCCGTCCAGTTCGCCGTGGTCTCTTGAGCAAGCACATCAAGTGTTTAGCGGACGGCGGCTTCCCATTCGGTGAGCAGGGCCATGATCTCCAACGAGTCGTCGAGCCGCGGTGACGGGCGGGAGCTCTCCGTGTGGCCTGCGGCGACGTTGGCTTCGACCATCTTGAGCTGATGATAGAAGGCGTCATGTGGGTCCTCGACCGAGATTGTTGTGGCCTCTCCTGAATAGGGTTGCCACACGATGCTGTTCTCGCCGGGTTCGGGCAACCACGGATTCGTGATGAACCGAAGGGTGCCGTGCTCGCCGCTTACCGAGAATTCACTGTCGTTGCCGAACGTGTCGCTCGACTGGACCGAGGCCAGTACGCCGTTGTCGAAGCGGATGCTGGCGGCAGCGTCAACGACGTTCCCGTCGAGCGGTGAGTGATTGGCAACCCCGGTCAGTTGTCGCGCGGAGAAGGCATCCTCGCCGCACATCGTCTGAACGACGAGGTGCAGCAGCGAAATCGGATAGCAACCGAGGTTGTACAGCGTGCCCATGCCAGCAGGGTTCACCAGATGGGCAATGTCTGCCGCATAACTTGCGCGGATGGAACGAAGGGCACCGAGGCGGCCATCGGTCAAAAGGTCGACGAAGGTCTGTTGGATGGGATGCGCCAGGTACATGAGGCCTTCGACAAAGAAACTCGTGTCTCGAACCGTGTCGACTATGCGATGCGCGTCGATCATCGTTGTGGTGAGCGACTTCTCGGACAACACCGCCTTGCCATGTTCTGCTGCGGCGATGGTGAGGTCGGCGTGGACGTGATTTGGTAGGCCGATATAGACCGCATCGATCTCGGGGTCAGCGACGACGTCTTCGAACCCGACAAACGAGCGAGGGATGTGATGACGCTCGCAGAAGTCTGAAACGGCGTTCGGGTTTCGTCCGGCGATTGCGCTCACCGTAGAGCCGGAGCTCTTCGAGATCGCATCGATCATCGCATTGGAGATGAAACCCGTGCCAAGGATTGCCCAGCGCAGGGGTGCATCGTGTCCGGTCATCTCCGGAGTGTAGGAGTGCTACGCAGCTTGTTGTTGGGCGTAGGCCTGTTGTTGTGCCTGTTGGTGTGCGAGTTGGGCTTGCTGTTGGGCGTAGGCCTGTTGTTGTGCTTGTTGGTGTGCGAGTTGGGCTTGCTGTTGGGCGTAGGCCTGTTGTTGTGCTTGGTGGTGTGCGAGTTGGGCTTGCTGTTGGGCGTAGGCCTGCTGCTGTGCTTGTTGGTGTGCGAGCTGGGCCTGTTGTTGGGCGTACGCCTGCTGCTGTGCGAGTTGGGCCTGTTGCTGTGCGAGTTGGGCCTGTTGTTGGGCGTACGACTGCTGTTGTGCGAGTTGGTCTGCGAGCTGTTGCTGGTGGTTAGCGGGTTGGGTCGTCGCCTGAGGGGCAAAGACGGCAAGGGCAGGCTGGGGTTGTGCTGGTTGTGGTTCGAAGACCTGGGGCGCGGGTTGCGGTTCGAAGACCTGTGGAGCTGGTTGTGGTTCGAATACTTGGGGTGCGGGCTGTGGTTCGAATACTTGGGGTGCGGGCTGTGGTTCGAATACTTGGGGTGCGGGCTCGTGGGCCACAGGCGGTTGGGCCGGTGTAGCGGCCGCCACGGCAACCGGTGCAACCTCGACGACTGGAGCTTGCGGGGCTGGGGCGGGCGGCGCTGCTGCGGCAGCCGCTGCTTCCTCGAGCGCCTTCTCACGCAGGTACGCCGTGTCGGCCTCACCTGGACGATGGGAGTGCTCGGC
>CALBVK010000046.1 GCA_937969345.1 uncultured Acidimicrobiales bacterium
GCGTAGTTCGGTTCGGCCGTCCAGGCGTTTGCGGCTTCCCAGCAGTTGCTTAACCGCTGTGCGCGAGCATGCTCGTCATCATCGAGGACCTGGACCCCGAGGTTCGACAGATCGTGCCAGACCAGATCGACCCGGCTCTCATCCCAGTCCAGGAAGCCAACAGCGCCGTCCTCATCGATCCGAATGTTCCCATCCATTGGATCGCCATGGATCAGCGCCGTCGGCACATCAACAAACTCCGCGAAGATGTCACTCATCCGTTCGACGATCTCCACCGGAATGGCATCAAGGTCCGCATCGACGCTCACCCGGCTATGTACCAACTCAAGCACGTTGCAACATCCAGGCCGCTGCGGATAGGTCCGCATGTTCTGATGAATCGACTGCAGCGCCTCTGCGACCAGCTTCCAGTCGTCCTTCGAGCTCGGAGGACGTCCGTGCAACCAACGCTGCACGACGATGCCTTCGTGATGTCGGTCCCCGTCGGCCGTCCGGATCACCTCAGGAACGATCACGCCCTGAAGCGCAAGCGCCTCAAGCACGTCCAGTTCCCAATCGAGCGATGCCACGGAGCGCCTGCTGCGACGCACGGCGACGTCCGCGTGAGCGAGCCGCCCTCGCCACACCGTATTGCGATGGCCACCCTCGACAGCCTCGATCAGCTCAAGCCCCGGCCATACCCGTGGATCAACATCGATAGAGCTGAGTTCCATACGGACGAATCGTACTGCTGGCAGAAAACGGACACTGCCACCGCAATTGCGGTGGCAGTGTCGTGATCGATGGTGGTCAGGCCCGGCGTCGATCCGGGGACCTACCGCTTTTCAGGCGGTCGCTCTGCCAACTGAGCTACCTGACCAGATAATTATGTTGCGGTCCCGACGAGATTTGAACTCGCGACCTCCGCCTTGACAGGGCGGCGTGAACTCCTGACTTCACCACGGGACCTTACCTGCACCGAAGTGCAGTGCTTCTCACACTAGTGCGAGCTGCAACTCAACCCAAAGGCTGAGCGGCAGTCATATTAGCGGCCTGCTGTGCGCATTCCACGCGCGAACCGGCAAGAGAAACATCCGCTCCGCTTCCCACTGACAAATCGGGGAGATACATCGGGAAGCGGAGCGGAAAAATTGTGTTGCTTAGACCTTCTTCCGCGGGATGTCTGCGTTCTTCAAGATCGACCCGTCCGGAGTAATGATTCCGGCCTTCGATCCAATCGACAAACTGTTCGCCGCGAACAGGTCCTCACGGTTGATCATGACCCAGCGATAGCCCTCGACCTTCTTGATGGTCTTGAAGGCGTTCTTCATCTCACCAGCTTCGCCAGCGACGTTGATCGAGCCTCGTTCGCTAACGAGATCCACCTTGCCGTTGGGATCCGGTGATGCGTCGAACTCCTGCGTTGCAGCAGCCAACAATTGCTCTCGGTTCATTCGGGCCATTTACAGCTCGCTTTCGGGCGTAGTCAGAATTCGTTGAATCTCGTCCGCGGCAGCTTCAGCAGCCTCGGCGTCATCGCCCTCGACATGGACGTCGACAACGTCATTGGCAACAGCCCCAAGAGCGAGAACGCTCATGATGCTCGTAGCCTTCGCTGTCTTTTCGTCCTTAGTGATAGTGATCTTGCCATCGTAGGTTTTTGCGAACTCAACAATGAGACTCGCTGGGCGGGCGTGAAGGCCACCCTCACCAGAGATAGTGATACTTCTATCGATTGGACCGCTGTCATCACCGGTGCTGCTCAACACCTGGTAGAGAAAATCGGCGTCGGTCGTGGTCCACAACTGTTCGGCGACCTCTTCATCCTGCAAGGCCTCAGCGATATGGCTAAGAACTTGCACGTGATCGTCACCGACCGCAGCAAGACCGATCACGAGGTGAGCCGTGCCCACACCCCAATCGATTCCCTCTGGGTACTGGGCAACGACAATTCCGGTGCTGTGTACCGCGTCGCGGCTCTCGAACGTGCCGTGAGGCATTGCGACACCGTTGCCGAGGTAGGTAGACACCGTCTCCTCACGCTCCAACATGGCATCGACGTAGCTGGCGTCAATATGGCCGTTTTCGGCGAGAAGCGATCCGACGTAGCGGATGGCCTCGGCCTTTTCGACCGATGGCAGTCCCGTGATCATTGCCTCACGAGACAGAACGATTTCTTTGGTTGCCGACATCAGAGCGCCGACTCTACGTCTGCACCGCTCTTGAGGGTCTCGACAAGGCCCTTCACTGCAGGGTCTCCGAAGAACATCATGAACGGAATGATGGCCGCCTGAGGGAAATTCGTTTTCGCCTGGGCGGCAAGCGACTTGTGCGTGACGATCACGTCGGCGTGCGCTGGAACTTGAGCAACAGGCGAGTGAATCACTTCGATATCTAGTTTGGCCTTCTTGACCATCTTCTTCAGCTGGTTCGCACCCATCAGGCTGCTTCCCATACCCGCTTCGCATGCAAAGACAATGAGCTTTACCTCATCTGCCTTCTTCACCACCGTGTCACTCATATCTCTTCCTTTGCCATGTCTAGGGGGTTACTTCTGTAGAAACAGATGGGGTGCAAGATCGATTCCGATCTTGCACCCCATCCGCTCAAAGACCGCCGTGGCCGAATCGACCTGGCCCAAAGGACCGTTTCAGCGGGTTGGTGCTAAGTGATGTGCCAGGGCGCAGGAAACAGCCCCGGCACAACGCTTAAGCGGATGCTCCTGGAACGCTCATTCCTGGAATATCTGGCATGGCGTCGCCGACTCCGACTTCGTCGATATCGGTATCAGCCATGTCCTTGACTGGGAACATCTTGAGCAGTGCCGAGCCGGCAACGAAACTCACTACCGCTCCAACTGCTACGCCGGCGATAACACCGAACGCTGCTCCGCCTTCAGGTGGCAAGCCACCGATGTAGGCAAAGATCGAGCCTGGACTCGGTGGAACCGTAAGACCAGCATCGGTTGCGAGGAACACGAAGTCAGCGGTGATGCCGCCAGCCCACATTGCCACGATCATCACTGGGTTCATGAGAACGTACGGGAAGTACACCTCGTGAATGCCACCGAAGAAGTGAACAATGATTGCTCCTGGAGCCGAGAGCTTTGCGAGGCCCTTACCAGCAAACCAGTACGCACCGAGAAGACCAAGGCCTGGGCCAGGGTTCGACTCGAGCATGTAGTAGATCGAACGTCCCTTTTCGGCGACGTCCTCGGTTCCAAGTGGTGTCAACACACCGTGGTTGATGGCGTTGTTCAAGAACAGCACCTTTGCAACCTCGATCGGGATGTCAGCGAGTGGCAGAAGGCTTGCATCTGCCAGGGTCTCAACTGCGTTACCGAATGCGCTCGCGATGCGAGCCATGATCGGACCTACAACCCAGTAGCTAGCGAAGACCAAGCCGATGCCAGCAAAGCCCTGCGAGAAGTTGTTGAAAAGCATCTCGAAGCCCGCTGGTGTGCGGTCCTCAAGGAACTCATCAATCTTCTTCATGACCCAACCAGAAAGTGGACCGATCAACATTGCGCCCATGAACTGCGGCGGCTGAATTGCCAGCTCGGTGCCGTCGTCGGCCAGGATCGTGCCCTGTGAGCCGATAACGCCGAACACGGCGATCGCTGCGAGGACACCACCACGGTGTCCATGAACCATCTTGCCACCGGTGTACGCGATGAGTGTCGGCAACAGGTACACGATGACCTTACCGACCAATGGATCTACGAGCGGGCTGGTTTGTTCAACATCGAAAATTCCGAGTTTCACCAACCAACCGGTATCAATAATGAGCGCCGTGATGAAGCCCCAGGCGATGAATGCTCCGATATTCGGAATCACCATGCCTGCAAGCCAGCCACCGAAGCGCTGTAAACGTTCTTGCATTACTTTCCCCTCCTTTGAGTTAGTTCTCAAATGTAGGCTCCCATGTGACAGCCGCCACTGCCAATTGGGCTTTAGCGCGAAGTGACACTTTGGTGGCGCGCGCGAATTGACGTCGGAGTTAAAAGCCGTATAAAGAGGTGATTGCGCGCTTAGACGAGCGTCGAGAGCACTCGAACGTCCGATGAGGACAGCAGTGGACTCACCACAACGACCGGTGCTCCAGCTTCTTCAAGCGGAACGGTCGAGATCACCAGGTCGAATTCTGACGTGTCGCGACTCTCATAGACCGATGCGCTGAGCACCTCGACCAGCGACAGTTCGGGAAACTCCGCCTGTAAGCGAGAGACGAGCACCCAGGCTGTCGCCATGCCGCTCGGACAAACAACCATGGCCTGCTTGCGCGGACGCAGGTGACCACGTTCGAGCGCACCCGAAAGATACATCGTCAGGTAGCCAATCTCATCGGTGTGAATTGGCGCACCCATTTGTTCGCCGATCATCTCGCTGAGTTCTTCGGCAACCGCTTGTACTTCGGGGTATCGCTCCGCGACCTCGGTCGCCAGCGGATTATGCACCGGCAGCCCATATCGCAGACGCACGGCCAGTCGAGTGAAGTGCATGGACAAGCTACGGCGGAGCGCGTCATCTTCGACCAGGCTCGCGTGCAACCGTTCGGTGGCGATGTCCAAGATGTCGCTGACCAGCCGCTCAACGTCGTTCGACGTCGCTGTTTCGGTAACGAGCGCGTCGAACCCGAGCAGGTATTCGGTCAGACCAGCCACCTCTTCATCGGAGAGCGACGGTCGACCCTGGGACTCGAGCGTCTGGGCGAGTGCCCGGACCGAATCTGCCGCCGGATGATCATTGAGCGACAAGAAGTGTCCGGGCTCGAGAACAATGTGGCAACCCTGCTCTACCCGAGCCTCGGTGATCGCCAAATACAACGTGTACACCAAGTCGCTGTTTCCGCTTGCGAGCCGATCGCGAAGTGGCGTGTCCTGCAATGCAATAGAGCACGCCTCGATCGGGAGCGCACTTAACCGGTCGCGCAAACCAGCGGGCACCCGGACACGAATGAGGTTGGCATCATCGATCGCCGTGGTCGTGAGCTCGTCCAGGACATCAGCTGGCACAGCCTCAAGAAACAGCTGCACCAACGCACGTCGCACGCTCTGCTCGGAGCCGAGTAGCGCAATACCCTTTCCCGGTTTGCGAATAATGGGGAGACCCATCCGCTCGAGCCACGGTTCGCACCGGCGAAGATCTCGCCGAGCCGACGTCTTCGAAACTTCCAAATCCTCGTTCAAACGATCAAGAGAGATGGTCTCTGGGTGATTCCAGAGCAGCGCGTCGAGCAGCAGGTGCTCCCGCTCATCGGGGGCATACACACGAGGTGCAGCCGAACGTGCATTCAGATCCTCGAGAATCGTTGCGCGAATGTCGTCGTCGGCAATCACCGACAGACCCGTGCCTCGTTGTCGAACAAGCTCAGCGTCATGAGACCGAAGAAAGTTCTGCACAGCCGAAAGCCGGTATCGAACAGCCCGCTCGCTCAAAACGAGGTCGGCGGCGAGTTCTGACGTACTGCGCGGCTCAGTTTGGGTGATCAGCCATCGCACAATCCGCACGACACGGCTGTCGAGGGGTGCGCTCACGGACGAACCACTAGAGGTTCGAGTGCTTCTCGAACCTCCGCCGCCGATGTCGCCGTACTGATCACGTCGAGCACTCGATCAGCAATGGATGGATCTTGGGCCGCAATCGTTGCCTTGATCAGATTGACGGCGTTCGCCGAGACCGAGAGCTTCGTAATGCCGATCGACGCAAAGATCACCGCCGCCACGGGGTCCGAGGCTGCGAGTCCGCACACCGACACGCTGCGACCATGAGCACCGCCAGCGTCGGCCACGAGCTTGCATAGGCCGAGCACCGCGGGATGCAGCGGATCGTGCAACTGGCTCAGCGAACTCATCATGCGATCTGCCGCCATCGTGTACTGGGTGAGATCATTCGTACCGATTGAGAAGAAGTCCACGTGTGGAGCAAAGCTCATTGCGGTCATCGCGATCGAAGGGACCTCGACCATAACCCCCAACTCGACGGTTCCCATGGTCACGCCAGCCGCCTCGAGTTCGGAGCGGACCGTATCGACCCGAGAACGGACCATCGAAAATTCCTCGAGGGTCGCAACCATCGGGATCATCAGCGCGATCTTGCCAAACGCAGACGCTCGGAGTGCAGCTCGGATCTGACCGTCGATCAATTCGGGAAACTGCTCATAAATGCGCACACCGCGCTGGCCGAGAAACGGGTTCTCTTCTTCGGGCAGCTCAAGGTATTCGGCGGGCTTGTCCCCGCCAATGTCGAACGTACGAACAACAACCGTGTCTCCGTCCCAACTCGATGCGGCCAACTTGTAGGCCTCGAACTGCTCGTCTTCGGTCGGTGGCTTCGGCGTATCGAGGAAAAGGAACTCGGTGCGGAACAATCCCACACCATCGGACTGTTCAGCGACCGCACGGTGAATATCGTCGGCACCAGCAACATTGGCCGCAACGTCGATCGCGATGTCGCCGAACGAAGCGCGCGAGCCACGCACCGCATCGAGACGGGTCTGCAATGCAGCCTGAGCATCAGCACGATTCGCAAAGTCAGCGGCAACATCGTCGGTTGGATCACCAAAGAACTCACCGGTCGAACCGTCGAGTGCTGCCTGGGTCGGCGATGCGGCGAGCAGGTTTGGTACACCAACAACGGCAGGAACCCCAAGCGACCGGGCAATGATCGCAACGTGACTTGTTGCGCCACCGGTTTCGGTCGCAAAGCCCAACACCATCTCTGGGTCGAGCCCAGCGGTCTCGGCCGCGGTCAGTTCGTGAGCGATCAACACGCTCGGCTGTGCAAGAACCGTCTCGCCGGTCGCAACACCGGCAAGGTCGCGTTTGATTGCCTGCATGACCTCGCCAACATCGGCGGCGCGCGCCGCCAGGTATGGGTCGGGCAGCGAGGCGAGGAGCGCCTCAAGTTGGGTGGCGGCAGCATCGAACGCACTATTGATGTCGAGGCCGGATTCGACGTTCTCCATCACCGCGTCGACGATCATCTCGTCTTCGGCAATAAGGCTCTGCGCGTTCAGAACATCGGCTGCTTCCTCTCGCCCCGACTCACGGGTCGATGCCGAAAGAGCAGCGAGTTGCGCGCTCACGTTTGCCGAAGATGCTTCGATAGCTGCGCTTGGATCGTCGATGGTATCGAGCTCGACCTCTTCGGTCGTGATGGCGACCACGGGGCCAACGGCAATACCGGGCGACGCGCCCACACCATGTCCAGCGGGAATTGCTTGCTCAGTCACCGAGCTTCTCCTTCAACGTGTCGTAGATGTACGCACCACCGACCAAGGTGATGCTGGCGGTCACGATCAGGCCAATGACCGTGACCGCGTATTGCAAAATCGGTTGATCTTGGATTGCGAGACCGAACATGGCCCCAAAGAAATTGAAGAGCATGAATAGCAATCCAATACAGAACAGACCAAAGCGTCGCTTCTCACCGAGACGTACGCTCGTGCCCAGGGCGTACGAGCCTCCTCGCAACCCTTCTTTGTTTAGCGGAGTGTCGGCAACGACGTAGCCGTAAAACGCATACAGCACACTCACCGCAATCGCCGGCAAGAAAAAGATGCCAGCGCCGTAGCGCAGACCAAAGAGCACACCAGCCCAAAAGAAGAAGCCGGCGACGGCCTGGTAGCCAAACCGTTGCATGTAGAAGAACGGATCGCGCACGTCGACCGTCTCTCCACGCGATGCAGTCAGGGCGTAGTGGAACCACGGATACGCCATGGTGCTGCTGATGATCAACCCGAGCAGGTCGACGAGCAAGGCACGGAAGTCATGTCCGTCGTTGAGCAGCTGTTGGGCCTCGTACCGAAAGATGCCATAGACACCGAGGGTTACTGCACCGGCGAGGCTGAGTGGGATCAGATTCTTGAAATACCCGACGAACCCAACCTTGAAGATCTCTGGGATCCGTACACCGAATTCGACTGGTCCAACCACTACTGCTCCATTTGCAACGCTCGATCGATCTCCGAAGAAATCACGACCGCAGCCCGGTCAACATCGGTTGCCGGTGGAAAGGCAGTCGATGCAGATGAGACAGCGGCACGGCCCCAGGCCAATGCCTCGGATAGAGACTTGCTACCAGATCCTCCCGCCGCGAGAAATCCGGCGAAGAACGCATCTCCCGCACCGACCGTGTTTTTGACCGATTCTGCGGGCGCGTATCCAAAGGTCACCCCATCGTCAGAAACCAGGAGCGCACCCCGCGAACCGAGGCTGACGACGACCGTGGCCACGCCGTCTCGCTGAACTTCGAGAGCCGCGTCAACAACATCGCCAAGCGTGTCGATCGACCGGTCGAGCAATGCAGCGAGCTCGTGATGATTGGGCTTGATCAAATCGCAGCCAGCGCGAACCGCATGTTCCAACGGCTCACCGCTCGCGTCGACTCCCAAACCAACATGTGCCGGCAAACCGTCGCGCACCCGCTGAATGAAATCGGCGGGCAGCCCCGGTGGATAACTCCCACAGATGGCAACCCAGTCGGCGGTTGCACCAGCATCGACAATGGCGGCCAGCAGCTCGTCTTGGGCAACGGCGTCGAGCGCCGAACCCGACTCATTGAGCTTGGTGGTGCGACCGCCGGTTTCGATAATGCCGACGTTTGTGCGGATCGACCCTGCGGTGTGCACCGTTCGCGGAGTCATACCGGCAATATCTCCGAGCAGACGCGTGAACGCTGGGGCGTCGTCAGCTCCGGCCGGAAAGATACAGGTGCTCTCCGTGCCGCCGAGCGCGAGCGCTCGAGCAACGTTGACACCTTTGCCACCAGCTTCGACCGTCACGGTCGACACGCGGTGAACCGCGCCAAACTCGAGCGATTCGACATGAACCGTTCGATCGAAACTGGGGTTCGGCGTGACGGTGATGATCATCGCAGAACCTAGGACGTGTGATACGTCTCGAACAGGATCTGTTCTGCCTCTTTCGTCCACGTATTGTTCTCACCGAGAACAGCGGCGATATCGGGATGCTTCTCGGCCAACTCGGCAAGCCCCATAAGTTCGAGACCCTTGAGTTGCGGAAAGATCATCACCTTGCCGGCAAAGTCGCCTTCGAGGAGCGCACGAACGCCATTCTGGCCAGCTTCGATGCCGCCGACCGCGGCAAGCGAACGTTCCGGTGACAATGCACCGGTCTTGGCCTTGTCGATCACCGACTCTTGATCGGCGATCGAGGATCCAGATGTTCCCGTGTACTGAGCGTTGTGAAGATACACATCGCTCATGTTCAGCGGTGCGAGCGTGCCGTTTGCGACACCGGCGAAGAGGACCAACATGCCGTTGTTCGACATCAAGGTTGCTGCATCACCCATGACTGCACCGACAGGGACACTAACGATGACATCGTCGGCTCCACGACCATTGGTTTCCTCATGAACAATCCGCATTGCTCCCTCGGGATCACCGGTGGTGTTGTGGAGCATGAACTTGCGGCCATTCTTTTCGGCCAGGCCCGCCAGCATGAGTCGAGCGGTTTCGATGCGATCATCATCGAGGTCAAACCCAATGATCGTGCCCGGGCCATCGGCCTTCTCTATGGCGCGCTGCATGTGCATCTGGCCCATGGGACCGCCAGCACCAACAAATACAGCCACGCCACCGGGGACGGTCTCGGCGCGGTTGCGCTCTTCGCCCCAAGCCGCCGAAATGTCGTTCGAGGTCGTACCAACAAATGCCGTGTAGTGGTAGTGCAGACGACCAACATCGATCTGGGGAAGGCCATCGAGGGGCTCGGTGCCAACCATGGTCATCATGCCGCGATACGCAATGACCTTCGCGAGTTCTTCGATCAGATCGGCGCTCGTCTGTCCGAGGACGATGATGTCATCAAAGCCATCCTCGCCAACGTGCTCGACGGTACGTGCCGCAACCAATGCAGCATCGGCAAAGGCGTCGTCGCTTACGACGGTTGCATCGGGACAGTGCTCGGCGAGCATCGCGGTCATCGCGGCGGGGGCATGGCTCACGACGATCTTGGTTGGGGAGCCGAGACCGGCGCTCGAGACGTAGTCGGTGGCATCGTCGGCGGAGCCCACGACGAGCATCGTTCCACCAACCGCTGGATCGAGGCGACGGCGCTGCATGTAGGAACCCTCGACGCATGCCCATGGCTCGGACAACGCGGCAGCTGCATAACCCAACTGCTCGTCGACGGGAATCAGGTATCCGTGTCCACCATCGGCGTCCAGAATCTCGCGACCGATCAAGTGGTACTGGATGAGACCGCCAGGGATCGTGTAGCCGTACGCAGTGGCGCGACCATCGACGTAGATGTCGGGCTGGATAGCCAAGCGCTGGCCTGCCGTATATCGATCGGCGAGTTCGTCACCGACCTCGATGATCGTGACGGTGGCTTCGTGGCCAAGGCGGGTTGGCTCGGTGGCGAGATCGCGACCGTACAGCTTGGGGTGGTCACCACCCTGCTTGATGAGCTTCACGTCGGAGAAGCACAAACCAACGGCGTCGACGCGCACCAGCAGTTGATCCGCTGCGGGCTCGGGAATCTCCATAGGTTCGGGTGAGCCGTCACGACCGATGCTCTCGACACCGGTGCCGTAGGTGTTCCACCCAAGGTTTGGCTCCGGAAGTGGGGTCTTCCCACTAGCAAAGTCGATGTAGTTCCAGTCGGTCATGCGTGTCCCCTTTTAGTAACCCGTTGTAGATCTTTCGACCTTCATCGTCCAAAGGCAAGTAGCAGATTGGTAGAGACGCGCTCCGCCGTAGTGGTCAGCGAGACCATATTTGTAACTATGCAGCCTCGAAACGGGGAGGATCTACGCGGCGCGAGCTTCGCGAATAGCGTCCACGAGCTCATCGTGGATGCGCTCGGGTTCGGTTCCGAAACGAGGGGCAACCCCGATGTGTAGACGGTCGCCGTTCCATTGACGGCGAACGTACAGGGTTCGGCCGCCAGCATCATATTTGCCGCCAGCGTCGCTCATCAGCCCTCGTTCGCTCTCCGTCTCGCCGAACTCAATCTCGGCTTCCCACACCGGAACGTGTGTAGTTCGAAAGAAGTTTCTGACGATGACCCAGTCCGGGCTGACAGCGACGGAGATCTGAGCGACACGAATGACGATCATCGCTCCAATGATGACCCAGCCGATCGTGATGGAGTTCGGGGAGATGAATGCGCGCAGTAACGTCGGCGCGAGCGCAAGAAACGCGACGACACCAACAACAAACTTCGACACCCGTGCGATCACCTTCATCGCGCCAGAATAGGAAAAAATGCGCCGCTTGGGAGGTCGCAATCGCTGGCAACCGTCGCAGGCGTTATTCCGACGACTCTTCGCCGAGCAGAACCTTGAGGACGACCTTGCCCGATGATTCCGTCTGGGCCTCATCTTGGAGGGTGACGGTCAACAGCGGATAGTCGCTGGTGTTCACGCCTGCCCATAGCTCGATCGTGCTGTCCCCACTTCGAAGATGGAACGTGCCAGCGCTGACGCCGACCTCAGCATCTTTACGAAGCCAGGCTTCGTAATACTGACCATCGGGAGCTGGTTCGAGCCCGGAGACGTCGAGAATGATCCGTGTGCCAGCACCTGGCGTCGAGATCGCGGCAGTGGCCGAGGCTTCGGGCGCAAGGTCCGTTCCTGCGAGGGTCACTTCGACAACATCAGAGCCACCTTGGCCTTCGAGCGCCTGAACGCCCAGGACGAGGATGACCGCTGCCGCAGCACCTGCGAGTGCTGGTCCGATCCATCGACGCGCTCGCCCGATCGGAATGACATTGTCACTCGGTACTGGATCATCGGTGGCCTCGATCACCGACTCCAACGGCCGAGCGCCGGTAACCGCTGCCTCCGCGGTGATCGCCGCAACGATCGAATCTTCGAGCGCGAGGTCCGGCTCCTCCCACATACCGGGCGCGCTCAGCATCGCTGCGAGGTCCGGGTCGAGTGCATCATCGCGCTCGTTTGGTGTGCGGTCATCAGTCATCGTTCTCACCCGACCTTACGGAGGAAGTTGGGATTTGGTTCGCGCTCGTTCGAAGGTGATCGAGCGCGGCGCCGAGCCGCTTATGTGCCCGTGCCATCCGGGACTTGACCGTTCCGACTGGGATCCCGAGGTGCTCGGCGATCTCCGCGTGGGTCATCCCAAGCGCACTTGCAGCCCTCACAACCTCGCGTTCCTCTGCCGGTAGATCGTCGATGGCTTGGCGTACCTCGAACACCTCCCACGTTCGATCGAACGACATCGTGGTGATGGCCACATCGGTTTCGGGTTCGTGGCCACCTTGTGTTGGGCGTTGTTCGCGTTTAAGCACATCGATCGCCGTTCGTCGGGCGATCGAATACAGCCAAGGTGCAAGATCCCGATTGGCATCGAACGTCGCCGCTGCTCGCCACGCCTTCACGAAGGTCTGTTGGACAACTTCAGCAACCAGTTCGTCGTCGCGCAGCATCGATCGCGCCACGGTGCCGATGGCACCTCCATAACGCCGGTACACGGCGCGAACCGCGTCCTCGTCTCCGGCCCGGAAACGTCGCACGTCTTCAGCTGAAAGCTCAGTCATCTAGTCGAGGTACCCGCCTCAGAAATTTCTTTGGAGAATCGCGAACCGAATCTAGACGGTCGCCGTACAGGCCATTGGAAACACCATCTCGACCCTACCTCTGGGGGAAGTAGTCATGCAGTCAACAAGCACCATGGTCACACAACAATCCGCACCCGGCTCGGCCAGCCGAGCACTGCTCATCGCCGCAGCGGCCGGCGCTGCACTGTCGCTGTCACTCGGCGTGTACGGCAGAGCGCACACACCAACCGGTGCTGGCATCGCCAGCTTTGGCTTCCCCGCGGTACTTCCGATGAAGGCGTGGTTCACCACGGGAGCGTTTGTGCTCGCCATTGGACAGGGCCTATCAGCGCTGTGGATGTGGGGGAAGCTGCCGGGAGCAGGCTCGGCTCCAGCTGCCGTTGCTCCCGTCCACCGCTGGACAGGAACACTCGCCTTTCTCCTCACCTTGCCGGTCGCGTACCACTGCCTCTGGTCGCTCGGCTTCCAAGACGGTTCCACGCGAGTGCTGCTGCATTCGTTGTTCGGTTGTGCGTTCTACGGCGCCTTCACCGCAAAAATGCTGTTGCTCCGATCGGACAACTTGCCGGGCTGGACCTTGCCCGCAGCCGGCGCCCTGCTCGTCTCCATACTCACGGCCATCTGGCTGACCTCGTCGTTGTGGTTCTTTCAGAACTTCGGATTCCCCGGCTTCTAATCCAGACCACTCGCGCCCAATCACAAACAAAAGGAACATGACCATGACCTCACGCGTCTCACTGACCCTCGCTATCTGCGTACTCGCCGGCGTCGCCACGCTCGTCGGGCTAGCGCGATCAGGACCGGAAACAGCCGCACCGGCCGCTGCCACCGCTGCACCAGCAACGCAGACCGAAACCACCACCGCTCAACCGGTGGGCGGCGCCACGATCACCATCGACAACTTCGCCTTTGAGAGCGGCGTGTCGGCCGTCGCGGGTTCGACCCTCAGCGTCACGAACGCTGATGGTGCCCCCCACACCCTCACCGCCCGCGACGGCGAGTTCGATACCGGCCTGCTCGGCAGCGGCGAGTCCGGCGACATAACCCTCCCGAGCACACCGGGCACGTACGCCTTCTTCTGCGAGCTCCACCCATCGATGACCGGCACGGTCACCGTCGAATAACCCCCAAGTACCCCATGTCTTTGAAAGGACCAGCCATGCACGACAACACCCCAAGTAGCACCAAACCGAAAGTCCATCGCCGGCGCGCCAGCCTCGTGCTCGCCGCCTTCGCACTCCTATGCGCAAGCTGCGGTTCGAGCGAAGTGCCGATCGTCGCCCAAGCGGAAGCCCCCGCCGTCGACGCACCAGCAGAGAGCGACACCGCGCCAGCACCAGCGGCATCGAGCGCAGCTGCAGCACTCGTCGGCACAACAGCACTCGGCGATGTTCTCGTTGGAGACGACGGCCGCACCCTCTACGGCTTCACCAACGACATCGATGCAACATCGGCATGTTCAGGAACATGCGCCGAGGCTTGGCCTCCGGTGATCGTCGACGAGAACTTCACCGTCGCCCCGGCACTCGACGTTGGAATCTTCGCCACTACGCAACGAGACGATGGAACGTTGCAACTCGTTGCCGGCAAGTGGCCGCTCTACTTCTTTGCTGGAGACGCCGTGCCCGGCGATATTGCCGGCCAAGGTTCTGGCGAGGTCTGGTTTGCCGTCACGCCTGAAGGAACGTTGATCACCGACGCCGCAGATACTGCGACCGCCGAAGACGGTGCCGCTGAAGAGTCTGAGCCGGCCGAAATCGAGGAGGCTGCGGCGATCGTGGCCGTCGGGACCACCGACGCCGGCGACATCTTGACCGACGCAGATGGCTTGAGCCTGTACGGATTCACCGACGATGTCGATGGTGTCCCGACATGTAACGGTGGGTGCGCCGATGCGTGGCCACCGGTAATCGTGCCAAGTGCCGAGCTTCCTGCGGGACTCGATGGATCGACATTCTCGGTATCGCAACGCGACGACGGTTCCTTCCAGTTGAACGCTGGCAAGTGGCCGCTCTATCGCTTCGCCGGAGATGCAGCTCCCGGCGACATCAACGGCCAGGGGTCGGGTGACGTCTGGTTCTTGGCGACACCTGACGGCGGGCTGGTCAAGGGAGACGAGTCCGAAAGCGACGACTACTAGGTCGTCCAGCAACGACGAGTCCTCCCCCACGTCGTCGAGGCATCTGGCGCTCTGCCTCGACGACGTCGGTCTCCTTCTCACGATTGCGCTTGGGTACGATCCCCGTCATGGAACGGTGGACGTGTCCCAAGTGCAAGCGAGTGTTCGGGAAGAAGAACCAATCGCACATGACGTGCGAACCAGCGCTCAGCATCGATGAGTACTTCGCCAACGCCCGACCGTTCGAACGGCCGGTCTTCGATGCGGTCCATGCCGGAATCCAGCACCTCGATGGGCTCATCGTGGATCCGCTCGGTATTGGCATCTTGTTGAAGAACGGACCGATGTTCGCTGAGCTACGAGCAAAGACGAAGTGGGTCGCCGTTGGTTTCTCGCTGGGCCGCAAACTCGAGAACGGACGACTATCTCGCAAGGTCGTCGACTACGGCCACAAGTACTTTCACGTGATCAACGTGGCCGACCCCGAGGTGATCGACGACGAACTCATCGAGTGGTTGATCGAGGCCTACCACCTCGCCGGCGGCACACTCCGCAGCTATCGAAACGACCCCGAGGCGGCCGGGGACGGAATGGTTCCCGACGACGTCGACGACCTCTTCTAACGGTCCTCGATCAACTCCAGGGTCAGACCCCAAACCTGATCGACGGCGTCCTCGATCAACTCGAGGGTCTGACCCCAAAGTTGATTTAGGAGAGGTGAACGAGGCCGCTGCCGGGCGTTATCTGACCAATGGTTACCGCTGGGTGACCGTGATCCAGCAATAG
>CALBVK010000047.1 GCA_937969345.1 uncultured Acidimicrobiales bacterium
ATCACCCGATCTTGAGAAGCCAATCGAAGACCTCGACCTTTCCGAGCGTCCTCGCAACTGCCTCAAGCGTGCACAGGTCAACACCGTTGGCGAGCTGCTCGAAAAGACCGAAGACGATCTTCTTGCCATCACGAACTTTGGTCAGAAGTCGCTCGACGAGGTCATCGAGAAGCTTGACGAGCGCGGTCTCACATTGCGAACGAGGGACTGACCATGGTTGCAACTCCAAAGAAGGGCCCCCGTTTCGGCGGGAGCGCCTCTCATCAGAAGGCCATGATGGCCAACCTCGTTGCGTCGCTGATCGCCGCTGAAGGCATCACCACGACCGAGGCCAAGGCAAAGGCCATGCGCCCAATTGCCGAAAAGATGATCACCAAGGCCAAGAAGGGCGGGGTACACAACCACCGTCAGGTCATGAAGTTCCTGAACGATCGTGAAATGGCGACCAAGCTGTTTGACGAGGTCGGTCCTCGTTACGTTGACCGTCCAGGTGGATACACCCGGATCATGAA
Organism: uncultured Acidimicrobiales bacterium; assembly: GCA_937969345.1. Lineage (GTDB taxonomy): Bacteria > Actinomycetota > Acidimicrobiia > Acidimicrobiales > SHLQ01 > SHLQ01. The sequence goes on from CALBVK010000047.1 coordinate 513, forward strand.
GCTCGGACCGCGCTCGGGCGACAACGCCCCAATGGCGCGTATCGAACTCGTTTGATTCGCTGATCGGGCCGGCTTCGCCAGTATGGCCCGATCATCGAATCACTGTTCTCCTCGACACTTCCGGTCGAGATCCGCATCAACGTGCCGGTTCTCGCTAGGGGTGCTCAGGACGTTCGGTAGGATCTAAAGATGAAGATGAGAGCCACTGTCGCGTATAACGGCAGTGGCTTTCATGGTTTTGCGATCAACAACGATGTGCGCACTGTGGCCGGGGACCTCGAGGCTGCGCTTGCCAAGGTTGTCCGATCACCGATCACGATCACGTGTGCTGGGCGCACGGATAAGGGCGTGCACGGACGCGGGCAGGTCATCAGCTTCGACGTGCCCGACGACGTCGATATCGACCCGGTCCGTCTCGAGCGTTCGCTGAACGGTTTATGCGGACCGAGCATCGTCGTTCGCGATGTTCAGGTCGCAACTGACGACTTCGACGCCCGCTTCTCGGCCCAGTGGCGTCGCTATCGCTACCAGGTTATGACCGGTAAACACCCGGACCCGCTGCGGATCGAATCGGCATGGCACGTCTGGCAACCGCTCGAGCTCGACGCCATGAACCAAGCGGCCGCGCACCTCGTGGGTGAGCACGACTTCAGCTCGTTCTGCAAGCGGGTCAAAGTCCCAGAGGGCGAACCGGAGAAGAGTATGACCCGCCGTGTACTCGAAGCGGGGTGGCGCGAAGGCGACGACGACATCGTCGAGTTCTGGGTGCAGGCGACAGCGTTCTGTCACCAGATGGTCCGGTCCTTCGTGGGCACGCTTGTCGATGTTGGCATGGGCAAGTTCGACCCCGACGCCATCCCGGAGATCTTGGCGGCCCAGAACCGGACCGCTGCTGGCCAAGTCGCACCGCCACACGGGCTGACCTTTTGGGAAGTGCGCTACTAATGTCGCCGCGGAGCGCTAGCTAGCTGCTCGCCGTCCACGAGCCGCCCTCGAGCGATCGGCGTACCCAGTGGTGAATTCGCCAGTTGCCGTCATCGAGGACCAGGACTGCGTCGTAGCTCTCTCTGGTTTCACGAGTGAACTCGACGTCATCGACACGGTCGGTGCGAACGAGGTGTGAGTCGACCGAGGACAACCCAATCACCTGACCGTCCTCGGAGTAGAACGACAGCTGCAGATCGTGACCGACCTGGCTCACAGACCGACCGGACCATTGGCCGGCACGTTCGAGCACACCCTCTCGAGCCGAGTTCGCAAAGTAGACCTCAACGCCGCTGGTATCGCCGGTGCGGGCCACGATCTCGAGCTGTTCCCATGCTCGAATCCACGACGATGTCACTGCAATTCGAGTGAGCGGTTCCATCTCGCGTGGCAGGTCGTCGGGGTCCTCGAGCCACACGATCTCATCGAGCAGTTCCGGTGGGATGACGGCCGCGTCGGTGAAGATGTCTTGAGTCTCCTGATCCCGGACGATCGACGCCATGATCGCACTCGACAACAGCAGTACGGCAGCGGCAGCGCACAGCAACGGAATGATCACGCTGAGGCGCAAGAAGCGCTTCTTGGTTCGGCGTTCGACCAACTCGGGCATCGTCATCGCGTCGGCCCCTGAGCGGAGGCGGTCTCGCCGAGAATCGTCACGCGCACATCATCTGCCGTTGGAACGACGATCGACACCGAGCCGCTGTCGATAATGACGTCATAGAGCTTTCCGTCCGAGATGATCTGGGCGGGCGTGCCGTCGGGGATGAACGCCCCGTCGGGTTCAACTACACGGCCAACATCGATTCGAGACACTTCCGGGCCTTCGGTGATCTCTATCGGAATCTGCGCGATCGCCGTTGGGAACGTGATGGTCAGCGGTGTGCTTGCAGCGCCGCTCGTGAAGACCTCGGCGATTGCCTGACCTGGTTCGCTCGGCGCTTCGATGATGAAGTGCAATCGGGAGTCGATCGCACTTGCGCTCATGCGACGGCGGCCGGTCACGCCGCTGAGCTCGAGGTGGCCAATGGTCCCATCGGGAAGGCGGTTTCCGAAACGATCGAAGAGCTCATCGGTCGAGATGCTGAACAGGTCGCGACCATTGGCGACGGGAATTTCGCCCACGACCTGGACCTCGAACGGCACCGCGAACGCAGCGACCTCATCGAAGATCCGCTCGGGACCCTGGGCTTCGCCCGTGCGAGCCGACACCACATTACGACCGGTCTTGGTTCGTGAGCCGACCTCGACGAAGCTCAACAACTTCTCGGTCGGTGCTGCGTCGGTAGAGGTCTCACCGCCCGGGCGGGTCAATGTGTAATCGACATCGGTACCGGTGACTACGGGGTTGCCGAACGAATCAGCAGGCACGGCAACGATCATGGCAATGTCGCCGGTGCCGACCTCGATCGTGCGCGGTCCGAGGAAGACGTCGAGCGGAGATACCGCCTCGCCCGGAACAACTTCCACCGTGGAAAGCCCGCGGCGTACCCCCGAAACCGCTTCGATGAGCACCAAGCCTGCGCCGGGCCCCTCCGCCGCCGGGACAAGAAACTGCGCTTCGCCGTCCGCAGACAGCGAGGTAAACGTCCGGGGTCCGTATCCGGCATCGAGGGACAGGTGCACGACCTGGTCGCCGACGAGTCCCTGCACCGTGATTGGTATTCGTTCGCCGACGTTCATCGATTCGGGGTGCACGATGGAGAGGTCGACGAACGCGAGCGCGTCGGGCTCCCGCAACGCCGGGCGTGCTTCCATGAACGCGAAGACACCGAGGGCGACCAGCACGACGACCGCGGCGACGCGGACCCTACGGTTACGGTCGAGGAGCCGGATCATTCGACCCTCTGGGTTGCAACGATGGTGGTGACATCGACTCGAATCGATGCGAAATCGCTGCCTTCGGGGGCATCGATAAGGCCAGCTGGACGGCTCAGTCGCACCTTTTCATCGCCGATGCCGTTGGCGTAGATGATCGGCTCCAGAGGACTCTGGATCAGCTCACCGGGGTCCTCGAACACGAATTCGAAATCGGTTGATCGTTGCGGCCGGATCGACCGTTCGACGAAGCGCCGTTCCACCCACAACACCTCACCGGCATCATCGAGGTAGCTGACGATCACGATTGGAACGATCGCTTCGATAACCCCGTCGTTTCGTAGTGTGCCCGACAGGAGCAGATCGCCATCTTCGGTCCGCTCGCCGGTCAGCGAGTTGACGCCCAACCCTCGATACAGGCCCTGGGTGGTCACCACTGCCTTGCCATAGATCTCGACTTGGGCGATCTCCTCATCGAGCTCGATGGGTTGAATATCGAGTGGGTCGAAGTCGAGGTTTGCGCCAGCGGCGACCCGCTGGAAGTCGATCCGGAACGGTGTTGACTCACGCGGATTGAGTGTTCGGATCAGATGATCGGTTGCGTTGTAGCGAGCAATCATCTCGCCATCGGCGTTTCGCAGAATCGCAGTGATGGTGACATCGGCTGGGTCGACGTCCCGGTTCGACACCATGCCAACAACTACGGGAAGGCCGTCGTTGTCCATCAGGCGAACTTCGATGAGGTCGATCTCCGGGCGATCCTGGACGTCGGTGAGCTCGGTGTTGAGCGAGGTGACCCGTCGGCGACCCTGAATAGCAAAGTCCACAGCTGGTCGCCGGACGAGCTGGTCGGGCGGAATCGTCAGGTCTGGGTCCTCGGCCAAGATGAACCAGTCACCATCGCGGTTGACGAGATCGTGTGTGCGTTGAACCGGATACCACTCGAGCGCGGTGAGATAGCGCAGGTCGGTCGACACCCTGGCGCGCTCGTTGCCCTCGTTGAGGACCTCGGAGGTGATTTCGTCGAGCTTCGCGTAACTCGACAGAAGGCCACCGGTGACGGAGAACTGCAACCGCCACAGCTCATAGTTTGGCCTGGTCTCGGGGTCGAGCAGATCGTATGCATCGTCCCAACGGCGGAAGTCGAGGTGGTCGTAGTAGGCGTCGACGGTTTCGTCGGGGGTCGGTGCGGTTGTGGAGGCGGTAGCGATCGAGGACGCGACGATCCCCACGATGAGCAACAGCACGATCCGTCGGGTGTTGCGGCTCGATGGAGTAGGGGTTCGGCCGAGGCGATCCCGAATGAACGACACCGCCGCGGACGGCTCGGCGTCACGGAACTCCGGCTCGTCCATCTCGAGCGTTCGCGGCTTCACGAAGAACAGACGCCAGGTCAACAAGATCAGTGCGCTCACCATGGCGGCCGGCGGAACAATGCCCCACATGAACCGCTGCCAGTTTGGAACTTCGTTCACCGGGAGCACCGCGGGAAGCGGTTCGATGTCGGCCTTTTCCCAAACATCGATGCCGTTCTCGAGCGGACCAAGCCGTTCCCACCCAAGGACCTGAAGCAACGGGTCGTAGAACGCGTCGTTCGAGAAGATGAACTTCAGGTTGTACTTTTCTGGCACCTCCAGGAACTGCTGGAGTGAACCCAGCCCCGAGATGCCGCGATACTTGGCTCCTTCGAGACGTTCGACCGATGTCGAGGTCAGTTCGGGAAGCCGTCGAGCGGAGTGGTAGTTGCCATCGACCTGGGTCGCCGTCGTCGCCGCCGACAGCGCCGCCACCTGATCGCCGAAACCGAGCGTCAGAAAGCGCCAACGTTCGTGCTGGTCTTTTTCGATGAAGGCAACGATTGGATCGGTGTCGATCGGATCTGGCTGGAACGGGCGGAAGGCCGACAGGTTCGCGGCAAAGAGCGTAAAGCCGAGCATCGCAACAACGGCGAAGATGTGCACGCCGCGCAGCAACAGCTTGCCGCCCGTCTCTTGTAGCCAACGAGCAATGGCCCCGTTCTCGACGCTCTCGACGAAGAGGCCAGCCAGCGGCAGGATC
>CALBVK010000048.1 GCA_937969345.1 uncultured Acidimicrobiales bacterium
GCCAACATGCCCGACCCAAATTCGAGGACCCGCTCTCCCGGTTGTACAAAGCCTGCGAGCCGTTCGGTTCGAACGTTCCAGTTTTCGTGAAAGTTCTCTTCCTTGCTCCATCTGGCTACGTCCGATCGCTGGCTGCGGCGCTGCCGGTAGTCGCGAAGGCCGTTCACGCTAATTCTCATCGCTCTGCTCCTCGAGTGCGTCGCTCAACTGTGCGGCGAGATCGACCGTATCGCCGAGGTCGGGATCCTGACAGCCCTCGACGCCACCGCCACCACCCGATGACCGCAAACCAAAGCTCGGTTCGACATAACCGGATCCGGGGTCGTCGGTGATGAACCACCGAACGACCGCCTGACTGATGGCCTCGGCCTCGGCGATCTGCAGCTCGCCGGTGCGCATCAGATCGACTTCGGCGGTGTTGCCAAGAAAGGCCATCTCGGCCAGAACAGCAGGCGTCTCGGGCAAGCGGACCATGCCGTAGAAGTCTTCGCCGGTGTCGCGATTTGGGCGATAAGTCGCACCCGCATCGACTCCGGCGAACCACTCGATGTCGAACGCACCGAGGGCTTGACGGGATTCTTCGACCAAGATCCCCGCAAAGCGCTTCGACTCGCTCGAGTCCTGCTGGTAGTAGACCTCGGTCCCTGGCTCATCGGAGCGGGGCACGTTCGTGTTGGTGCCCTGATGATGGATCGAGACGAGCAACGCAGCACCAAGGCGGTCCGCAATCTCGACCCTGGTCCGAAGCGGAATCCGGATATCGGTGTACCGGGTGAGCGTGACGTCAAAGCCCTGCTCCTCCAATAACTCCTCAGCCAGCAATCCAACCTCGAGGTTCACGTCCTTCTCGGCGATTCCATCGCTGGTGACAGCGCCGGGTTCCAATCCCCCATGGCCGGGGTCGAGCACGACGTGAACCCGATCATCGGTCTCCCCCGTAGTCACCACGGTCACCGACTGGCATGGTGTCCGCACCAAATGACCATCGCGAACCCGATCGAGAACAGGCACGATCACGTCGGTAGTCGTTCGAAGCACCCGCGGTATGTCGTCGAGTTCGAGAGGAGGAGCAAGCGTTGTTGTTGTGGTGGTCGAAGACGTTGTTGTCGTCGTGGTCGTCGTCGACGAAACCGTTGTTGAGGGCGACACGAGAATGCGTGACGATCCTGCGAAGTCGTCGCCTCCGCTCGCGCAACCGACAGCGGTGAGGACAACGATGCTGATCCAGCCAGCACGCGCCAAAGTCCGCCAACACGATTCGCGCTTCATGGCCATGAGTCTTGCGGACCTATCCCTGGTGCGGTGGGACCACTACCATTGCCATATGAATCTCATGAAGAAACCAGGTGCATCCCTTCTTCTTGTCGGCGCGGTTCTGTTCTTTATCGTCCAGCCTGTCGTCGGCAAGGTCCCGTTCCTCGGTGGGGTGGTCGCTCCGATGGCCTTCATCGTGGGTGCGCTCGGCATGATCGGTGGCGGATATCTCATCGCCCGCAGCACCTTTGGCTCCGGCGGCAACTAGTGGCGAAAAAGTCAACCGAACTCGACCTCCATCAGTCCGGCCGTGTGATCTTCTCCGAGATCAGCGCCCACGCGTGGGAACATCCGACCGACCGAGCAGCGCTGTCGTCGCTCCAACAAATTCCCGGCTTTGACAACTTGCTTCGCAAGTTCGTCGGCATGTTCGGCGAGAAGAACGTCTCCACGTTGTTCACTGCAGCAGCGGTAAAGGTCGGGCCGAAGCAATACTCCTCGATCCACGAGTCGCTCGTTCGCGTCTGTGAAATTCTCGATACGGACGTACCGCCGCTCTACATATCGCAGACGCCGATCGTCAACGCCGGCGCGTACGGCATGGACAATCCGTTCATCGTGCTCAATTCCAGCCTCATCGAACTGGCCACGCCAGAGGAGGTCGAAGTGGTCCTTGGCCACGAGGTTGGCCACATCATGAGCGAACACGCCCTCTATCGCACACTGCTCTACCTGCTGCTCACGTGGTCCTCTCGGGTCACCCCGATCGTTGGACAAGCAACACTGCCGATCATGATGGCGCTGCTCGAGTGGAGCCGCAAAGCCGAGATTAGCTGCGACCGGGCCGGACTGTTGGCCTCACAAAACCTTGAACACGCCCAAGGCATGCACTGCGTGCTCGCCGGCGGCGTACGAGGCCGCCGAGACGAACTCAGCGTCGAAGCGTTCGTTGAGCAGGCCGACGAGTACCGCAGCCAAGACGGCCTCGCCGCCTACTACCGCTTTATGGCCACGCTCGGACGCTCGCACGACTTCCCGGTCGTTCGCGTCGCTGAGCTTCGCAACTGGGTCGACAGCGGCGACTACGCCACGATCATGGGCGGCGATTACCACCGCATTGGCGACCCCTACTCGCCAAGCGAGGACTGGAAGACCGCTGGACGTAACTTCTCCGACAAGGCCGGCCAGGTCTTTGAAGACACGGACACGTACGTAAACCAGGCGCTCAATGACTTCATGAACTCGGCGCGTCGCTTGTTCGATAGCGGCGAATAGCAACCACCGACTGGCAATGGAATAACCCCGAGGGCTTACCGGGTTCTTACCCGTGACAGTATGCGAGTTGCATACCCCCAAGAAAGGCCCCATGAGCACCATCGATATCACCGCCGATCAGTTCGAAGAGACCGTCCTTGGCGACGGCATTGTGCTGGTCGACTTCTGGGCCGACTGGTGTGGCCCGTGTAAGTCGTTCGCTCCCGTGTACGAAGCATCGAGCGAAAAGCACAGCGACATCACCTTTGCCAAGGTCAACACCGAGACCGAACAGGCACTCTCCGGCGGGCTCGGCATCCAGTCGATCCCTACGATCATGGCCTTCCGCGACGGAGTCCAGGTCTTTAGCCAGCCCGGCGCACTTCCAGAGGCCGCGCTCGAGGATCTGATTGGACAGATCGAGTCGCTCGATATGGAAGCAGTCCACAAAGAGATCGCCGAGCACCAGGCCAACCACGAACACGGCCCAGGCTGCAATCACTGACTTATTCAGCGGTCGCAATCCGAGCCTGACGGCTCTCGATGCTCGGCTGCCAGCCGGAGGCCCCGACCGTTTAGATGGCTGCAGAGATTTGTTCGAAACTTGTCCGATAGCTCGTCGGCGTTGTGCCGACGAGCCGTCGGAAGTGCTGTCGAAGGTTCGTTGCCGTCCCTAGCCCGGTTTGGGCTGCGACCGTCTCGACCGATGTGCTCGTCGTCTCGAGCAAGCGGCGTGCCCGGGCAACCCGCTGGCGGATAATCCACTGCTGTGGCGTCGAGGACGTCTGCTGCTTGAACCAGCGATGAAATGTGGTCACACTCATGTTCGTCTGCCGAGCCAAATCAGCAACGGTTAGTGGGGCGTGCAGATTCTGTTCCACGTACTCCTGAACAGCGGCAACCGACGGCCCCGGTTCCAACGATGACGGAGGGTCGACAAACTGTCGCTGGTCCCCATGTCGGTGAGCAGCAAAGACCAACCGTCGAGCAACGATATTCACTGCTTCCTCACCATGGTCTAGGCGCACGAGGTGCAACGCCAGGTCGAGGGCCGCCGCGCTGCCGGCAGCGGTGAAGACGCCGCCGTCTTCGACAAAGAGAACATCGGGCTCGACCCGAACTGCGGGAAATCGAGAGATCAGCTCATCGGCGTAGCGCCAGTGGGTTGTCGCGCGGAGGCCGTCGAGCAGCCCAGCCTCGGCGAGCAATAACGATCCGCTGCAGAACGAGACGATGCGGGCGCCGTTCGCCGACGCGGAGCGAAGCACGTCGAGCACATCGGGGTCAGCTGCGCTCGATGGAGTCGGATGTCCGGGCACGATCACGGTGTCCATATCGGCGAGGGCCTCGAGCGGGGCGCTTGGCGTAAGGGTGAAGAACCCTTGGCGCATCGTGACCGACCCCGGCCCACAGGTGTCGAGGGCGTACGGCGTGCCGGGGAGTTCGGGTCGATCGAGTCCAAAGACTTCTGTCGCAACGCCCATCTCAAATGGGTTGGTGTTTTGAACAACGAGCACGCCGACTCGATGTGCTTGGCAGGAATCTTTCGACATATGGCATATCTACCAGCTACACATCCGATCGAAAACTGCTTGGCTAGAGGTATGGACAACAAGATCAACCTCAACGAGGCCCTCGACGCATTCGACGAACAGTGGTCTCCACGAAATATCGCGACGGTGAACGACTACGACGTTCGGGTCGTTCACATCCAGGGCGAGTTTGTTTGGCACTCCCATGAGGACACCGACGAGCTGTTTCAGGTCATCACCGGCGACGTACAAATTCACCTTCGGGATCGCACGATCGAGTTGTCCGCTGGCGACATCTACGTCGTCCCCAAAGGAGTCGAACACAAACCTGCGTCGGTGGACGGAGCAAGCATGTTGCTCTTCGAGCCGAGCGAGACGACCAACACGGGAACTACCGCCGAAGCACTGCCTGACCACATCACCACGACGAGTGGAGTAGCGCTGTGAACGACCTTCCATCTCCACCAGCACCAGGACAGAAAGACGACAAGGACTGGACCTGGGTGCTCGACCGCCCCTGCCCGGACTGCGGGGCCGATGTTGGAACGCTCAGCATCGAGCAAGTCGCAGAGCTCAATCGGTCCAACGCTGCGGCATGGGCCGATGTTCTGGCCAACACCGAAGCGGCACGAGTCCGTCCTGCCCCCGACGTTTGGAGCCCACTCGAGTACGCCGCACACGTTCGTGATGTCTTTCGACTGTTCCTCGAACGACTCGACTTGATGCTCGACGAGGACGACCCGATGTTCGCCAATTGGAATCCGAACGAGACCGCCGAAGTCGAGCGCTACGACCTCCAAGACCCAGCCAGAGTGGCCACTGAGCTCAGCGAAGCGGCCAATCGGCTCGCCAACCGATTCGGTTCGCTCTCACCGGAGCAACTCGAGCGTCCGGGCCGTCGATCCGATGGGGCCTCGTTCTCCGTCCTGTCGTTCGCGCGCTACGAAATTCACGACCCGCTCCATCACCTCTGGGACGTCACCCGCTAGCAAACTCCGAATCTGTGGAGTCTGAGGACCGAATATCAGTCCTCAGACTCCACAGATTTGTACCGTTCTTGCGTGTCACAGCCGGTTTGTAGAGTTGGCACTACTTCCCCCTATCGCTCGCTCACGAACGTAGGACTCACGTGGAACATCTCTATAACTTCGCCTCATCTCGACACGGGGTGTTCTCCCGCCTCGAGGCACAGAGGCTCGGGATCTCGAAGAGCCAGATCAGCACTCGAGTGAAGAATGGACAGTTCATTCGAGTTGCACCCGCCGTCTATGCGCTGGCGGGAAATCCAGACACCTGGGAACAACGGGCCCGGACTGCGGCGCTCACCACACGCGGGCTCGTCAGCCATCGCGCTGCAGCTTATGTGCACGGCATCGATGGATTCGGACCGAGCGATATCGAAGTCACTGTCCCAAAGTACCGACGACCAGAAGGCGCTGGACTCTGGGTTCATCGCACCACGCAGTTCGGCCGAGCCGACGCGCAAGAGGTCGATGGTATTCCGGTTACGGGCATCGGCCGAACGGTCCTCGATGTGGCCGCCGTTCTTGGACCAAAGCGCCTCAACTGGGTTGTCGACGCGGTGATCCGTCAGGAACTGATCACATGGGAAGAGCTCTTCCACGTGTGGGTCATCCACTCAATCCAGGGGCGCAACGGCTCGGGCCGCCTCCGAATGCTGCTCGAGGACAGATACGGCGATGAACAGATACCCGACAGCAAGTGGAACCGGATGGTGAGCGACTTACTGATCGATGCTGGGCTTCCAGCACCAGTTTTGGAGTACGAGATTCGCAGGAATGACCAGTTCATTGGCCGGGTCGATCTCGCCTACCCTGAATCTCGCCTCGCCATAGAGCTCGATAGCTCCCGATGGCATTTGAATTCAGAGTCCTTCGTGAAGGATCCACGCCGCAAGAACCAACTGATGCTCGCCGGGTGGACGGTTCTCACCTTCACGTGGACCGACTACGCGGACACTCCACGGTTACTCGTCGACACGGTCGAACAAGCACGTCTCGCCGCCGCTTAAACGCGAATCTGTGGAGTCTGAGGACCGAATATCGACCACCAGACTCCACAGATTCGTAGTACTAGAGGTTGTTGACGATTTCGGCCATGAGGTCGCCTGCTTCGGTTGGGTTGAGCCCGACCTTCACGCCTGCATCCTCGAGGGCTTCCATCTTTGCTTTCGCCGTGCCCTTGCCGCCGGAAACGATGGCACCCGCATGACCCATCTTCTTGCCGGGAGGCGCCGTGACACCAGCGACGTAGCTGACCACTGGCTTGGTCACGTTGGCCTTGATGTACTCGGCTGCTTCTTCCTCGGCCGATCCACCAATCTCGCCGATCATCATGATTGCCTTGGTCTCTGGGTCGGCCTCGAACGCTGCGAGACAGTCGATGAAGTTCGTGCCTGGAACGGGGTCGCCACCGATGCCGACCGACGTCGTCACACCGATGTCCTTTTCCTTCAGCTCGTAAACGGCTTGGTACGTGAGGGTGCCTGAGCGACTGACGACACCAACTGGCCCGCCGGCCTTCGCGATATGTCCGGCCGTGATACCGATGTTTGCCTTTCCGGGGCTGATAATGCCCGGGCAGTTCGGGCCCAGCAGACGGGTGCCGGGGTAGTCGGCGACCAGCTTGTTGTAGAACCACGCTTCGTCGTGGGCGGGTACGCCCTCGGTGATGACGACGACGAGTTCCATGCCCGCCTCAGCGGCCTCCAGAACAGCGCCCCGGACCGCTGGCGGCGGTACGAAGATGCAGCTGGCGTTACAGCCGGTTTCAGCTTTTGCATCGGCGACCGACGCAAAGATCGGCATACCGTCAACGTCGGTGCCCGCCTTCTTTGGATGGGTACCGCCGACGATGTTCGTGCCGTACTCGCGGTTGAGGTTGCCGTAGTAGCGACCGGTGCTTCCGGTCAGCCCTTGGTAAACGACCTTTGTGTTTTCATCGAGGAAAATTGCCATTGTTCTTCAGTCCTATTCAGTCGTTTGTGCTCAGCCAGCAACGAGCGATACGGCCTTTTCGGCGGCGCTCAGCATGGTTGGTTCCATCATCAGTGCGTCGCCCAGGTGCGGAGCGAGCATGTCGCGTCCCTGCTGAGCGTTCGTGCCATCGAGGCGGATGACGATCGGGCTATCGATATCGACCCGCTTCATGGCCTCGATGATGCCCTCGGCAACCTCTTCGCCGCGGGTAATTCCACCGAAGATGTTGATGAAGATCGACTTGACGTTCGGGTCGTTGTTGATGACCTCGAGTGCCCCCGCCATGACGTCAGCGTTAGCGCCGCCTCCAATATCGAGGAAGTTGGCTGGCTTGCCGCCGACCTGGTTGACCACGTCGAGGGTGCTCATCGCAAGACCAGCACCGTTTGCGATCACACCGACCGAACCGTCCAGGCCCACGTACTGCAGACCCTTTGCGTGAGCGGCAGCTTCGCGCTCGTCGCGAGTTTGTGTGGCGTCGTACTGCTCGTAGTCGGGATGGCGGAACACGCTGTTGCCGTCGAGGGTGACCTTGGCGTCGAGCACATGAACAACACCTTCGGGGGTGAGGATCAGCGGGTTGATCTCGACCATGTCGGCGTCGCCTTCCACATAGGCGGTGTACAGCTTCTGCAAGATGTCGACCGACCCCTCTACCGCAGCGTCGGGAAGGTTCGCAGCAGCGACCCATCCACGCACGTCGTCCTCGCTCAGCCCAACAACAGGGTCTACCCAGATCTTGGCAATGGCGTCGGGGTTCTCCTCGGCGACGGTCTCGATCTCGACGCCGCCTTCCTTCGACAACATGCCAAGGTGCTTCTTCGCGGAACGGTCGAGGGTGAAGCTTGCGTAGTACTCCTCAGCAATATCGGAGGCCTTCTCGATCCAGACTCGCTGGACGATGTGGCCTTTGATATCGAGTCCGAGGATGTTGCTCGCGTGTTCGCGGACCGCATCGATGTCCGCGGCGAACTTCACGCCGCCGGCCTTGCCTCGACCACCGGTGTGCACCTGGGCCTTAACCATTACGGGCGCACCGAGCTCTTCAGCCGCGGCGACAGCCTCGTCTACTGAGAAGGCGATCTTGCCAGGTGATACGGGCATCCCGTATTGCGCAAAGAACTCTTTGCCTTGGTACTCGAACAGGTCCACTGTTTCCTCCGTCGTGGGGTGAGGTCGCACGTCGTGAACGCCGACTGATACAGCGATACTAGGCAAG
>CALBVK010000049.1 GCA_937969345.1 uncultured Acidimicrobiales bacterium
TCGGCGAACGGCTCGATGATCTTCCACCACTCCTCGCCGAGTGGGCGTCCGTAGCCGGTCGTTTCACAACCATCGACGAACTTGGACTTCTCCTTCTGCATGACCTCGCGAATCTTCTTGCCACAGGCCTTCCGGAGCGAGTCAGCATCGGCCAAGGAGTATCCGGCGAACTTCTGGGCAACTCGCATCATGGATTCCTGATAGATCATCAGGCCGTAGGTGTCGCCGAGAATCTCGGAGGCGTCGTCGTGGAGCAGCGTGACGTCTTGACGACCGTTCTTACGGTCGGCGTAGTCGTTGTGCATGTTTGCTTCCATCGGACCGGGCCGATAGAGCGCCACGAGCGCAGCAACGTCTTCGAATGAGGTGGGGCCGAGCGACTTCATGAGCGACCGCATCGGGGTCGATTCGAGCTGGAACACGCCGATCGTTTCACCGCGTTGGAGCAACGCATAGGTCTCGTCGTCGTCGAGGTCGACGTTGTCGATATCGACGTCGATGCCACGCGTGATCTTGATCGACTTGAGCGTGTCGTCGATAACGTCGAGGTTTCGTAGCCCAAGGAAATCCATCTTGAGGAGGCCCAACGACTCGACGCCGTTCATCTCGTACTGCGTGACCACCGGTGCGTCTTCGGGATCTTGGCCGGCTTCGGGCTTGCGCTGGATTGGGACATAGTCGGTGATTGGATCTCTGGTAATCACCACTGCAGCTGCGTGGATGCCATCGGAACGGCGCAAGCCCTCGAGTCCCTTGGCCACATCGACCACTTCGGCGACGACCGAGTCGGTCGCGACCATCTCGCGAAGGTCACCGGCTTGGGCGTAGCCGCCCTCGTACTTCGGGTGCTTCTCAAAGCAGTACTGGAGGGGCGTGTCGCGCCCCATGATGAGTGGTGGCATTGCCTTGGCCACCTTGTCGCCGACCGCATATGGGTAACCGAGCACCCGAGCAGCGTCTCGCACGGCAGCGCGAGCCTTGATCTGGGAGAACGTGACGATCTGGGCCACGTGGTCGCGCCCGTACCGATCGGCGCAGTACCGGATCATCTGGTCGCGGTATCGGGTATCGAAGTCCATATCGATATCGGGCATCGACATACGCGACGGATTCAGGAAACGTTCGAACAGCAGGTCGTATTTGATCGGGTCGAGATCGGTAATCCAGAGGCAATAGGCCACGGCACAACCCGCGGCGGAGCCACGGCCAGGGCCCACTCGGATGCCTTCGTCTCGGGCGTACTTGATCATGTCCCACGTGATAATGAAGTACGACGAGAAGCCCATGTTCTTAATGACATCGAGCTCAAAGAGCAGGCGCTCTTTGGCTTCCTCGGGGATGTTGTCGCCCCAACGCTTCTTCGCTCCCTCCATCGTGAGGTGGAGCAAGTACTCATCGTCGTCGGCAAAGCCGGGCGGAAGCGGGAAACTGGGAAGCAACGGCTCGCCGAATTCGATCTCGACGTTGCAGCGCTCGGCGATCCACAAACTGTTGTCGCACGCCACCTCGATCTCACGCCACTGGTGACGCATTTCGGCAGCGGTCTTCAGATAGTGCTGGTCGCCGTGGAACTTGAATCGATCGGGGTCTGAGCGCAGCGAGCCGGTCTGCACGCAGAGCAACGCATCGTGAGCGGAGTGGTCGACCTGATGGGTGTAATGGCTGTCGTTGGTCGCAAGGATCGGCGCGCCGATCTTCTTCGCGATCTCGAGCAGCTGTGGGTTTGTGCGAATCTGCTCGGGAATGCCGTGATCCTGTAGCTCGATGAAGAGGTTGTCTCGGCCAAAGATGTCCTGCAGACGCCCGGCACGATTCACCGCTTCGTCAAAGTCGCCGGCCATAAGCGCTTGGAGGACCTGACCGCCGAGGCAGCCGGTTGTGGCGATCAGTCCTTCGGAGTGCTGATCCAGCAGTTCCCAGTCGACCCGGGGCTTGTAGTAGTACCCCTCCATGAACGCCTTGGAGGCGAGCTGGATCATGTTCTGGTAGCCCGTGTTGTTCTCCGCGAGGAGAATCAGGTGGTAGTAGAGCTTGCCGCCGCCGGCGGTACTGCCGCCCGAGTCATCGACCTTGCCGCGCCGCGACGGGCGCTCCGAGCGATGCTCGTGGGCCATATAGGCCTCGGTGCCGAGAATGGGCTTGATACCGGCGTTGTTGCACGACTTATAGAAGTCGAGGATGCCGTACATGTTGCCGTGATCGGTAATACCGAGCGCTGGCTGGCCATCGGCGGCCGCAGCAGCGACCAGGTCATCGAGGCGCGACGCACCGTCGAGCATCGAGAATTCGGTGTGGACATGTAGATGGGTAAACGACCCAGCCATCAAGCTCCTAGCGCGACGTGGCTTGCCACCCTAGCGAACCCGGGCGGCGAATTACAGTGGCGAAATTCTCTCCTGGTTCTAGCCGCTCAACGTCAGCACAGCCATCTCGGAAAGCAGAGCGCTACGCCAGGGTCGTAAGATCGAACACCTGAGCGGGTCCACCATTCTGAACGTCTTCCCAGGTGAGGGTTCCGCCTTCGCAATCAACGTCGAGCACTCGGATCTGTTCGCCATTGCCGATACCGGCGACGGTAAACGTGCCGAGGTTCGCAATGCCGTTGGCCTGAAAAACGTCCTCGCGGTACGTGAAGTTCATGATCACGATCTGTCCGCTGCAGAATTGATCGCCAGTCGACACCACATCACTTCCAGCGGGAAGTGGACTAACCACAATCGGTTCTACGTCGTTGCCTGCTGCATCGATAAAGAACGGGCCCGTGGAGAACGTGCAGTATCGGAAACAGAAGTCATCGCCGAACTGCCGCGTCTTTGTGTACAGGAGCGCCCCGTCGAATTCTGCGCCCACTTCGACACCTCGCATAAGGATCTCGGGACCAACGTTTCCGGTGAGGTGTCCGCTGGCAGCGGCGCTCAGCCAATCGCCTGAGCATTCATAGCGACCGTTGACGTCGGTACCGCTAACGACCAAGGTGTCCGGGCGCACGGAGCTGACGTTCGTTCCACCGAACTGCCAGGTGTACAGCCAGGACCCTTCGCCGCGGAGGTTGAAGCGGGCCGCCTGACGGTCGACCGTACCGGTGATGGCCACCGTCCAGTCCGCTGGCTGCGCAGCGCCAACAATCACGTTGTAGTCGGCCCAACAGCCAAGCGGAGCGGGCCCGCTTTGCAGGTCGGAGGCGTTATCGGCACCGAGCGTGAAGGTCCCGCAGTTGACTCGGTCACCACGCGAGTCGTTGTCGACGCGCCATCGCGCCTGCATTGTCCAGTCACCCTGGGCTTGATCGGACAGATCGAACTGCGTGTCGAACACGACGTCAGCGATTCGCGAAAGTCCGACGTAGCCACCCTCGCCGGTCAGGTTGACGACAACACTCGAGCCCAGAGGCTTATTCGTCAACGTTCCCGTCAGGCGCACCGTGTGTGTTCCCGGGAGGAGTGTCGCATTGCAGGTGAGCATTGGCTCGGCAGCGTTCGCTGCATCGAAGACTCCACAGTCAACACGACCGCTCTTGGTTCCATCCGCAAGGACGTACCGCGCCTTGAGCGTCCATGGACCGTCTAACACCTCGTCGATAGGAGCAAACGCAAACGACGTCTTGGCACCGGTGCGATCGGTACGGCCAATGAACGAGAACTCCTCATCGGGCCGTACGCCGCGCTCGAAGTTCATCGCCAGACGAGTGCCAGCGGGGGCGACAGGCATATCCACCACCACGACCACTTCGTTGGTCCCTTGGTCGTAGGAGAACGAACACGAAATGTCGGGCTCTCCATCTTGGGCCCCGACGGCCGTCGCACTTGCCGCCAGCAGGCTGACCCCTAGTACGAACAGCACTGCAACTCGTGAAAACTTCATGTCTCACATCTCCCAAATTCGCCAACCGCATCGCGACACAGAGTGATTGTGACACAGAGTGACCGCCACCCCCAATGGCGTAGCGCTACGAGACGACCGTATGCACGATGGGAACGAGCATCTCTTCCGATGTCAGCGACCCGTGGCGTCCAACGAGGCGGTCCGCGTGCGGTTCGCCGGGGTCGTCGAAGCCGATCGGCTCAAAGGGCACCAGGCACACGTCGCCGAGTCGGGCTCGCGCTGGTGGGGTGACCGTTGGGCCAAACCATCCTTCGTCGATGACCTGCTCCTGAGTCCGGACCCACGCAACGTCGCCGTGTTCCTCCACAGCAGCCTCGTAGAGGTCGTCGGTCGCACCAGAACGAGCGTGGAGCCACCGGAACCGAGGCTCGCCGGAGCGGCCCGTAGAGAGCGAGACACAGCTCTTTGCCACCTGGACTATCTGGGGAGCGTCGATCTGGCCGTGATCGGCGGTCACGACGAGTGCCGTGCCGGTCGGAAGGGCGTCGAGCATCGCGCCGACGAGCCAATCGCAAAACTGCAGCTCGAGGTCGAAATAGGACCCGCTGAAGCCGTGAACATGCGCGGTGTGATCGAGGCCGTCGTAGTAGGTGTAGATGTGGGTCTGACCAGCGTCGAGCAGCTCGCGGGTTGCGGCGACGAGCGACGATGGATGCCAAATTCCGTGGTACGGGGCGTCCCCGAGGTACGCCTGGGAAAAGCCCGAGCCGATGAACTGGCGATCGCTCACCACGTTCCACGAGCCGCCGCCGAGCGTCGGGACGGGTTGGGTGTCGCTCGGCGAAACGATTTGGCGGTGGTCCCCGGCGCTGGTGGTCCAGCGGAGCGCATTCATCACCGCTCCCCCGGCTGGGAACCGGTATCCGACGATCCCGTGCTCCCCGGGAGCGACTCCGGTCGAGATCGATGTCAGCGCCGCTGCCGTGGTCGACGGGGCACACGTGGTGGCGGAACCTCCGTCGAGAGCGCAGAGGTTCGGCGCTAGGTGGGTGCGCTCCTGGAGCTGCATCCAACCAAGCGAATCGATCACGAGAACAACGACGCGTTCCGCCCGAGCAACCGCATCGGGAATCGTCGAGGCAGAGACGCCCCACGTCAGCGCCGGCATGATCGAAATCGTCGATGCGCCCCCAAAGTCCGGCAGATGCGGCTTGGGTGTGCTCATGGGGCAACCTCGCCACTCGTCGGCGTGCCAAGTCCGGACAGAACAGCGGCCATGTCCGGCGGTGTGGGCGCAGAGAACTCGAGCCACTCGCCGGTCGTTGGATGGGAAAATCCAAGTTCGGCCGCGTGGAGCGCTGGGCGTTCCATACCGAGCGACTCTCGTCCGCCCCCATACCGTGCATCGCCCAGAACAGGGTGATGAATTGCTTCGAGGTGCACACGGATCTGATGGGTGCGGCCGGTATCGAGGACGCACGAAAACAACGTGAGCTTGGGTTCATCCCAGGTGGCCAAGACCGAATAGGTGGTACGGGCCTTTTTGCCGTCGTCGCGAACGACCATTCGGGTCGGGTCGCGAACCGCACGTCCGATCGGCGCCTCGATTACGCCGCGGGGCGTCTTTGGATGTCCCCACCCAATCGTGATGTATCGGCGAGACACCGTGCGATCACGCAGCTGTTCGATAAGCGACTCGTACGCGACCTCGGTGCGGGCGACCATAAAGACTCCGGAGGTGCCCTTGTCCAGGCGATGAACAATGCCCGGTCGGGCGGGATCGCCCACGGTCCGAACCTCGGGGAAACGAGCGAGCACACCTTGGGCGATCGTGCCCATATTGTGGCCAGAACCTGGGTGCACAATTTGTCCCGGGCTCTTGCGAACGACCAGAACATGTTCGTCTTCGTAAGCAAGGTCGAGTTCGACCGACGGGTCGGCGGCGATCTCGGCCTCGGGTTCGAGGACAGAGTCGTCGACGCGGAGTTCCTGGTCGGTCGACACCTTGTGGGAGACCTTGCTGACCTTCGAGCCGTCGAGAAGGACCAGGCCATCAGATACCGCAGCAGCCGCAGCCGAGCGGGAAATTCCGAGAATCATCGAGATGACCCTGTCGACGCGCTCACCATCGAGGGGTTCGGGGATGATCTCAATCACGGCTGCTCAGCAATGCCACCAAAATACCGCCGACGACGATTCCTACGTCCGCAATGTTAAACACCGGCCACCAGTCACCTATCTCCAAAAAGTCTGTGACTCCGCCACCGAGAAAGCCATCGCCATCTCGAACAGCTCGGTCGATCACGTTTCCGATCGCGCCGCCTTGGACAAGTCCAAGACCAAAGACGACCGAACGGGGTTCGATCTGTTTCACGATCCAATACATGGCGACCGAGATTGCGATGGCGAGCAGGCCAAAGATCGGCCCAAATCCCTCACCGAGCGAGAATGCTGCGGCGAAGTTGTCGACGAGACGCAGGCTCGAGCCGAACGGACCGTCAATGCTTCCATCGGCGAGGGTTTGCCTCGCCCATTCTTTTGTCGCTTGGTCGATTCCGACAACGACCAACGCAACAGTAAAGAGCTGCCAACGACGAGCGGTCACCTGTTGAGGTGACAGCCCGACCTTCGGCGGTGAGTCATTGGTCGACTCAGCGACGTCCAAGCCCGCCGACCTTCACTTCGACACGGACCGAGGCCCATGGGATTGCCTCGAGGCGCTCCTTGGGAATAGGAATGTCGGATTCGACGCAGATGCCATAGACACCATTCGCCATACGTTCGAGGGCAGCATCGATCTCTTCAACCGCTTGTTGGGCCTGCGCGCTGAGCGCGAGGTCGCGCTCTCGCTCGACAGCGAGCGTGTCACCTTCGCCCGACTCTTCATCGAACTGGACATCGCCGGGTTCGCGGTCCAAGACGAGCGAGTCGGCTTCTTCTCGATAGGTCACGGCGGACTTCGTGTACTTCTCGCGTTCCTTGAGAAGTTCAGCTTCCTGCTTCTTCAGGAATGCCGCGGTGAATGCTTTCTTGGCAGCCTTCTGGTTCTCTTTGAGACGAGCGGCAGCGGCTGCTTTTCCTTCGTCGACCTTTTCAACTTCAGACATGGGTTCAGCTGAGGCGGCCTTAGCGGCCGTCTTCTTGGGGGGTGCTTTCTTTGCTGGGGCCTTTTTGGCCGGTGACTTCGCGGCAGCCTTCTTGGCCGCCGTTTTCTTCGGCGCTGCCTTCTTGGCAGCAGCCTTCGTTGCTGCAGGGGCCTTCTTCGCCGGCGATTTCTTCGCCGGCGCCTTCTTGGTGGCTGTCGCCTTCGCCGGCGCCTTCTTGGCCGCTGGCTTTGTTGATGCCGTCTTTTTGGCTGCTTTCTTCGCCACTGCAACACCTTTCTGTTGCAAAGTGCCCAATGCAGCACTCTGCAGAATTCAAGCGGATGGCATCCGCTTGCGCCTTGAGGCGAGCAGTCTAGGCCGGGCGTGACCTATTGCCACTGACCCTCTAGATGAATGGGATCAGAGACCGACAGCTCGCAGATTTGTTAACCGTTTCGCGAAATGGGCAGCTCGTCGAGTGCGGCGGCGAAACGGGAGACAAAGTCTGGCGTTTCGACCTCGGGCTCGTCGGCTATGTCCTCGAACACAGGTGCCGGGGGATCAGCAACGACCTGGTCGTCGATTGCTGTCACGTCAGCGTCAGCCCCGAGGTCTGTTTCGAACAATGCGGACGGCTCGTCGTCGAGAACGACGACCTCGGAGCTATCGAGCTCGTCATCGGACAGGAGTGCGACAACCGGGATGGGTTGTGTCTTGGGTCCCGCATCGTCGACGGTCTCGATAACCACTTCCTCCACCACCGCTTCGGGAATGGGGTCTTCGTCGGCGATCTCGGAACTATCGATCTCGGTGACGATCTCGGCTTCTGAGGTGTCGACTACAGCGACCTCGTCGGCTGCTGATCCTTCAACGATTGCATGCTCGGCACCGATCTCGATCGCCTCTGCCTCGTCATCTACTGGGGCCACAACGCTTGCGATCGCTGCATCTTCGACATCGTCGACGGTCGGTGGGGCCGGTGCAGCGGCTTCGACACGATCGACGATTTCAATGTCGGGCGCCTGCTCGACGGCATCGCCCGTAGCGCCGCTGTGCGCTGGCGCGGTTTGGGTGGCGAGCAGGTCGTCGTCTTCTGCCACGCGCTCGAGATCTTCGATCGAGCCGGACATGCCGACGCGCAGGGCTTCGACGGCGGTGCGAACGCGGACCCGCTGTTGTTCGAGGTGTGTCTCTAGAGCACTGATATCGGCCAGCAGCTGACTACGGACACCTTCGAGTTCGCCGATTTCTTCGCGAACCGGGTTTCGCATCTTTGCCGCTTCTTCTTGTGCGGTCTGCTCGATGATCGCAACACGCTCGACGCTGCGCTTCTCTGCCTCGGCGAGAATTGCCTCGGCTTGTTGGCGTGCTTCGATTCGTCCCTTGGCCGCATCTTCATTCGTTGCTTCGCGGGTCTTTTCGGCTTCGTCGCGTGCGTCGCGAAGCTCGACTTCAGCGGCCTGTCGCATCGATTCTGCTTCTGTCGTCGCAGCGGTGCGGAGCGATTCGGCTTCAGCGGTTGCGCTATCGATAAGCTCAGCGGCGGCCTTCTTCGACTCGGCCTCGGTCTCGTCGGCCAGTCGTTGTGCCAGCACGAGGGTTCGCCGGAGCGTTCCCTCGGTTTCGCTACTTCCGCCACCGTCTTGAACCATGCCTTCGAGCTCGGCGATTCGAGCCTGAGCACCGTCATGTTCGCTTTGAACGGCAGACACGTCGCCACGAAGTTTCGCCAAGAACGCATCGACCGCTTCGCAGTCGTAGCCACGAAGGCTCAGCTCGAAGCGGACCTCTTTCAGTTCACGTACCAGATCCAT
>CALBVK010000050.1 GCA_937969345.1 uncultured Acidimicrobiales bacterium
GGGATCCACCATCGAGATCACCACCAGCGAGCCCGGCACCTCGCCAGGTCAGCCGAACGAGCAACTGTACGTCGTCGTCGGCGATGAGCTCTTTGGCCCGACGCCGAACGAACACACGACGACCACCATCACCGTCACCGACGGCGGCCCGGTCAGCGTTGCCCACTACAGCGTCTACAACGAGACATCGTTCGACTCGAACTCGGTCGAGTTCACGCTGTGCGGCTCGAACCTGACAACGGTCGGCTAGCCCAACCGTCCCCTCTCTCCACTCATCTGTCCACCCATCCCTCCACGCTGCCGGGCGCATCGACCACACGGTCGGAGCGTCCGGCACCGTGCGTTTTGCCCTGGACACCATGGAACCAGACGGGGATCGACGACGTCATAGAAGTACGCAAGCGTTCACGGACACCACTCACCAGGCGAGCGCCCCTTCAAACCAGGGGTATCTCGACCGATTGGAGCGGTAGCCGTAAATGCACTCTTGGGAGATGTCACCGTGCGGAACTGCAAGTCAATCCTCGTCATCGTCGTCACGATCATGCTGGTCGCCTCCGCATGCTCCTCGAACAACGACCCCGGCTCCAACGCGTCCAGCCCGGACTCGACAACGGGTAGCGATGGCAGCGGAGACAACAACGGCACCACCGACGGCAACCTTGCCTTCATCAGCGAAACGACGAGCGGCGTTCCACTCTCCCTGCAGCTGACCGAGGGACAACCAGCCACACAGACAGACGATGCCGAGCCCATTTCCACCGTCGATGGAGAACCGCTCAGCGACACGGCCATTGCGCAGGTCATCGACCGCCTCCCGGAATGGACGGACAACCCCGATGACACTCAAGACTTCAACCGACCAGCCGAAACTCTCCGGCCGCCCACGAGTGGCACCACGATCGCCACCGACTTCCCAGCATCTGGCGACGATCTCCCACCGGCGGTCGACAACGGCCCACTCGAGGTGCTGCGGTTTCAGCCGGAAGGCCCCGTGCAACTCGCACCGTTCATCTCGCTCACGTTCAACCAAGCCATGGCGCCGGTCGGTACCGTCGGCCAACTCGACGACGTCGACGTTCCCGTAACCATCACGCCGGCGATCGACGGCCACTGGGAGTGGATCGGGACGCGCACCCTCCGCTTCGAGTCCGACTCCGACACGTTCGATCGGCTGCCGATGGCCACCACCTACACCGTCGAGGTGGATGCCGACGCCGAGTCTCTCGCAGGAAACGCACTGAACGGTCCCGTGCGGTGGACCTTCGACACTCCCCCACCGACCGTCCGCCAGATAACCCCACAAGGCGACTCACTACCCCTTCAGCCGATCTTTCTCGTCTGGTTCGACCAGGAGATCGACCCCGAAGCGGTCCTCCCTGTAATCTCGCTGGCCGCCGACGGCGACGACCGCGACATCCGCCTCGCTACCGCCGAGGAGGTGGCGGCAGATGACGCCGTCGCAGGACGAGCGTCATCGCTCGATGACGGCCGCTGGCTGGCCTTCACCTCAACCGCCGCACTTCCGACGAACAGCGCGATCGAAATCGCCGTCGGCCCCGGAACCCCATCGACCGAAGGACCCGAAACCAGCGCAGAGGTGCACACCGTCTCGGCTCGCACATACCCTCCACTCGCGATCGACCGCTGGGACTGCTGGAACGACTGCAAACCCCTCGGCACCTTCGAGGTGAGCTTCACCAACCAACTCGACGAAGCCGCGTTCGACGAATCCATGGTCACGGTCTCGCCCGAGATCCCCGGCATGACCATCAGCGCATCGTGGAACCGAATCTCCATCCGCGGCGCAACCGCCGGCGACACCGACTACACCGTGACCATCGACGGCGACATCGTCGACATCTTTGGACAGACACTCGGCGACGACCAGGACCACACGTTCAGCGTCGGTCGTGCCGACCCAGCGCTCGGCGAATTCGATGGCGGCCTCATCGTGGTCGACCCACTCGCGGCGAACCCAACCCTGTCGCTCCCCGTGATCAACCACGACACCCTTCGCCTGCGGGTGTTCGCGGTAGAACCGTCCGACTGGGATGCCTTCAACCGGTATCGAGACTCGCTCTATGGTGACGTGAAGCTCTCACCGCCGGGCGACGAAATCGCCGATACCACGATCGATGTCGGCGCCGAAGAGGACGTCCTCACCTACCTCGACATCGAACTGGGCGACTACTTCAATGACGCTCCAGGGCAACTCGTGGTCGTCGTCGAACCCACGGGACGCCTGGCCGACCTCGACCGCAACGATGAGCTGTTCTGGTCCAACCGCACAACAACAGCCTGGGCGCAATCGACCAACATTGGTCTCGACGCCTTCGCCGACGGCCGCAACATCGTCGTGTGGGCGACCGAGCTCTCCAGCGGCAAACCTCTCGCCGACGTGGAAGTCGAACTGATTGGTAACAACGGTCAGGTCGCACAAACGCTGACCACGGGATCCGACGGCACAGCGCGTGCGTCGATCGATGGTCAGACCGAGCGGATCGTGGCGACGAAGGGCAACGACCTCGTCTGGCTCGACCGGTCGGTGTACCGCCAAAACTTCAGCGATGAGATCCGCTGGTACATCGCCGATGATCGCGGCATCTACCGACCAGGCGAAACCGTGTCCGTAAAGGGATGGGTTCGCGAAATCACCCTCACCGACGACGCTCAAATCCAACTCACCGAAGCGGGGTCTGGCGTCAACTGGTCCGTTGTTGGCCCACAGGGAAACCAGATCGCAAACGGCACCGCCGACGTCACCCCTCTCGGTGGATTCGATCTGAGCTTCGAACTTCCGCCGGGCGCGAACCTTGGCCAGAGCAGCCTCAACGCCACCCTCATCGGTGCCGGAAAACCGGGCGCAAGCACCAACCATCGTTTTCAAGTCCAAGAGTTCCGGCGTCCGGAATTTGAAGTCAGCGCCCGAAACGAAACGGCCGGACCGTACTTCGTGACCGACCCGGCCACCGTCGCAGTCGAAGCCACATACTTCTCCGGCGGCCCACTCCCCGACGCCCAAGTCGACTGGAACGTCACGACCAGGCCAACCTCGTACAGCCCGCCCAACTGGGACGACTTCACCTTTGGCAAATGGACACCCTGGTGGTGGATCCAGGACGACTTTGGTTGGGACGACGGCGGCGACTTCTGCTGCGGATTCCAAGAACCGGCTTCCGTCGACCAGTTCACTGGACGCACCGACGCCACCGGTTCGCACTACTTGGCAATGACGTTCGATAGTGCCGAGCAAGACCGGCCATCGTCGGTCACCGCAAACGCTGCGGTCATGGACGTAAACCGTCAGGTGTGGTCGGCAAGCACGTCCCTCGTCGTGCACTCCGGCCGCTACTACGTCGGGCTTTCCGGGGAAAAGGCCTTCGTCCGCAAGGGCGAGCCGCTCGACATCGACGCCATCATCACCGACATCGACGGCTCCGCTGTGGCTGGCCGGTCGGTCGACATCGTGGCGGACGTCCTGTCCTGGAAACGCGTCGACGGGCAATGGGGCGAAGTGATCGTGCAATCCGAAACCTGTTCGCTCACCTCATCGACAGCGGCAGAGACATGCAGCTTCGACACCGAGCTCGGCGGCAAGTACCGAATCAGCGCAGTGGTCGCCGACGACGATGGCGGCCAGAACCGGACCGAGCTCACCCGCTGGATCAGCGGTGGCGCCGGACGCCCGAGCAGCCGCGTCGAACAGGAACAGGCCGAACTGATCCCCGACCAAGAGTTCTACGAACCCGGCGACACTGCCGAGATCCTCGTGCAGTCACCCTTCGGCCCAGCCGAAGGTCTCATGATCATCACCCGGAACGCGATCGAAGAGACCGTTCGTTTCACGATCGAGCAAGACACGGCGGTCCTGTCGATCCCGATCGACGAGTCCCAGATCCCGAACCTGAACGTAACCGTCGAGCTCACCGGTACCGCGACCCGCCTCGATGACGACGGCCAGCCAATCGATGGGCCGGACCGTCCTGCGTTTGCGACCGGCTCGCTCAATCTTCGAATCCCGCCGATCAGCCGAACCCTCGACGTCGTGGCGGCCCCACGGTCGAACGTGCTGCAGCCGGGAACCGAAACCTCCGTCGACGTCACCGTCTTGGACGCCACAGGCGACCCCGTCGAGGGCGCCGAATTGTTGCTGGTCGTCGTAGACGAAGCCGTATTGGCACTGTCCGACTACCAGCTGGTCGACCCGATCGATGCCTTCTACAACGACCTATACACCTACGTAGAGTCGTCGTACACCCGCAGAATGATCCGCCTGACGAACCCCGATCTGCTCGAAGCGAGCGAACGGATCACCGCGACGAGCGACGTGGATGACGCTATGGAAGACGACGCTATGGAGGAGTCGGCCGATGCCTTCGCCCCAGCGGTCGCCCGCCAAAAGAGCGTCGGCGATGCCATCGACGTCCGACAGAACTTCGACGCCCTCGCCGTGTTCGAACCAGAACTCGCCACCGGAGCCGACGGCACCGCAACGATGACCTTCACCATGCCCGACAATCTGACCCGCTACCGGGTCATGGTCGTCGCCGTAGATGGCGACGACGAGTTCGGATCGGGCGAAGCAAACATCACCGCCCGCCTACCACTGCAGGTTCGCCCGTCAGCGCCACGGTTCTTGAACTTCGGTGACGTCTTCGAACTGCCCATCGTCGTCCAGAACCAGAGCGAGCAGGACATGGTCGTCGACGTCGTCTTGGAGGCCTCGAACCTATTGCTCACCGAGGGCGCCGGACAACGCGTCACCGTGCCCGCCAACAACCGCATCGAGGTTCGCTTCCCCGCAGCCGCCGTCGAAGCTGGCACCGCCCGCTTCCGAGCTTCGGCAGTATCTGGCGACAACGCAGATGCCGCCGCCTTGTCCTTGCCGGTGTATACACCGGCGACGTCGGAGGCCTTCGCCACCTACGGCGTGGTCGATGACGGGTCGATCTTCCAGCCGCTGCTCGGCCCGGTCGATGTATGGCCCCAGTTCGGTGGTCTCGAGATCAGCACCTCGTCCACAGCGCTCCAGTCGCTCACCGACGCCGTCATCTACATCAACGACTACGAGTTCAGTAGCTCCGATGCCGCAGCGTCGCAGATCCTGAGTATCGCTTCGTTGCGCGATGTCTTGTCGGCATTCGACACCAGCGGCCTCCCGAGCGAAGCAGCCATGGACCAATCGGTACGGGATGCGATCACGACGATCGTTGGCTTGCAGAACGGCGATGGCGGCTTCCCTCGATGGACCCGCAACCGCGAATCCATCCCGTACAACACCGCGCACGTCGCCCATGCCCTGATCGTGGCCCGAGACGCGGGCTTCAGCGTTCCGCAACAAACCATCGAGGGCGCACTGTGGTACCTCCAAGAGATCGAGGCCTACTACCCCGACTGGTACAGCCAGACCTCTCG
>CALBVK010000051.1 GCA_937969345.1 uncultured Acidimicrobiales bacterium
GCGGCCTCGGGTCACTACTCCTCGGCTATATGGACGGTGATTCGCTCATCCATTGCGGCAGCGTGGGCTCAGGCTTGAGCGCCACGACCCGGCGAGAATGGCTCGACCGTTTGCGCGCCGAGGAGTGCGCAATGTCTCCATTCGGGGGCGAGTCGCCTCGAAAGGCTGGCCGAACGTTCCACTGGACGACACCGAACTACGTTGTCGAAGTCGCCTTCCACAATTGGGCCGAAGATGGACAACTTCGACATCCGGTGTATCTCGGATGGCGGACCGACAAGTCACCCGCTGAGGTGACCCGCGATCCGTAAGTTGTGACTGGCGTTGCTAGGCCGTTTGCGCGATGAGTACTGCGCACGGTGCCTTGTGCGCGACGTCCTCGGCGATGCTTCCGAGTACTCGGCTCAGGCCCTGCACGTGTCGGTTGCCGACGAGGATCAGGTCGGCGTCTTCGTCTTGTGCCTCTTGGACGAGCACCTGAGCTGGTGAGCCCGGTACTGCTGCGAGGCTGACGTCGAGGTGGTTGTACTTCGAGGCCAGGTTTGCGAGACGGTCGCGGGCGATCTCGGCGTCGCTCAGGAACACCTTGTCTGATGAGCTGCCGAATTCGTGAATCTTGTTGGCCTTGTCGACTGCGGTAACGAGGTGGACCGAGGAGCCAACAGCGGTGGCGAGATCGGTTGCTTGCTCGACTGCGCGAAGCGCCCGGTCGGAGCCGTCGTATCCAACAACAATCTTCTTGTACATGTTTGCCTTCCAGACGCCCAGCAGGTCGGGGGGATGGGCGTCGTCACCCCAAAAGGTAGACAGCTACCGGCGGGTAAGTACGTCGTTTGCCGTGCACAGCGGTCACATGTGACCGACGCCTATCCGTTTGTGGCGCGGAGGTGAACAGGGCGTGACCGCCACATCAACTACTACTGTCGGGATCATGGATTTTGACCTCGAATACACCGACCGACTGCTGCTGACGACCAAGCAAGTTCGCAAACGTCTCGACATGACGCGGCCGGTTCCTCGCGAGGTCTTGCTCGACTGCATCGATCTGGCGAGCCGGGCTCCAATGGGTGGCAACCACCAGCGAAACAAGTGGATGATCGTCGAGGACCCCGATCTGAAGATGCAGATCGCGGACCACTACCGCACTCACGCAGAGCCGTATCTCAAAGAGAGCAGCGAGGTGAAGGTCGACGCACGGGGGGAGCGGGTGGCGAGTTCGGCGATGTACCTCTCCGATCACCTGCACGAAGTTCCAGCCATGGTGATTCCGCTGCGCCTCGACCGGCCTGAGGATCTGGGACATAGCAGTCGGTCGGCGTGGTACGGATCGGTGTTGCCGGGGGTCTGGAGCTTTCAGATGGCGCTTCGTTCCCGCGGGCTTGGTTCGTGTTGGACCACGTTGCATCTCGATTCTGAGGCTGAGGTCGGCGAGCTTTTAGGCATTCCAAATACCGTTACCCAGGTGGCGTTGTTGCCCGTGGGCTACTACACCGGCGACAGCTTCTCGGTGACGCCTCGCAGGCCAGCAGCGGAGATCACCTTCATCGACCGCTGGGGCCAAAACGCCAATTAGGTCGGCTGGGTTAACAATTGATTGCGATCATGTGTTAGACCTCCTCACTGCTCTGCTAGACCGCCTAACATTTCGTTGGTAGTGTCTACAGTCACAGCTATTTGCGAGACGAAGGTCGCGCAGCGATATTCGCGAGCCCCCTGAGGAGGTCGGCACAAATGACAGCAACGAACAGAGAACTTGCCCAAAAGCATCTGATGCCGCATTACACCAAAGGTGCGGCCTGGAAGAACAACAAGATGCCCGTCATGGTGAGCGGCAACGGCTGTTACACCGAGGACGAAGATGGCGAGCGATACCTCGACGGTCTCGCCGGGCTGTTCTGCTCGAACATTGGGCACGGCCGGTCCGATCTTGCAGCTGCGGCAGCCAAGCAGTCCGAAAAGTTGGCGTTCTTCCCGAACTGGGGCATGGCGACTCCGCCGACCATCGAGGCCGCGGCGATGATCGCGGACTTCGCTCCCGGCGATGACCTCAGCGAGGTCTTTTTCGTGAGCTCGGGCTCCGAAGCGGTCGAGTCGGCGGTCAAGTTCGCACGCAACTACCACGTCGCTCGTGGCGATGAGTCCCGCTACAAGGTCATCGCCCGTCATTGGGCGTACCACGGCACGACGCTCGGCGCCCTTTCCGTCACCGGCATCCCAAAGTTCCGCAAGCAGTTCCTTCCACTTCTTTGGGACGGGGTTCGCCACGTTCCCAACACGCTCGATGGCGCCGGTCCTGAGGGAACGCCCGTGACAGAGTGGCCCTGCGTTGCTGAGCTCGAGCAGACGATCATCGACGAAGGTCCCGAAACCGTGGCGATGATCATCGCCGAGCCGATCCAAAACGGGCGCGGCGCAGTTGTTCCTCCCGATGGCTACTGGCAAGAGCTTCGCCGAATCGCGGACAAGTACGGCATCTTGCTGTGCGCCGACGAGGTCATCTGCGCCTTTGGCCGCATGGGACACTGGTTTGCAAGCGAACGCCTTGGCATCGAGCCAGACATGATCACGTTCGCAAAGGGAGTCACGTCGGCCTACATGCCGCTGGGTGGCGTGGTGATCAAGCGCTCGCTGGTCGAGGAGACCTGGGAGTCCGAGATGGGGATGTACAACCACGGCTCGACCTTCGGTGGACATCCGGTCGCATGCGCGGTCGCCGTCGCAAACATGACCGCCATGCGCGATGAAGGCGTGCTGCAGAACGTGCTCGACAACGAGCAGTACTTCCAGGATCACCTGACCGCGCTGGTCGACCGATTCGACATCCTGAAGGAATGGCGTGGCATGGGCTACTTCTACGCCGTCGAGTTTGTTGAAAGTCGTGTTAACGGTGTGGAACTTAACGATGAAGATCGGGCCGCTCTGCAAGGCGGAGTACTCGCCAGTTTCGTCCACGAGTCAAAACTTTTGATCCGCCCAGACGACCGTGGCGCAACGATGTTGGTGCTTTCACCACCACTAATTGCTGATCGCGCCGTACTCGACGACATTATGGAACGTATGGTCCATATTCTGGAACGAACCGAAGCATGGATGGGCGGCGACCGTTAACGCGGCTACTGTCTCACTCGGCTTCGGCCAAATCGCCTCATCCACCGTTGGGTGGGGCAAGCACTCCGGACTCGGAGTGTGAGCAAAAATCCCGGAGGGGGAAATTTATGAAGAAGTGGATGGCAGCAGTAATGCTCGCCGGTGTCGCACTCGCAGCAGCCGCATGTGGTGGCGGAGGCAGCGATCTCGAAGAGCTCAACGTTGCGTACTTTGAAGGTTGGC
>CALBVK010000052.1 GCA_937969345.1 uncultured Acidimicrobiales bacterium
ACTGACGTCGCTCGTCCTACCCACTGCTTCGAAATCGCTGACCCCTCCGGCGAAATCCTCGATGACGCGATATCCGGCCACGGAGTCGGCAGCGACCACCCACAGACCTTCGACATCGCTCGCCGCATCTCCGGGAAGAACGGCATCTCCCGGCAACGCGGCGTTACTCGACTCGGAAGTTTCAGCGTCGCTCGACTCGGCCCGCTCACCGAGTTCCAACTCAGCGGGGCCTTCGTCACGCAGCAGAAAATAGCCAAAGATCGCGATGAGCAGCACTGCCATTCCACCGACCGCCACGCCGAGTAATCGCTTCGATCCAGACACGTTCTCACCTCGTTGGTTGGCGTACGTCGACATTAGGCCGGTGTCGATCGGTGCGCCGGACACCTGGATCCAATCGGCCAGGACGAGAGTCTATGCACTAGTAGACTCTCGTGGTACGCTCCTCCAATGGCTCGACCGACCGGACGCCCGATCCGCGACGAACTCGTTACTTCGGCGACAACCCTTATCCAGCGCTCCGGAGTAAATGGGTTTAGCTATGGCCAGCTCGCCGAAGTACTTGGCATTAAGGCGCCATCGATCCACCACCACTTCAAGTCAAAAGACGATCTGGTGTCCGCAGTCGCACAGAAGTACCGTGCTGATTTCGCTGCAGAGGTCGCAGAGCTCAAGGCCGAGTCGGCGCTTGACAGAATCGCTGCGTACGGCGGGCTCTTCACCAGGGCGGCCCAAACCGACAAGCTCTGCCTGTGCGGAGCGGTCTCGGCCGATTGGGTCGCCGTCGGGGACGGCGCCCGACGTGAAGTCCACGCGTTCTTCGACGAGCAGAGAACCTGGATCGTGCGCCAACTCGAGCACGCGACACGGGGTGGCGAACTCAGCCCAGATATCCCCATCGACACCGCGGCGTTAACAATCCTGGCTGGCCTCGAAGGCTCGCTACTGATCTCGAGAGCCACGGGCGACACGAACCTGCCGGTCGATGTCGCGTCCCTACTCACCATGCTCGTACGGAAGGTTGAACCGCGATGAACTCACGCCATGTCGACGTACTCATCATCGGCGCAGGAGCCTCCGGCCTCTACGCTGCCGCTTTACTTCAGGACAGCGGCCGTGAGGTCGCCGTCATCGAGGCCCGTAGCCGCGTGGGCGGCCGCCTCCTCTCACCAACGGTCGGGGCCGGCCGAGTCGACCTCGGCGCTACCTGGTACTGGGCAAATGAGCCCCGTATCGGTTCGCTGATTACGTCCGCTGACCTCCCGACGTTTCCCCAACACACCGTCGGCGACATGATGTTCCAGCCGGACAGTGCCAACACGCAACGGCTCGACGGCAACCAGCTCGGCACGCCCGCTGGGCGTCTCGCCGGCGGAATGCAGTCGCTACCAGAGACCCTGAACACACGGCTGGCCAACGACACGGTCATGCTCGATACCGAGGTCACCGCCGTGAGTGTGGCCAACAACCTCGTAACGGTCGGCTCGACCGCTGGCACATGGACCGCTCAACACGTCGTCGTCGCCACGCCCCCGTCGCTCGCGATGAGTCGTATCACCTTCGAACCGGCCATCGACGACCTCGTCGCCGGGCTCGCCCGGGCGACCCCGGTATGGATGGGGTCGACGGTCAAGGCCGTCGCTGTCTTTGACCATGCGTTCTGGCGAGGGGACGGATTGGCCGGATCTGCATACAGCTATGCGGGCCCAATGCGTGAGATCCACGACATGAGCGGACCCGACGGCTCGCCTGCGGCCATCTTTGGTTTCTGCGGGCTCCCGGTCGGCGCAGACGCACCGACCGAAGGCGAGATCGTGGCGCAACTCGTCGCGCTTTTCGGCGAGCGGGCCGCCACACCGACCGACGTCTTCGTGATGGATTGGCGACGCGAAGGGTTCACGTCGCCGTCGAATGTTGAGCGGCTGACGAACTACCAAACCTTTGGCCACCCCGAATTCCAGAAACCGTTTCTCGGCGGGCGCGTCCATTGGGCATCGACCGAAACCTCGACGGTTGCGCCCGGACACATCGAAGGTGCCTTTACTGCGGCCGAACGCGCCGCAAACGCGATCCTCGCCAATCTCCACGCCGACAACAGCACCCCAGGAGCACCATGAACACCCCGTCGCTAACCGAACTACTCGCCGAGCACTCGACAGCGCTTGCCTACACCGACGACCTGTGGCGCGATCTCAGCGTCGATGAGGTCCACTGGCGCCCGGTGCCCGATTCGAGCGCCATTGGCTGGCATCTGGGACATCAGGCCGCCGTAGCGCACTACATGGTCCGCAACCTGACCGCAGCCGAGCCGTCGCCCGACGGGGAGCTCGATTCGCTCATGGACGGGGCCACCGCCGAGCGACAGCGAGGCGACCTGCCCGATCTTGCACGCATCGGCAAATACCGAAGCGACGTGGCCCACCGAGTCCGCTTCTGGGTAGGCAAGATCGACGACGGCGACGTGGGAGCACCGATGCAGCTCCGACGGATCGCGGAAAACATGATGATCGCGATCATCAACCACGAGTATCAACACGCGAAGTGGATCGGCGAGACCCGAAGTGACCAGTTCGGTCACGCGTTACCCGATCTTCCGAGCTCGGAACACCTCAGCGTTGTAGAGGGCTACGTAATGGTTGG
>CALBVK010000053.1 GCA_937969345.1 uncultured Acidimicrobiales bacterium
GAATGGCGCCTTGTCGTCTACATCACGGGTCTCTGGCTCGCCGGTGCGTGGGTGGGTACCCTCGACCGGTGGCAGATCGACCGGCGCTGGCATGTAGTCGATGACCGCGTCGAGCAGAGGCTGAACGCCCTTGTTCTTGAAGGCGGTGCCGTTGAGAATCGGAACGATCTCGCCATCGAGCGTACCCTTGCGGATGACGGCTTTGAGCTCGTCGACGGTGATGTCTTCGTCCCCGAGGTAGCGCTCCATAAGGTTCTCGTCGATGAGCGAGAGAACGTCCATCAATTCAGAGCGGTACTCCTCTGCCTGATCGACCATGTCCTCAGGAATGTCTTCTTCGCTGAACGTTGCGCCGAGATCCTTCTCGTCGACGTTCGATGGCCACACGAGTGCCTTCATCTTGACGAGGTCGATCATGCCGGCGTAGTTGCCCTCAGAGCCGATAGGCAGCTGGAGAACAGCGACGTCTTCGGTAAGACGCTCTTTGATCGTCTTGAGACAGAAGTAGAAGTCAGCGCCGGTGCGGTCCATCTTGTTGATGAAACACATGCGAGGCACGTTGTACTTGTTGGCCTGACGCCACACGGTCTCGGTCTGCGGCTCTACGCCAGCAACACCGTCGAATACCGCAACAGCACCATCGAGCACGCGCAACGAGCGCTCAACCTCGACGGTGAAGTCGACGTGGCCCGGGGTATCGATGATGTTGATCTTGTGGTCGTTCCACATGCAGGCGGTAGCAGCAGAGGTGATCGTGATGCCACGCTCCTGCTCCTGCTCCATCCAGTCCATGGTGGCGCCGCCATCGTGAACTTCGCCGATCTTGTAGTTCACGCCCGTGTAGTACAGGATGCGCTCGGTGGTGGTCGTCTTACCCGCGTCAATATGGGCCATGATGCCGATATTGCGGGTTTTTTCGAGTGGCACTCGCTTTGCCATGGTCTCGTTCCTCAGTTGTGAAATGGAGTGGTGTGGGGATAGTGCGTTACAGGGTTGTGCAGGCGCTTTTCCGCCAGAACACGCCACGACCGGGCGCTAACCGCCCGGTCGAGGGAAAAGTGTAGTGCTGACCGAGAACCAAATTGGTGGCAATCGGTCACAGTCATGATCGTTGGCGACGCGAACTACCAGCGGTAGTGCGCGAATGCCTTGTTCGAATCGGCCATCTTCTGAAGGTCTTCACGCTGCTTGACCGACGCGCCGACTGCGTTTGATGCATCGAGCAATTCGTTTGCAAGACGCTGAGCCATAGAACGCTCACGACGCTTCCGAGCGTTGTTTACCAACCAGCGCACGGCGAGCGTGTTTGCACGACGAGGGCGAACCTCGACAGGCACCTGGTAGGTAGCGCCACCGACGCGGCGGCTGCGGACCTCGAGCTGAGGACGAACGTTGTCGACCGCACGCTTGAGAACAGCGATTGGCTCGCCGCCGGTCTTTTCACCAACGGTTTCGAGCGCTTCGTACATGATGCGCTCGGCGGTAGCGCGCTTGCCGCGCTGGAGGACCTTGTTTACAAACTGGGTCACAAGGACTGAGTCGTAGACTGGATCTGGGCTGAGTTCGCGACGTGGGGCTGTATTTTTGCGCATCTTGATCAGCCCTTCTTTGCGCCGTAGCGAGAACGTGCTTGCTTGCGATCGCGAACACCTGAGGTGTCGAGCGATCCGCGGATGACCTTGTAACGGACACCGGGAAGGTCCTTCACACGACCGCCACGCACGAGAACGATGCTGTGCTCTTGGAGGTTGTGGCCTTCGCCTGGGATGTACGCGGTTACTTCGATACCCGACGTGAGGCGCACACGGCAGACCTTACGAAGTGCAGAGTTCGGCTTCTTTGGAGTCGTGGTGTACACACGAGTGCATACTCCTCGACGCTGTGGGGCGCCCTTGAGCGCAGGTGTGGTTTCCTTGCGGCGCTTCGATGCACGGCCCTTGCGGACCAGCTGATTGATAGTTGGCATAACGGAAACTTTCACCTCTGTGGACCGGCTCGGCCCCACTGTCTTCTTCAAGGCTTCGCAGGTTTGCGACACGGGCTGCCGGGGCAGCCTGCCAGGGACCCAATGCGGTTGGGCCAGCTGATGAGTCTACGACAGGTCATGGGGAAACCCAAACCAGCTTCGATGTGTTGTTGGTCGGCTTTAGCGAAACCGTCAGATCACCCTAAAAATGACAGGTGCCATGCCGATAGAACTAGGCGCGCAGGACGGCTGCGCGTTCCAACGAAAGACTCACCGTGGCACTTCGCAGACCACAAGAGCGGGACAAGTCAACCGTGTCGAAGGCGGCCGACACGACGAAGGAACCAACCGACAATGGTCGACGGAACGCGGCGCGTGCGATCCATGTGATCGTGTTCCTCATCCCCGCGATCGTCGGCTTTCTCATCGCGTACTCGGTCCTCGCCCTGATGGCCCCATACGAAACAATGGCCGAGTGGATCCTGTGGTTCTTCATCGCCTTCGTGGTCAGCCTGGCCACCAGCCTTTTCATCGGCGATGGCGTCCGAAACGTCATCCGACGGACACCGCTCTATAAGAAGGCCAACAAGTTCGACACCGAGGTCGAGGTTCTGTTCGGCTCCTCACTTCGTGAAGGCAGCCCGAAGAACGTCAAGCGCAACGCGGTCAAGCTCGGCCATGATGCGGAGTTCATCGACGAGATCCTGTTCCTTCTCGATCAGCTCGGCCGCCATGAGCGACTCTCGCGCGGTCATACCGAACGCGTCCGCGCCTACGCATCGCTGATCGGCAAACAGATCGGACTACCAACGCGCGACCTCGAACTTCTCAACTGGACCGCGCTCCTCCATGACATTGGCAAGCTCGATGTTCCAAGCTGGTTGCTGAGCTCCCCCGATAAACCAACCGACGAAGAGTGGGAAGTACTCAAGCGACACCCCGAGGCTGCGAAGCACCGTCTGCGTCGCCTTGAAGGCACCATCGGCACCACCGTGTATCACGGTGCGCTCTATCACCACGAACGTTGGGACGGCAACGGCTACCCCCAAGGGGTTGCCGGCGAGGAGATCCCGGTCTTTGGACGCATCACGGCGATCGCCGATGCGTTCGACGTTATGACCCATGCTCGGAGTTACAAGAAGCCGCTGCCCATCGCCGCTGCACGCAAAGAGCTGGAAAAGGGCGCAGGCGGACAATTCGACCCAGAACTCGTCGCGGCGTTCCTACAGATCGGTGATGAAGACCTCAAGAGTATTCGCGGCTGGTCGGCCACCTTCGCTGGCGTTGCGGTCGCAGGTACCCGTGTCGCTGCTTTTGGTTCTCAGGCAGCGATCGTTGCCGCCACCGTCGCTGGAGCGGGCGTCTCGTCAGTAACCCTCGAAACCCTTCCCCCAGCGATTGCGTACGACGAGCCAGCCACGACAACCACCGCCGCACCAACGACGACCGCCGTGCCAACGACAACCACGACGACGACAACCAGCACCACGACGACCACGATCGCGACGACCACCACCGCCCAGCGGTTGATGAGCGTCAATTATCAGATCGGCAACAACACGATCGACGACGTCGAAGTAACCGTCGATGCCGACGAACTTCAGGTGTTCCTCGACGGCGAGCTCTTCGAGACCTTTACGCTCGAGGAAGGTCAGCGCACCGTCCCGATCGTCTTCGACGTCACCAATATGGCGCCCGGCGTTCACCAGGTCCGCTTCGACCTCTACCTGAACGGTGTTCTCCTCAGCTCAGACGAATCGATCATCGTCGTCTAAGGCTTGAGCTTGGCGACGAGCGCCTTGTTCAACATCTGCTCAAATGCCCGAGCACTCGGCGGATGTATCTGCTCGAGCGATCGAAGCTCTCGTTGTTCCCAGCGGTGCATCTCAACCCAACCCTGCGCAACGACGTCAACGTGCGCTACCTCACCGGACACGAAGCTCATCTCACCGAGCACATCGCCACGACCGAGGTCGGCGATGTCGGGGATCGACACGTTGCCGGACAACAACATCCCGACATGGTCGGGGCGTGAGCCCTTCGCAATGATGATCTGACCCTGCGCGTACTCGACGAACTCGCCGAGCTTCCAGATCAGGTTGAAGTCGAAATCGGACACCCCGGGAAAGTGCTCGTCACGCAGGGCGCACTCGTCGGGGGTCAGCACGACCGAATCCTGTCGACGCTTGTCCTGGATCACCCGGAACATGTGCATCGACCCAATGATGATGTTCCACACCACCATCGATCGAATATTTTCGACGGTGCCATAGACGATGAACGCCGCGGCTGCGGCCACCAGAAGTAGCCGCAACCACGTAACCGTTCGCGTAAAGCTCGACCCCAGCAGAGCGACGTACGCCGCATTCAAAATGAGCGTCTCCATCTCCGAGACGCTAGTGGGTCACTATCGGCGAGACCTGTTGATCGCACTCACGACAGCGCGCATCGAACTCGTGGTGATGTCGGTGTGCACACCGCACCCCCAAATGTCGACGCCATCGATCTGCATCTCGATGAAGGTCACCGCAACCGCATCGCTGCCAGATCCCTTTGAATGCTCGTGGTAGTCGAGTACGCGGAGATCACTCGACGTGAGTTCCTCCATGCCCGACACAAACGCCGAGAGCGAGCCGTTGCCCGAGCCTTGAACAACTCGAGCGTCGCCATTCTCGGTGACCCGCGCAGTGAGCAACGTCTTGTCCTCGCCCTGGGCATTTTGTGCCGACTCGAAACCGTTGAGCAGGAACGGAGCATCGAGACCGAGGTAGGTCGCGTCAAACTCGTCGTAGATGTTCGACGCGGTCATCTCCTTTCCCGTGCGATCGGTGATGCCCTGAATGACGCGGGTGAACTCGATCTGCATTCGCCGAGGCAAGTCGAGGTTGTGCTCGGTCTTGAGCAGATACGCAACACCGCCCTTACCCGACTGACTGTTGACCCGG
Organism: uncultured Acidimicrobiales bacterium; assembly: GCA_937969345.1. Lineage (GTDB taxonomy): Bacteria > Actinomycetota > Acidimicrobiia > Acidimicrobiales > SHLQ01 > SHLQ01. The sequence goes on from CALBVK010000053.1 coordinate 4,912, forward strand.
ATGACATCCTCGTAGCTTCGTCCAACATCTTCGGGATCGATTGGGATGTACGGGACCTCAAAGAGCGGCGAGTCGGTCTTGGCCAACGCGTCGAAGCCCTTCTTGATCGCATCCTGATGCGAACCACTGAACGCGGTGTAGACGAGGTCGCCGACGTACGGGTGACGCGGATGGACTGGCAACTGGTTGCAATACTCGGCGGTCCGACGCAATTCGTTGATGTCGGAAATGTCGAGCTCGGGGTCGACGCCTTGGCTGAACAAGTTCATGGCCACATTGATCACATCGACGTTGCCGGTGCGTTCGCCGTTGCCAAAGAGCGTTCCCTCAACACGATCGGCTCCGGCCATCACACCAAACTCAGCAGCGGCCACGCCGGTGCCACGATCGTTGTGCGGGTGCAAGCTCAATACGATCTCGTCGCGACGTGCGAGGTTGCGGTGCATCCACTCGATCATGTCGCCGTAGATGTTCGCGGTGCTCATCTCGACCGTGGCCGGCAGGTTGATGATGACGGTCTTGTCCGTGGGGTCGAGGACGTCGATGACCTCGTCACAAATACGCTTTGCGAACGGAAGCTCCGTGCCGGTGAAGGACTCGGGGCTGTACTCGTAGTGCACCTTGGTGTTCGGAATCGTGGACTCGAGCGAGCGGCACAACGCCGCGCCCTTGAGCGCAATGTCGACAATGCCGTCCTCGTCGAGGCCGAACACGACCTTGCGTTGCAGCGTGGATGTCGAGTTGTAGATGTGGACGATTGCTTGCTTTGCCCCATCGATGGACTCGAAGGTGCGCTTGATGAGTTCCTCACGGCATTGGGTGAGTACCTGGATGGTGACGTCGTCGGGAATCTTGTTCTGCTCGATGATCTCACGAACGAACTGGAAATCGGTATCGGACGCGGATGGGAAGCCGACCTCGATCTCCTTGAACCCCGCAGCGACGAGCGCGTCGAACATACGGTGCTTGCGATCGGAGTCCATTGGCTCGATGAGCGCTTGGTTTCCGTCGCGAAGGTCGACCGAGCACCACAGCGGGGCTTTGGTGATGGTCGTCGATGGCCACGTGCGATCGGGCAGATCGACTTGGGCAAATGGTTGGTACTTGTGAGCCGGCATGGCCGACGGCTTTTGTGCTGAGCGACTGCTCATCAGAGTTCTCCTTGACTTGTTCCTGGTGACCAGGTGGGTGCGAATGGGGTGATCGAATCCCGGCGCGACGTCAAACGTCAGTCGGCCGGGCCCATAAGTCGTAGGTCAAGAAGTAGGAATGCCATTGCGAGCAGGCTAGTCGCCAAACGCCGAAGCCCCGACGTCCGCCGCAGGAATGCGCGCACCGACAAACCGCTACCCGCTGGCAGACCGACACTAGGTTTGACGCTGCGTGGTCAACCCTGAGATCACGCAAGGGCGTGATTGATATGAGAAGTCAGTACCGATGGTCTCTGAAGTTTTGGCTGAGCGCCGCTGCGATGTTGGGGACTCTCGTCCTGACATCGGCTGCGGCGTCGGCGATGGACGGCGAGGTGATCGACCACCCGACGCTCGTCCCCGACAAACCAGAAAAGGGATACCCGGTCATCCTCGACACGCCGACCTTCCCCGTGTTCGGCGGCAACTGCGGGGCTGCCGGATGCCAGCAGGCGCGCCAAACCTTCGCGGTCAATCTCTCCGGGCGCTACCTCGTGAGCGGCGGCGACTTTCTCAATATCGAGCTTCAGAACGGCACGGTGATCAGCAATCCGTACCTGGCGATCTTCGACACCAGCACAAAGCAGCTCGTATGCCAGAACCTGTCGGTAAGCGATGAGGTTCTCGCCATCGTTCCGGGGCCCGACCCCGAGTCGATCATCATCGGAGGTCGATTCAAAAAGATCACCGGCGCCGACGGCGTTGAGCGGTCACGGAACCGGATCGCCAAGATCGACATACCGACATGCTCGGTCGACCGCGACTGGATTGTTGGGCCGGTCAGTTCCCGCGTCGACAAGATGGCCGTAACCGGCAACCGCCTGTTCATCGGAGGCAGCTTCACCTCGGTCAACAACCAACCCATCGCCAAACTCGCGGAGATCAATCTCGAAACCGCTGCGGTCAACAACTCGTTCTCGTTCGACTTCGGGGCCACATACTCGCCGATCGCTGGCCTTGGGGTCTCCCCCGACGGCAGCCGGCTCGGCGTCATCCATCGAGCAACGTCAATCAACGGCACCCCGCTACGCGGCACAGCGGTCATCAACATCAGCAACCCGAACGCTCCGTCGCTCACCGCGCATCGAATGCGGTCGAACATCCCGGCGTACAACACATACAACGACATCACCTACGGAGCCGTTACACCCGACTTTTCTGCCTTCGTGATCGCACAAGGCACAGCGACGATCAGCGATTACGTCACCATGGTCCCAACGACCGAAGCTCCCGACCAGTTCCGCTGGCAGCACTACATGCGTGACTCGAACTTCAGCGTTGCGGTGTCCAACAACGCGGTCTACGTCGGTGGACACTTCTGCAAGATCGATTCGGGCCCCGGCACCACCGAACTCATGGCGCCCAACAGCGGACCGGACGAATGCACGGGCAGCCGAATTGCGGGCGGCGTCTGGCGCACCCAACTCGCTGCGCTCAGCGTGGTCGACGGGACGCCGCTGACGTGGAACCCGGGCAACAACTCTGGGCGAGGCGTCGGAGCAATGACCGTCGTGCCTCGCGGTCTGCTCGTCGGTTACGACGGCAGCCGGACGAACAACCTGCGGGTCGGCACCACAGCGTTCTTCGACTTCGGCGCACCCGAACCACCGCCTCCCCCACCACCGCCGGAGGGCCAGACCTGCACCGCTTCAGCGAATGGCGCTGGTTCGATCTCGCTGTCGTGGACGGCGATCGCCGGCGAGAACAGCTACGTCGTGCGGCGCGACGATAAGTGGCTGGCTACCCCGGGCAACACACTTACGTACACCGATAACGGTGCTCCGGCTGGCGCTGAGTACGTGATTCGCTCCAACCAGGCTGGCGTCACCACGAACACGACTTGCGTTCTCGATGGCGACCCGCCGCCACCGCCGGACGGTCAGACGTGTGCGGTGACCAACAATGGCAACGGGACGGTCACGCTCACCTGGACCGCTATTGCGGGCGAGAACAAGTACACGGTCCGACGCAACAACACCTGGGTCGCGAACTACACGACCCTCACCGCAACAGTCTCAGGCACCACCGCCGACGAGTTCATCATCCGATCACGAATGGCCGGGGTCACGACCAACACGGTCTGCGACTAACGGTCCGATTCACGGACGAAGATGGTGAGGACGCCATCGGTATCAACAGCGACAAGCTGATCTCCATCGCCGCTCCACTGCGCGTCGACAACCTCGCTCGGCAAGTCGATATCCATGGTCACATCCTCGTCGTCGATGTCGAGGATCTGAATCCGTGACGGATGCTTTCGCAAGATCCGTGGCATGGCTTGGGCCGACTCGGCGCGCAGCACAATGAACGCGTCCGAGCGCGACGTCGTGAAGCGCGCACTACGCGCCGTCCATTGCTCAGTCGTGTCGATGTCGACAAACCAATCGCCCTCCGCAGTGGCCACGACGAGTTCACCGCCGTCGAGCGCATCGACGAGCTGGGCTTGGGCGTCGTCGAATTCTGCGACGCGATCAATGTCTGCGGCGGTGGCCACGTCGATCGCACCATCGGTGAGGTCCACGCTGACGATCTCACGGGCGAGCGCTTCGTTGTCCGTTGGCTTCTCCGCCAGGACGACCGCCGCTCCATCCGAGCTAAAGAACATCATGGTCGGCTCGATATCGAGCGAGGCCTCGATCGTGCGCTGAATCTCTCCAGACTCGAGATCCCATAGATGCAGCTGTGCGATCTCGTCGTCGGTGGAGAGGACGACTGCGGCCTCGCCGTCGAGCGAAACGGCGACGAGTCGTGCGGTCGAACCATCGACGTCCTCAGGCACGAGACGGTTGGTGCAGCTCCATTCTCGACCTTCAGGACAATCCGAGACGATGTTCGGCAACGCATAGAGCCCAACGACCGCCAAGAGAACCAGAACCAACTTGCCAAGATTCGCCACGCACACAGGGTAATGCGGCCTCCCGCCGCCGCGGTCCTGGCATGACTCGGTCGGTGACGGACCACCCGTCCGTCTCCGAGTGCCGTTGTTCTCGTGTCACCACTCCACCGAGGACTCGAAACGTTGCCACGGTACGTCGAAGCTGCGAAGCCGGTTCGACCGAAAATGCGCACGCGTTCCGCAGCGCGAGTCGAGGCCGGCCAACGGCCGCATCTCGCCAGCCGCGAGACAAAGTGGCGCGCGTCACACATCTGCGCCAGAATCGGTTGGTCAAACGAAACAACAAGCCAAGGGGTTGCGTATGGAAGTGTCCATAACCGTCAACGGATCGACGTATTCACGTGATGTCGAACCACGAACACTGTTGGTCCATCACCTCCGAGACAATCTTGGATTGACCGGCACAAATGTCGGTTGTGACAGCTCCTCGTGTGGAGCGTGCACCATCCATATGAACGGTGAGTCAGTGAAGTCCTGCACGGTGCTTGCGGTCCAAGCCGATGGGCAGGAACTCACGACGATCGAAGGCCTCTCGGCGGTAGCCGAAGCCGAGGGGATCTCTACCGGCGACCAGAACTGGCATCCCATGCAGGAGGCATTCCAGCAGTGCCACGCCCTGCAATGTGGATACTGCACGCCAGGCATGGTCATGGCCTCAACCTCGTTCTTGAAGGAAAACCCGAACCCCACCGAAGAACAAATTCGTGAAGGGCTCGAAGGCAACCTGTGCCGCTGCACCGGCTACCACAACATCGTCAAGGCCGTTCAAAGCGTTGCTGGAGGTGCCTCATGACCGCAGTTATGGGCACCAAGATGCTCCGCAAAGAAGACCCTGCGCTCCTCATTGGCGAGAACAAGTTCATCGACGACATCCACGCTCCCGGCGAGCTCTGGATGGGCATGGTCCGCTCAACGATGGGCCACGCAAAGATCCTGAGCATCGACACCTCCGAAGCCGAAGCAATGCCCGGCGTCACCGCGGTGTACACCGGAGCACAGCTCGCCGACATGGGACTCTGGCTCGCTCCACTCCCTTGTGCCTGGCCGGTCACCGAAGACATGGTGAACCCGCCGCACAACCCGGTCTGCGTCGAAGAGGCAAAGCACGTCGGCGACATCGTGGCCGTTGTGTTGTGCAACGATCGCTACGGCGCAGCGGACGCGGCCGAGAAGGTCATCGTCGACTATGACCCGCTCCCCGCTGTTGGCTCGCTCGAAGCCGCGGTTGCCAATGAGGTCATGGCCCACTCGGACCTGGAAACCAACAAGGCCTTCCACTGGCCGCTGATTCCGGATCCTGAAGGCACGGAGAAGGCGTTCGCTGAAGCTGCGCACACCGTGAAGGCAAAGTTCGTTCAGCAGCGCATGATTCCATCACCGATGGAACCTCGTGGATGCTTGGCGATTCCTTCACCTGCCGGTGGGGAAATCACCTTCTACTCTGCGACCCAGATCCCGCACATCTTGAAGGTGATGATCGCAGCGACCACCGGAATCGCCGAGAGCAAGATCCGTGTCATCGCACCGTCGGTTGGCGGCGGCTTTGGCGGCAAGCTCAACGTCGATCCCGATGCAATCCTGTCGGTCACGTTGGCGAATCACTTGGGCGTTCCGGTCCGCTGGACCGAAGCGCGCACCGAAGCCGCTGGCTCGTCCCACCAAGGACGTGGCCAGATCCAGCACATGGAAGTTGCCGCCGACGAGAACGGCAAGATCAGCTCGGTCCGCGTGCACATCGATGCAGACATGGGCGCCTACATGATGCTGATCACCCCAGGTGTTCCGCTCCTGGGCAGCTTCTTGTACACGGGCGTCTACGACATCCCGAACCTCGCGTTTACCTGCGATGGCCACTTCACGAACATGACCCCGACCGACGCCTATCGCGGTGCCGGTCGACCCGAGGCCAGTTACGCCATCGAGCGCATCATGGACATGCTCGCGGGAGAGGTTGGTATCACGCCGGAAGAAATTCGGGCACGCAACTACATCAACGGTGGCGAAGCGTTCGAGAACCACGAGGCAGCATCAACGCTGATCTTTGACTCGGGCCACTACCGTCCAGCGCACGACAAGGCGCTCGAGATGGTCAAGCTTGCCGACCTTCGCGCCGAGCAAGCTCGTCGTCGTGAAGCTGGCGAAGCCAAGCAACTCGGCATGGGCATGTGCAGCTACGTCGAGATCTGCGGCCTCGCACCCTCACGTGCGCTCGGCGGGCTCAACTACGGAGCGGGCGGTTGGGAACACGCAACCGTGCGCTTGCTGCCGACCGGCAAGGTCGAAGTGGTGTCGGGTTCGACACCACACGGACAGGGCCACGAGACGGCATGGTCGATGATCATCGCCGACAAGATGGGCGTCGACCCCAACGACGTTGAGGTGTTGCACTCCGATACGGCCAAGAGCCCGCTCGGTCTCGACACCTACGGGTCTCGCTCACTCGCCGTTGGCGGCGTCGCTATTGCGATGGCTGCCGACAAGGTGGTCGAGAAGGCCAAGCTCATCGCCGCCCATCAGTTCGAGGCTGCTCCCGAAGATGTCCAGTTTGAAGCTGGAGCGTTCTCGGTTGCGGGCTCGCCGTCAAAGTCGGTGCACATCCAAGAGCTCGGGTTCGCAGCGTTTGCGGCACACGACCTCCCCGATGGCATGGAGCCAAACCTGCAAGAACAGGTCAGCTTCGACCCACCAAACTTTGCCTTCCCGTTCGGCACACACGTCGCCGTCGTCGAGATCGACACCGAAACCGGTGGAGTCGAACTCATCGACTACGTCGCCGTCGACGACTGTGGCCACCAGGTCAATCCAATGATCGTCGAGGGGCAGCTCCACGGAGGCATCGTGCAAGGTGTTGCTCAGGCACTGTTCGAGGAAGCCGTGTACGACGAAGATGGCAACATCAGCAACCCGTCGTTCATGGACTACCTGGTGCCATCGGCGATGGAAGTTCCATCCATGCAGCTCGACTTCACCGTCACCCCATCGACAACCAACCCGTTGGGTGTCAAGGGTGCTGGCGAAGCTGGAACCATTGGTTCGGCTGCTGCGGTTATGAACGCCGTCTGCGACGCACTGTCGCCATACGGCGTCACCGACATGGACATGCCGGCAACACCAAAGAGAATTTGGGAAGCGATCAACTCGAACGGAGGTGCGGCATGATCCCCGCAGCATTCGATTACACGGTCGCCGAGTCGGCCGAACACGCCATTCAGCTCCTCGGAGAGTACGGCGACGAGTCCAAGCTTCTCGCCGGTGGGCACTCGCTCATCCCAATGATGAAGTACCGACTTGCGACACCGACGCAACTGATCGACGTGGGGCGTCTTAGCGACCTGTCCTACATCAATCAGAGCAACGGTCACGTCGCGATCGGCGCAATGACCAAGCACAAGGAGCTCGAGACCAGTTCTGTACTGGCCGAAGCCTGCCCGATGCTCGCTCATGTTGCGTCGCTCGTCGGTGGTCCTGCAGTACGTCACCGAGGAACGCTCGGTGGCACGTTGGCTCACGCCGACTCGGCATCGGATCTCCCCGCCGCAGTGCTCGCGCTCGGCGGAACGATCGTGGCGCAGGGTCCGAATGGCCAGCGTGAAATTGCAGCGACAGACTTCTTCAAGAGCTACTTCGAGTCCGCGCTCGAACCTGACGAGATGATCGTCGAGGTTCGGGTACCAGCGAACACCGGAGGATGGAACTACCAGAAGTTCAACCGTCGAGCCCAAGACTGGGCGATCGTCGGTGTCGCGGTGGCCGATGGGGGCAAGGGCGTTGCGCTTGTCAACATGGGATCCACCCCGATCCGAGCAAGCGCAACCGAAGCTGCACTGGCCAGCGGGGCCTCAGCGGCCGACGCTGCTGCCATGGCAGCCGACGGCACGGAGCCGCCAGAGGACCTCAACGCAGACGCTGCATATCGCACGCATCTGGCGCAGGTTCTCACAAAGCGCGCTCTGGAAGCGGCGAGCTAGCGCTCGACGCTGTACATTCACTTCGTCATTCTTGGGGGAATGGCGAAAGTACCGTCGGCCGCTTCTGCGGCTGACA
>CALBVK010000054.1 GCA_937969345.1 uncultured Acidimicrobiales bacterium
CCTCGCAGCGCCAGTACTGACAGCCGCGGAGCCTGTCCGGATTGACGTCGTCCTCCCAGTCATCGGGAAGATCTCCAGCGAGTGGTTCGAGCATCAGCTGATCGCCGCCTGAGCCGACAGCCAGATGTCGATGGTGCGCCACACACTGTGTGCCGGATCGATGACGTCCATGTGGTCCACCTTCGCCGGATTGACGAGGGTTACTTGATCCCCTGCGGCCGTTGCCGCTTCGACGTAGTCCGGCACCATCTCATAGGGAACGTCCTCATCGGATCGGCCGTGGACGAGAAGTTGCGGAATGCCGAGCGGTAACAGATAGAGCGGTGAGGCCGTGGCGTAGAGGTCTGGCCGATCGGCGGCTGTTGCTTCGAACAGTTCGTTGGTTGCGTGGTTGCTGAGCTCGAGGCCATCGGCGAGAAACAAGTCGCTCACCGGTGCAAGGGCCACAACGGCGTCGAGCGTGGACGATGGCTGCCCGGCTGCCCAAAGTGCGAGCTGGCCGCCGGCGGAGTGTCCAATCGCAATACACGGTCTGGGGAGATCGGCGGCGAGGGCACAGGCGTCGAGAACATCGCTCGACATTTCGGGCCACACACCTTGACCCTCGGGGGTGACCCGTCGGTATTCGATATTGCACACCGTCCAGCCCTGACCGACGAGGTGCTTGGCCATTGGACCATGGAGGTCGAGGCCGTATTTGGCTCGCCAGTAGCCGCCGTGGATGGACACGATCGTGCCGACTGATTCGCCGGCGGGCTGGTAGACGTGCACGAATTGGTCCGGGAGATCTCCATAGGTGACGACCTCATGTTCGGCGATGCTTGCCACGGTCCTCCTCGATGGACTACCGCATTCTATGGATGGGGCGAAGCTCGCTCGGCGTATCCCTCAGAGAATCCAAGGGATACGCCGGTCGAGTACTTAGACGCCGCTACCGACGAGGACCGGTTCGTCGACGACCTCGACGTCTATGACATCGAGCTCTGGTCCGCCCTCGAGGTCGAGGGTCGGCAGGATTCGATCGAGCCATGCGGGCAACCACCAGTTGGTATCTCCCATGAGCTTCATCGTTGCTGGGACGAGCACGATGCGGACAATGGTGGCGTCGACGAAGATCGCCGTTGCGAGTCCGAGGCCCATCATCTTGATCGTCGGGTCCGAACCGAGAACGAAACCGCCGAAAACCGAGATCATGATGAGCGCAGCCGAGGTGATTACTCGTGCGGTGCTGGCAATGCCGTGGATGACCGAAGCGTCGTTGTCTCCCGTCCGCAGGTATTCCTCTCGAACCCGGCTGAGGAGGAATACCTCGTAGTCCATCGAAAGGCCAAAGAGGATCGCGAACATGAACATGGGAATGAATGACACGATCGGAACCGTTGCTTCGAGTCCAATGAGCTCCATGCCCCAGCCCCATTGGAAGACCATGACGAGCACGCCGTATGCAGCGCCGATGCTGAGCAGATTGAGCAACGCTGCTTTAAGTGGCACGAGGATCGATCGGAAGACGATCATGAGAAGCACGAACGACATGGCGATGACCGCACTGATGAACAAGGGGAGTCGGCTTGTAATGCGGTCGCCGATGTCAGCAAAGTTTGCCGTGAGCCCTCCGACGTGAGCGGTGGTGTCGGTGCCCTGTAGCACTTCAGGGAAGACCTCGGCTCGCAGCCGCTGCACCGTCTCCAGTGTCGCTTCGTCCTGTGGCGAGGTGGTGGCGAACGCAACGATTGTGGCTACACCAGCGTCGACGTTTACCTCTGCCGGAGCGACCGCAGCGACTCCTGGGTCGCTGTTGATGGCGCTCGACAACGTGGGGACGAGTTCGGCGATGGCTTGATCGTCGAGGTCGTCGGCGAGGTCGACGGCGATAACCAACGGGCCGTTGATTCCTGCGCCAAACCCCTCGGCTACGAGATCGTACGCCCGGCGTTCGGTTCGAGATTCGGGGAACGATCCGTCATCGGGGAAACCGAGCTGCAGGTTGAGCACGGGCGCCGTCATTGCAAGGAGAAGCACGGTGACGCCGATCGCGTACGGCCAGGCGTGCTTGGACACGTGTGTTCCCCAGCGAGACCAACCCGGGCTCGCACCGTTGGTTGTGCTCGCCCGGCCGAAGCTCCACTTGTCGATCGAGTGCCCGGCCAGTCCGAGCAGTGCGGGCAGCAGCGTGATGGACGCAACAACCATGATCAGCACGACGACCGATGTTGAGACGCCGGCGGCGGTCATGAACGGAACACCCGAGAAGCCGAGGCCGAGGATTGCGATGACAACAGTTCCGCCAGCGAACACGACCGCTTGGCCAGCGGTTGCGACCGCACGTCCGATCGATTCCGCTACCGCCATACCCTCGGCGAGATGCTCGCGGTGTCGTGTCACGAGGAACAACGCGTAGTCGATGCCGACGCCGAGCCCGACCATGCTCGCAACCTGTGGTGCCCAACTCGGAATGTCGATGAGGTAGGTGATGAGCGACATCGACGTGATGCCGATCGCGAGACCGAACAGGGCTATCCCGATTGGCAGCCCCATTGCGATGATCGAGCGAAAGGCGACCAACAAGATGATGACGGCGGCGACCAGTCCGATCATCTCGCCGATGCCCGTTTCCGCTTCGCTGAACGTGAAGTGCAGCTCGCCGTTGGATTCGACCTGGAGGCTCGAGCGTTCGCCGAGCTCTTCGACGAACATGGTCAGTGTCTCGAGGTCCTCCGCCGAGAGTTCTTCGATCACGGGGTACTGAATGCGAACCAGACCAATACGGCCATCGGGCGAAATCGTGCCGGACTGTGCTGCACCTTCGGGGCCGAGCGCGAGCGCGCCAGCCGGATCGGTCGTTCCGAGCACGTTCGGCAGCTGCGCAATGCCCGCCTGCAATTCGGCCAGGTCGACTTGGGCATCTGGTGAGTCGAAGAACGTGCTTCCATCCTTGGGGGTAGCGACGACCTGAGCGGTCAGCCCGGCCGTATCGGATTGCGCGTCCGACAGCAAGTCGAGGGCGGTTTGTGAGTCGAGCCCAGGCACCTCGAAGGAGTCCTCGAGCGTGCGCCCAAAGCCAATCGATGACGCCACGATGGCGAGAGCGGCGAGGAGCCATATTGCGATGACCCTCCATGGATGTTTGGCCGCCGAGCGACCCAATCGATACAGCGCGTTTGACACGATGTCCTCCTGATAAGCAATGTTCGAAATTGGTACTGCTTCATCGTTGTGATCGGGGCCGATTTCCGCATCGGAGGAATGGTCGTATCTCAACCCATCGATGAGCCGATATCGCGGTCGTACTTTCGGCCGATACGTCGGCCGCCGATCTCACTTACGCTTGCCTACATGTCCGGTTCATTCCTTTCGCCAACGAGCGACATCCGACGCTCGACCGTGGGCTTCTTTAGTGAGCCAGCGGTTCTGAACCCGCCGAAACGGGTCGCCCGTGACTGGTGGTTGGTTGCAGCGTTGGTCGTTGCGGGCACGATGGAGTGGATCTTCAACGAGCCGTTGATCTGGCGTCACTGGCATATGACGCTCGTGTTCGCCCTCATCCCGTCCATGTTGTGGCGTCGGACAAAACCACTCCTGATGATGTTGATCACCTTCATCGCGATGAACGCCACGTTGCTCGCCGCGGCGATTTTCGCTGAGGTTCCCGACGGTCCATACACGGCGATCTTCGTCCTACTGACCGTGTACTCGCTGTTCCGATGGGGGTCCGGTCGTGACTGCTTGATCGGCGTCGGCGCCTTCATCGCCGCGGGGTTACTCAACGCTGTCATCGATTGGAATGGCGTGGGCGAGTTCATTGGCGGGTTCATTGTTATGGCTGTGCCGGCCGAGGCTGGAGCTCTCGTTCGGGCGCAACGACGATCCGCTGAGCAAGCCATCGTCGAGGTGCGTTCGGCCGAACGGGAACAGATCGCTCGTGAGCTCCACGACTCGGTTGCCCATCACGTCTCGGCAATAGCGATCCAGGCACAAGCCGGTCGCACGGTCGCAGCGACGAACCCAGCTGCAGCAGAACAAGCGCTGGCGATTATCGAGGAGGCCGCGGCGAGAACACTCGCTGACATGCGGTCGATGGTTGGCTCGTTGCGCGGCGATGAAGACGCCGAACTCGCTCCTCAACCCGGGCTACGAGAACTCGAGTCGCTAGCGGGAAGAGTCGGCGGGCTCGACGTGGCAGTCGATTCGCCAGCCGAGAACGACGTGCCGTCGGCACTCGGCGCGGCGATCTTCCGAATCGCTCAGGAATCGGTCACCAACGCCGTACGCCACGCGACCGGTGCATCTCGTGTCGACGTGCAGGTTGAGCGGGTGGCCGACGCATATCAGCTCACGGTGCGCGACGATGGCAAGGTGAACGGCACCAACTCGCCTCGAAACGACTCGCCGGGATACGGACTCGTCGGGATGGCTGAGCGGGCACGATTGCTCGGCGGGACCCTCGATGCCGGGCCAGGCCCAGCCGGCGGTTGGCTCGTCAAAGCGGAGCTGCCGATTGCGAGCCCGAGCCGATGACCATCCGCGTTGTGATCGCTGACGATCAAGACTTGGTGCGTGTCGGCCTGGAGATGATCCTCAACGCACAGCCGACCATCGAGGTCGTCGGAACTGCAGCGGACGGAAGAGAGGCCGTCGAGATGGCGCGTCGCCTTCGCCCTGACGTCTGCCTGTTCGATATTCGAATGCCCGAGCTGGACGGTATTGCGGCGACGGAGCTTCTTGCCGGACCCGATGTCGACGATCCACTCGCAGTCGTGGTGATCACCACGTTCGACCTCGATGAGTACGTCCATGGTGCGCTGAAGGCGGGGGCGCGGGGGTTTCTGCTGAAGGATGCTGGCCCGGAACTGCTCGTGCAAGCAGTGCATGCCGCTGCTGCTGGGGATGCGCTCATTGCGCCGAGCGTGACGGTTCGGTTGCTCAGCGCCTTTGCCGATGCGAGCGCGACATCGCCTCCCGATCAGCCGATCGAGTCACTTACCGATCGCGAAGAAGAGGTCTTGTTGTCGGTGGCGGCGGGGCACACGAACGAAGAAGTCGCTAACGAGCTGTACATCAGCCTCAGCACGGTGAAGACACACTTGGCGAGTCTCATGAACAAGCTCGGAGCGCGCAACCGCGTGGAGATTGCCATGTGGGCATACGAAACCGGCCGCGTCCAAAAAGGTGCGTAACCTCTCGTTGTTCGGTCTGGCCTAGGCGCGGCCGTAGAAGGTTGCTTTGGCGGATTCGGATAGGCCGATGCCGGGTTCGGTGTTGAAGGCCATGACCACGAGGATGCGAGTGCGCTGTCCGCGGCTCGGCGCCACCCGGTGCATGGAGTTTCGTCCTCGGAAGAGCACCAGGTCGGTCGGGTCAAAGGTGAGGGTCTCGACCCCGGTCCGGGTGTCGATCGCCGTTTGGACACCTGCGAAGTTCTGCTCACCAGCTTCGGCGTTTCGGAGATCCTTGACGTACTCAAACTCGCCCCCAGCTTCGGGTGGTTGGATGAGCATCGTCACGGCAAACGAACTGTTGTCGAAATGCCATCCGAGCTCCTCGCCATCGCGGTGAAAGTGCACGTTGATGGATGACAACGCATCGTCATAGGGATGGACCGCGTCAACACCGACGACATCGGCGATGAAGGAACGGAACACCTCATCGTCGTAGACGGCTCGCAAGGGCGAATCCGGGGCGACCTGGTCGTCGGCAAGAAGACCCTTGGTGCTCACGATCTGACGGTTGTAGATGTGGGCTTCACCGAGCTCAGGGTCGGGCGGGGTCAGCCAGATGTTGTGGGTGCTCGACGTGAAGTACCCCTCGTTCTCGCGGCCGGCGGATTCGGAGCGTACGGCGTCGACGAATGCGGCGCTGAAGAAGCCGGAGAGCACGAGCGCTCCCGCCGAGTCGAGCTGGTCAGCGCATTGCGCCCGATAGTTCACGTCGGAGATGGGATGTGCGTCGGTGTCGATCCATCTCATGACGTACTCCACAGCGTCGGGAAGAGCGTCTCCGGCATGCGATCGCCCGGTGCAAGGTCGAGGTCCAGGGGAGGCGAGGTGACGCCCAGGCGTTCGACATAGCGAACGTCGTCGCCCAGCCATCGGGTCGAAAACGCACGGCGTCGCGTCGTCACCGGCGCGTCGGTTGTCCCATGCAAGGTCCGGAAGTCGAAAACGATCGCATCACCGGCAGAAAGCTCACGGGCGATGACCCGAGCATCGTCGTCGTCGCCCTCGAATGTCGGAGCGCTGACCATCGTTGGATCGTCGTAGTCATAGTCGCTGCCGGTTCGGAACCGACGGGGAACATAGGTGTTGCCGTCTCTGTGGGACCCGGCGAGAAACCGCACCGCGGTTTCGGCTGGTGTGTCGTCGAGTGCCACGTAGACGCTCGCTGTTTGCTGGCCGTCGATGCAGTAGTAGGGGAGGTCGTGATGCCAGGGGGTGGCCTTCTGTGTGCCGGACTCCTTGGCGAAGGCGTGCTCGTGGAAGAACTGCGCTGTCGACGACTGCATACATTGCGCCGCAAGCGACGCCGCGGTCGAGGTCAGCGCGAACGTTGAGAATTCGGGCACGCGTTGCCAGTTGCAGTACGTGTCAAAGAACCGACCAGGTTCTCCGGGCTCTGCGCTGTCGCTCGTGAAGGCGTAGTCGTCGGGCGCCGACATCACCCGACCAAGACCAGCCCGAAGCGGTTCGACCCACTCGACGAAGGCACTGGGCACGTAACAGACGCCATCTCGCTGGAAGTCATCGATCAGCTGTTGGTCGATCGTGATCGGCTCGCGTCGCGTCGCGTTCGCGAGCGGCCCCATGTCGTCCACGATGTTCCATCGAACCGTCGTTACGCGTGATTGGGAGTCAGCCATTGGGTCAGTGTCTCAGATCTCTACATCGATCGACCAGCTGTCGACCGCGCCTATTGCACCACTCGGTCGAGAAATTCGCGCAGCGGCGCAATGACTCGGTGCGGTGCTTCGACGACGATCGAGTGACGCAGGTCGGCGAGGATCACGAGCTCGCTGTTGGGTAGTGCGCCGTGGATGATGCGGTTGAGCCGAGGGCTACAACCAGGGTCGTTTTCACCGGTGAGGACGAGACAGGGTGCGGTGACCTCGGGGAGCCAGTGAATCATCTCGGTCTCTGCGTAGACATCGAAGACCGACAGGAAAACCTCGGGTGGGGTGGTGAGGACCTGATCGATCCGGTTTGCGATCACGTCGGGATTCGCCGCGGCGAACGGCTCGGTGTACCAGCGGTCGACCAGGGTTGTGAGCACGTTCTCGATGCCCTCTTCGCGCATGCGGGCAACGACGCCTTTGACCCTGGCGCTGTCGTCGGGCGTTCGACCAGCCGCAGTACTGAGGAGGCCGACGCTTAGCGTTCGGGTTGGGTACCGATGGGCATAGCCCGGTCCGATCTGTCCCCCGAGGGAATGGCCAATGATATGGATGGCCTCGTGGCCGAGCTTCTCGCGGACAGCCTCGACATCATCGATGAGGTCATCGAGCGTGTACGGAACTGGTGGAACCGGGCTCTCGCCGTGACCGCGAAGGTCGATTGCTACGCAGGTGAAGTCGTCGGCGAACGCTTCGGTGATGGTGGTCCAGGTCTCTTTGCGACTTCCGATGCCATGGACCATGTAGAGCGGCGGACCCGATCCAGAAACGGTGTACGAAACATCAACTGCGGCCATTTCCAAACCGTACCTGCTACCAAACCGAACTTTCGTACCTGGTACGTTTCGCCCGAAAGGTACCAGGTACGAAACTGTCGTGATTGTTGAGTTTGTTGGGATGTCGTGGCGGGAAACGTGGGATATGCGTCATTGACGCCATCGTGGGAGTTCGCTTTGCTGGAACCATGCGCAACGTTCTGATCCCGATGTTTGCGGGGTACCAGCCGCTCGACATCACTGGGCCACACGAGGTCTTCATTGGTGCGAACGAAGCAATGGACGTACTCGGAATCGACGCCGATCGCTACGACGTACAACTCGTCGCCTCAACCCTTGAGCCGGTCCTGAGTGAAAGCGGCATGCGAGTCGCTCCCACGGAAACGTTTCGTGCAACGCCGAATGGCCCGGTGCACATCCTTCTCGTGCCCGGTGGGAGAACGACCCGCAATCTGGGCGAACACTCAGAGATGCTTGAGTGGATGGTGCGATGTGCCACCGATGCAGAACGGGTTGCGTCGGTGTGCACCGGCACGTTTCTGCTCGCCGAAGCCGGCCTCATCACCGAACAACGAGTGACGACCCATTGGGC
>CALBVK010000055.1 GCA_937969345.1 uncultured Acidimicrobiales bacterium
GGTCATCGTCACCGACTCGTTGCCAATCGGTCCCGAAAAGCAGTTCGACAAGCTCGTCGTGCTGTCGGTAGCCGACATCATCGCCCGGGCCGTCGAAGCGGTATTTGCCGACACCACGGTGTCGGAGATCTTCGACGGGAACAATCATTCCTAAGGCTCGGATCCGTCGCCTGGCGGCTCCTCGACCTCGCGCTTAGCCGGCCGGAGGCCGAGCCCGTTCGAACCGGCTTCGCAGCTTCGAACTCGGGTGCTCCTTTCAGGGAGCGTTCAGGCGGCACGGAGCCTGGGCGCCGGAGGCGGTGTTTGTCGGGTTTGGGGTCAGACCCCGGAACTGATCGAGGGAGGCGATCGGGATGCGTCGTTCTCGGTGAAATGCCGGTAACCTTGCAAAGTCCAAAAACCTATCTAGACGAAGGATGGCGCCATGAGCGAGCTACTTCTCACCGCACATACCGGTCGCGTTACCGGTACCCGATCGAGCCGTCGGCTCCGCCGCGAGGGCATGGTCCCCGCAGTCGTATACGGCCTCGGCGCCGACCCCGTTTCGGTCGCCGTTGAATGGCCAGCACTGCGTAAGGCCCTTACCACCGATGCAGGCGTGAACGCCCTACTCACCCTCGACATCGAAGGCGACCAGCAGCTCTCGATCGTCAAGGACATCCAGCGCCACCCAACCCGTCGTGACGTCATCCACGTCGACTTCATTCGCCTCGACGCAAACGCCGAGGTCGAGGTCGAGGTTCCCGTCATCCTCATCGGCGATGCCAAGAAGGTCACCGACGTCTCCGGCATGGTCGATCAGACCATGTTCGCCCTTTCCGTGCTGTCGAAGCCAAATGCCATCCCAACGGAACTCCCGGTCGACATCTCCGAGCTCGAGGTCGGCGAAGCAATCCACGTTTCCGATGTCGCACTCCCAGAGGGTGTTCGCACCGAGGTCGATGGCGAAGAGACCATCGCAAGTGCACTCGTTACCCGTTCGACCCTCGAAGCAATGCGCGCTGACGAAGCTGCCGATGCTGAAGACGGCGAAGAGGGTGCAGCAGCACCTGCTGACGGTGGCGATTCCGAGGGTGGCGACGAGTCCTGATAACGGACCGACGCCTTGCATTGCAGCGTGAGCGATACCTCACGCCGCATGCGAGACTCACCTGATGTTTGGTCGAAAGTCTGCTGATCGCACCGGGACCCCCGCTGACCTCTTAGTGGTTGGATTGGGGAACCCGGGCGATCGGTACGACGGCACCCGACACAACGTGGGCGCCGATGTCGTCGATCTGTTGGCAACCCGCCAGGGATCGACGCTGAAGGCATCCAAGCAAGCAGCACGCCTCGCCGAACTGCGAATCGGCACAAAGCTGGTCGTGGTTGCGTTCCCACAGACGTTCATGAACGAGTCCGGGCGCAGCGCCCGCGATCTCGCAAAGCGTTACGGCATCGAGGACGCCACCAAAATCGTCGTCATTCATGACGAACTCGACCTCGAGGCTGGCACGCTGAAAGTGAAGTCAGGCGGCGGCCTCGCCGGCCACAATGGCCTGAAGTCGCTCAAACAGCACCTACACACCCAAGACTTTCTCCGGCTCCGAATCGGCATCGGTCGACCTCCCGGAACACAGTCGGTGTCCGATTATGTGCTCCGCCGTCCCGGTAAAGCCGATCGCGTCGAACTCGACATCGCCATCGAACGCGCTGCCGATGTCGTGCCTCGGTTTCTCGACGAAGAACTCGAGGCGATCATGAACGACGTAAATCGCAAATGAGCGACGCTCCACTTCGCGCGCTCGTCACCCCGCTGCAGGACGATCCCGGCCTCATCGGGGTCATGGGAAAACGATCCGCTGTCGTCGCCGTTCCCGAGGCTGGCCGGCCGCTCACGCTCGCCGCAATCGCCGAACAAACCGAACGAACCCCAGTCGTCGTCGCCGTGCCGACATCGACCGAGGCTGAACGTCTCCGATCAGATCTTGCGATCTACCTCGGTGAGGACGAAGTGGCGATCTTTCCAGCGTGGGAAACGCTGCCATTCGAGCGGATCAGCCCGAACGTCGAAACGATGGGCCGTCGGCTCGAGGTGCTTTGGCGTCTCCAAGACCCCGCCCGAGCGCCAAAGGTCGTCGTTGCATCGGCGCGTGCGCTCGTGCAACGTCTCGGCCCCGGTATCGACGATCTTGAGCCGATCATCGTTGGGGTCGGCGATCAGATCGACATCGCTGATCTCGCCAGGCAGCTCGTCGATTCGGGCTACCGCCGCGAACCGCAGGTCGAGAGCAGGGGACACTTTGCGGTGCGTGGATCGATCGTCGACGTGTTCCCAAGCACCGCGAGCGCCCCGGTTCGAATCGACTTGTGGGGCGATGAGGTCGACCGCCTCAGCGAGTTTGGCATCAACGACCAGCGCTCGACGGTTACGCGGTCCGAGGTTGTGATCCATGCAGCTCGCGAAGTCGTGGCGTCAGAAGCCATTGCAGACCGGGCGCGCGATCTCGTGGCGTCCGAGCCGTGGGGCCGCGAACATTGGGAACGTCTTTCCGACGGCGAATTCTTCGACGGCATGGAGTCGTGGCTCCCATGGCTCACCGACCGCGACTCGGTGCTCGTCGACCACGTCGGTGCTGACGCCCTCGTCGTTCTCGTGGAGCCCCGCCGTCTGCGCGATCGCGCTGGCGACATTCGCGACGAAGAAGCTGACCTTGCGACAACCCTCGCTCGAACCTGGGGTGCAATCGATGACGACGGCGATAGCGAAGACGAATTTCCTCGGCTGCACGTGCCGTTCGATCGGATCCTGACCGAGACCGAGGCACCGGTGTGGACAATGACCACCGCACCCGAAAGCCCCGACGTATCCGTTGTTGCTGCAACCGGCTGGGAATCGCCGATGGGCGACCCGCCGCCGCTCGTTACCCAGCTGCAACGCCTGATCGGCGACGGCTTCACCGTCATCGTTGGTGCCGACGGCGCAGGCACAGCGCCCCGGCTCGCCGTGTTGCTCGCCGACAACGGCATCCATTTGCCCGTCGTCGAAACGCTCGATCTTTCGAATCCCGGCATCGTCGTCGCTCCGCTCGAGCGGGGAGCGGTGTTTACCTCGTCAAAGATCGCAGTGCTCAGCGAGTCCGACATCACCGGTCGCCGTCGCACGCACCGTAAGGCCCGCGCCCGAGCCAACACCTCACAGGACACCTTCGACGATCTCTCGCCCGGCGATTACGTCGTGCACCACCAGCACGGCGTTGCACGCTTTGCCGGAATGGTCACCAGGGCGATCGGTGGGGTCGAACGCGACTATTTGCTGCTCGAATATCGCGGCGACGACAAGCTCTACATCCCGTCCGATCAGATCGGCGTTGTTCGTCATTACACCGGTGGCGATAGCCCGACGCTGTCCAAAATGGGCGGCAGCGACTGGGCCAAGGCCAAGGCGAAGGTCCGCACCGAGGTCAGCGAGATCGCTCAAGAGCTCGTCGTGCTGTATCAACGTCGAGTCACCGCTGAGGGCCACGCGTTCGCACCAGATACGCCGTTCCAGACAGAGCTCGAAGACTCCTTCCCGTATGAGGAAACTCCCGACCAGCTCACGGCGATTCTCGAGGTCAAGGCCGATATGGAACGGCCGTACCCCATGGACCGGTTGGTCGTGGGCGACGTCGGGTTCGGCAAGACCGAGATCGCCGTCCGTGCAGCGTTCAAGGCAATCCAAGACAACAAACAGGTCGCTGTTCTCGTGCCCACGACGCTGCTTGCCCAGCAGCATCATCAGACCTTCTCCGACCGCTACGCAAGCTTTCCGGTTCGGGTCGAGGTGCTCAGTCGCTTCCTCACCAACGCCCAGGCGAAGCGAATCATCGAAGACACCAACGATGGCAAGGTCGATCTGCTCATCGGCACGCACCGCATGCTCAACCAGGAACTCAAGTTCAAGGATCTCGGCTTGCTCATCGTCGACGAAGAGCAACGCTTCGGCGTCAAGCACAAAGAGAAGATCAAGGCGCTGCGAACCGACGTTGATGTGCTCACGCTGACGGCAACTCCGGTGCCTCGTACCCTCGAGATGAGTCTCACGGGCATTCGAGACATGACCTTGCTGTCGACGGCTCCATCGGAACGCCAGCCAATTCTCACATATGTCGGCGAGCAGAGCGACCGGGCTATCACCGAAGCCATTCGCCGTGAACTCCTCCGTGAGGGCCAGGTGTTCTTCGTCCACAACCGAGTCCAGGACATCGAACACACCGCAGCCAAGATCCGTGAGATGGTGCCCGAAGCCCGCATCGCTATCGCACACGGCCAGATGGACGAAGGCTCGCTCGAACAAGTTGTCATCGACTTCTGGGAAGGCGAATACGACGTCCTCGTTTGTACGACGATCATCGAGACCGGCATCGACATGCCGTCGGTGAACACACTCGTCGTCGATCGGGCGGACTTGTTGGGGCTTGGGCAGATGCATCAGTTGCGCGGACGTGTTGGACGCTCGGGCCAACGCGCCTACGCCTACCTGATGGTTCCTGCCGACAAGTCCCTGACCGAGCAGGCCTACGAACGCCTGAAGACCATCGGGGAAGCAACCGAGCTCGGCTCCGGATTCAAGATAGCGATGCGTGACCTCGAGATTCGTGGCGCAGGAAACCTGCTGGGTACCGGTCAGTCCGGCCACATCGCCGCCGTTGGCTACGACCTGTACTGCCAGATGGTCACCGAGGCGGTCAGCGAACTGAAGGGCGAAGAAGTAGAGGAAGTCGAAGAGCTCACTATTGAGCTGCCGATCAAGGCGTTCTTGCCCGATAGCTACATGGAGACCGAGGACCAGCGTTTGGAGGCCTACCGCCGCTTGGCGGCCGTCACGACGACCGCTCAGGTCGAGGACATCCGATCGGAGTGGGAGGACCGCTACGGTCCAGTCCCGGAGCCAGCATCAAACTTGCTCGACGTGGCGACCGTCCGCTCCGTGTGCATCCGGGTTGGCATCACCGAGCTGACGGTAGGGAAGGGCCCTGGTTTTGGCGGGCCCGAGTTCATTGTTCGGATGTCGCCGGTGACCTTGCCAACGTCGAAGCAGATCCGCCTCGACCGGATCTACAAACACTCGATCTACAAAGACACGATCGAGGGCGCCGATGGGGGCTTTCTGCAGCTCGGAATG
>CALBVK010000056.1 GCA_937969345.1 uncultured Acidimicrobiales bacterium
TGGAAGACAGCAGCTGGCTGAAGCCTGCGGTCATCATGTTGGCGATTGGTTTGCTCGGATCGATCATTGCGTTGGGGCTCATGGTGCGCTCGCTGAACAACACCCAAGATGAGCTCGCACAGACCCAGGCCGACCTGATCCGAGTCGAAGAGGGTGCTGCAGGTTCGGCGATCGTTTCGGCGCAGGTGTTGGAGATCTCTCGCCAGATCGCCGAGCTCGAACCGCAGATCAGTGAGGGGCTCAACGAGGCCATCGTCGAGTTGGAGCAGTTCTCGAACTCGTCGCTCACGTTCAATGTGGCCGTGGATGAAACCGTCGTGATCGACACGTCGATCACGATCGACCGAGATTTCACGTTCCCGATCAACGAGGTGGTGACGATCGATGAGATCTTCCCGATCGATCAGACCGTCGATACAACGATCGAAATCGACACGGGGCTCGGGTTTCAGGTTCCGGTCGATGTGAGCGTGCCGGTGAACGTCGAGGTGCCGGTGCAGGTGGACGTGCCGATCAACCTCGATGTCGACGTGCCGATCAACGAGACCGTTCCGGTGCAGGCCGAGGTGCCGGTGAAGCTCGACGTGCCGATCCAGATCGACATCGCCGAGACCGAGCTCAAACTTCTCGCCGACCAACTGGCGCAGGGCTTACGCCAAATCCAAACCGTCGTTGGCGACCTCGCCGGCTAGGGCCGTGACGAACATCGTCTTCGTTCCATGTGCAAACGGCGCACCTGCCCCGCGGTAAAAGAAAGTGAACCGCTAGGCACGAGCTGCACCTAGCGGTTCACATTTGTCGATGCTACGGAGTTACAGGCAGTTGTTGAGCCCCAAGACGGTGCCGCATACCGAGAACGCTGGGCTGAAGCTGACATCGACGCCGGTCGCTCCCGAGCATTCGCCGTCTCGGCACCATTCGAGGTTGCCTGCGCCGGCGAGGGCTTCGGTGCCGACGGTGATGTCGACCATGCCAACGAGTGACCCATCGATCAGAAAGGCGTCGAGGATGCTGTCGACTCCCAAGAGCAGGGTGTTCGCGATGGCTGTTGTGAGCTTGCCCCAATATGCCTCTGCTTGCATGGTGACCAGGTCGTTGAGCTCGTCATCCCAAGCGACTGCCGCAATGGTCGCCTGTGCCGTGCTGCTAAGCAGGGCATTCGAGGTGTCCCGGTAGGCGGCGTTGGTTTTGTTCGCTGCAACGTACGCTGCCCGCTCGGTTTCGAGTGCGGCGAGTTTGATGCCATGGGGAGTTGCGTCGATGATTCGCTGACCGAAGCTCAGCGCTGCGTGGCGGTCCTTCTCGGCTTTGATCCGGCGGTCGACGCCCGCAATCTTTTCGTTGTTGATCCGGATGTTGTCGTTTGCCTTTTGGACTTCGGCATAGGCAAAGCGGAAGGCCGCAATGGTCGTGCGCAACTTGGCCTCCTCACGAGGACTGGCGGCGCTCAGTTCGTTCACCCGTCGATCGATCGCCCGATCGAGCGCAGCGATCTGCTCCTGATTGGTCATGTCGCTGAGCACTCGGTCGGCGAGCTGATCGAGATCGCCGATCGGAACAACAACTTCCGCTTCGCCGTGCAGGGTGACCTCGCCTGGGCCGATTCGACCGAGCACCTCGACGTAGCCGTAGTCGACGAGCTCAATGTCGCCCGTTACCAAGAGCCCGTCATTGTCGAGACGAATCAGCGCCTCGGCTCCGATGTCGGTCTCACCAAAGTTTGCCGAGCCAGTGAATTGCAGGAAGCTGTCCTCGAGTGAATCAAATGGAATCCCGATGTCGAGCGTTGCCGTGCCGTTCAAGTCGACCTCTGGGAACGGTGACTGTTCAGCGGTTGCCGTGGCGACGATGCCGTCGCTGTCGACTCGAATACGCCCAGTTGCGTGGAAGACATCTTCGGAGTCAGGCGAGGTCAGGTTGTGTACGACGTTGTTGCTCGACATGGCCATCTCGCCGTTGATCTCGACGAAGGAATCGTCTGTCAGGCCGAGGCCCTTGTAGTGCAGTACGCCGTCGAGTTCGAGCTCTCCAGACACAGGTAGCAATTCTTCCAACAGCGCAGGCGGTACGCCTCCGGCGAGGTCGGTGCCAGCGTCTGCGGTGACGGCGAGACGAACTTCGATGCCTCCATCCATCTCGGTGGAGATCGGGCTGATCGTCAAGAAACCGATCGTTCCGATGGCGGTTGGGATCGATACATCGACGGCGCCACGGGCATAGGCGAGCTCGGCCTGCATCTCTGCGTTCGACCACGTTCGCATGCCGTCCGGGTCGAAGCGAATGAAGGACTCGCCGTCGACGGTGAACAGTGGGTGCACGGGGATGGTGCCATCGATGACGATGTGGGAGGTGAAGTCCTGTGGTATCTCCGAGAGGCGTTCCTCCATCAATGGTGTGAATGGGATGTTGCCGCCCGTCGACCAACCAATACCGCAGCCGCCCGGATCAACGTTGGTGAGATCGACCGACAGTCCTGGGATGTCGGCTTCGCTCTTTGCCAGGGAGTTTTCCCGCTTCTTGTCGGGGCGAGCCTTCTTGGGTGTCGATTGGCCGATCATGGCGTTGCATGGGACCGAGAAGTAGAAGTAGTCGGCGTTCATGTCGGCGACAAAGATTGTCGAGCCCGTGTCGGTGTTCATCGAGATGCGTTGCGGCAGATTGTCGGCGCCGTTGAATTCGTCCCCGAGATCGAGGTGCAGGTCGAAGTCCTGCGAACCGAACTCGAAGTACAGGTAGTCGTGGTCGTCGATGAGGTGCGCTTTCAGGTGAGCGAGTTCAGCGCCCGTGCCCATTCCGACACGAGCGGGAAGTGTCGAGTCCATGAAGGCGTCCTTCAACGCTCCGCTGAGCGGGAGGTCGACCACAGCAAAGCCGTTATCGATCCCGATGACCTCGCCGGACTCATCGACGATCACGTCGATGTCGACATCGCCAAGATCGAGGTCGGTGTCTCCGGGGAGATCGATGGTCACCTCCCCGGTCACCTCGCCGTCGGGTGAGGTTCTCGCTGCCTCGGCCAGGCTTCGACTCGTTTCCGAGCTTTCTTGTTCAACAGGGTCTTGCTCGATGCCCTCTGGGACGAGGCTGATGAGCTCTGGGTCGGGGACTTCTCCTTCGCCGAGCGTGGTGTCGGCTAGGAGGCCAAGTTTGTCGAGCTCGACGTCTCCGCCCACGTAGTAATTGGCGGCGAACCCGGCACCCACCAGGAGCGCCGTGACGATGAGTGTGGCCAGCACGATAACGAGCTTGGATGATGGGGCTGATTGTGGTGATTGTGGTGATGGGGTCGTGTTGTGATTGTTCATTGGTGAGTGCCTTTGGATCGTTGCGACGCCACTGCGGCGTTGCGATGCACTCAGCTTGAACG
The DNA here is from genome assembly GCA_937969345.1 of uncultured Acidimicrobiales bacterium. Taxonomy (GTDB): domain Bacteria; phylum Actinomycetota; class Acidimicrobiia; order Acidimicrobiales; family SHLQ01; genus SHLQ01. Next base: position 3,368 of record CALBVK010000056.1, read on the forward strand.
AGCAGCGGTTCTCTCTCGATCGTGCAGGGGAGTGAACGAGAGGTGGTGTTAGCACCCCCTTGGGGTGGTGAGGTCTTCCCGAGGCTCTTCGTTCGCCGTTGGGCCTTATGACGTCAGAGGAACGGCGGCGTGGACCTTGGTACCTTCGCGGCGGGTGGACTGGATCGTGAGCGTTCCACCGACTGAAGAGACCCGGTCGGCCATGTTCGTCAGGCCAGTGGATCCGCGGCGTCGATCAGCATCGAATCCCTGTCCGTCATCGCCGATGACCAGGTTGAGGACGGTACGGCCGTCGACCGGTTCTTCGAAGAGCTTCACCACCGCGGATGCCTTAGGCGCATGCTTGGCCACGTTGGCCAGTGCCTCGAGCGTGGTGAAGTACAGCGCGGCTTCGATCGATGCGTCGTACCGTCCGGTGGTCGAATTTTCCAGGCTCACCGACGTCGCCGAGCGTCGTGCAGCCTCGGCTATCGCGTCGGGAAGGCCCTGGAGCTGAAGCACGGGAGGGAAGATCCCGTGGGCGAGCTCGCGCAGTTCGTTGATGGCTTCGGTGAGTTCGCTGTGGACGGCACCGAGTCGTTCTGCTTGTTCGCCGTGTGCGGTTGCCTGTGCTGCCCGCAGGGTTAGGGCGACGCTGACGAGTCGTTGCTGGGCGCCGTCGTGGAGATCGCGCTCGAGTCGGTTGCGTTCGCGGTCGGCGGTTTCAACGATTCGCCGACGGGAAGCGGCAACGTCGAGCTGCGACTTGCGAAGTTTCTGGTTCAGCTGAGTTTCGGCCGCGAGTGCATTCGCGTGGATGCCGTGGTTCTGCCAGACGACGAGTACGAGCGGGATGAGTGTCACCGCAAGCCCGCCGACGACCAGAAATAGCTCGACGGCGTCATCGATGTCTTCGAAGATGCCGCCGTCATCGTTGGAGATGCCGACGACGCCGATGAGTCCGATGAAGAACGTTGCGGCGGCCACAGCCCAAATGAGCTGATTCGTCTTCACATTGGGGATTGCGAGGATGAGAGGGCGCAGGGAGATCAGCACCATCACCGGGAGCATGAACGGCATGAGCGCTACCACGACGACGCCGATCATCCAGTTTCCCGCAGCGATCATCGCAACCGCCCGACCGCGGGTCTCTTCGGAGAGTTGGCGCATTGCCAGCGTCAACAACCCAACGTGGAAGAGGTGCACCAGGGCGATCACCCAAAGGCCCGCGTTGTCAACGATCGGGGCGAGCACCGCCGGCACGAGCACCCCGCCGAGGATCGTGCCTTTGCGGTCCATGTCGATGAATCGGACGAGCATTTTCACACCCGGGTCAGCCGTCACGAGCGTAGGCGTGGGTGAAGTCGTCATGGCCGGAGGCTAGCGGAGTGCCGATTGCGGCCGCCGTCTAAGGTGAACGACATGGCTTCTCATCGAGTGGTGCTCGCCGACGACAATCTGCTGATTCGTCAAGGCGTTGCAGCGCTGATCGAGGTACTCGACACGGTGGAGCTGGTAGGTGAGGCCGACGACTACGACTCGCTGCTCGCCGTAGTGGAGGCCGAGCGGCCAGATGTGGTGATCACCGATATTCGGATGCCCCCGACCAATACCGACGAAGGTATCCGAGCTGCGTTGGAGATTCGTGCGTCGAATCCCGAGGTCGGTGTAGTCGTGCTGTCTCAATTCAGCGAGCCAGCCTTTGTGCTTCGCCTCTTCGAGGACGGTTCGGGCGGGCTCGGCTATCTGCTGAAAGACCGTGTCGACGCACCGGAGCTTCAGCGGGCGATCAGCTCGGTCGTCAACGGTGAGTCTGCGGTCGATGCCAAGATCGTCGAGGTGCTCATCAACGCTCGAGGTAATGCTGGGGGTCCTGTCGCACGGCTCACCACGCGTGAACAAGAGGTTCTGGCCGCAATTGCTGAGGGTCTGAACAACGGTGCCGTTGCAGAGAAGCTGATCATCAGCGAGAAGGCGGTCGCGAAGCACATCAACTCGATCTTCTCGAAACTCGATCTCTCGGGTGGCGACGACGATGTACACCGGCGGGTGAAGGCCGTGCTGATCTGGCTCTCGCAGTAGGCGGCGCCGACCGTCAGCTGGCTAGCTCGCCGACACGCCGTCCCAGTAGGACGTTCTACGGCGAGTCCTCGGTCGCCGCAGCCGCGAGGCCGTCGAGGATGAGGTTGAGGCCGAACTCGAATTCGTCACCGAAGTCGTTGCCCGGCTGCACGCGCTCGATGGTGTATTCGGCGAGGTGGGGGAGAAGATCGGTCGGCATTTGCTCGGCGACTTCGGCCATTTCGTCGCCGCCGGTGGCAGGCGTTCGGCGTCGTCGGAACCTTCCTGACAAGGGGCGACCAGCGATGTCGATACCTGCATAGTTGTGAAGGTATGACCAAGTTGGGATTAAAACCGCCCCACCTCGTAAAGCTGTCCAATTTCTACCTGAGGCTGTCCTATTTGGCCGTTCAGTCCTGGTTTGGTTGACCGTAGGGTGCCGGAAATGGACCTCTGAGACGTGGTTTACGCACTCATTGGTCCTAGCTCCTGAGGAGGAACGACATGAAAAAGATGATCACGTTATTGACGCCGGTGATGGCGATGCTCGCCGCGCTGGTGCTGATGGCAAGCCCAGCTGGTGCACAGGATGCCTGTTCGTTACCAGAGGGCGCCGAAATCAACATGCGCAACACGATTGACGAGCCGCCGGATGGAGAGGTGACGTTCCCTGGCGCCTTTGGCCTCGCTGACGACGCATTTGATGAGACAGCCACCGTCTCGTACACGGCAGTAGAGTTCCCGACCATTCTTGCTCAGACGGGTACGCCTGCTGGCGACTTCGGTGGTCTCTACGAGGTTGACATGAGCGCCACCGGGGTCTCCTACGCAACGCTTCCCGCTGCCGATGACCCATTCTGGGGACCCATCTACGGCGTATTCCCTGCAGAGAAGTACGACCGCTACTACATGACGTTCTCGGAGCCACACGGCATCACGGGTGCGACCAGCACCAACCCGAACACGGGATTGCGCGTCGATTCACCGACGGTGTTCGTCATTGAGATCGGTAGCGCTGCTGGGGGCTACGACATGAACCCTGACACGGCATGGGAATTGACATTCACCTGCGCCGCTGCTGCTGCTCCTGAGCTCGCCGTAACTGGCGTCGATTCTGCTGTCATGGCCGTTGTTGCGGCCACGATGATCGCAGGTGGCGCCGTCGCGGTCCGTCAGTCACGTCGCTTCGGATAGGTCCGAACCCGGACTCGCACAGCTCGAGAAAAGCCCGCCCCAGTGGGGCGGGCCTTTCTAGTTTTCTTGCGCAAGCGTCGGCGCCACCAGCCCACAACGTTCCTGGCAGAAGGAGGCGAGAAGCTCAGCGATGCTCTGCGCCTCGGTGTCGTCGGGGCGAGCGAACGCATGCCACGGGATGTTGATGCCGCCGCCGACCTTGTGGGCAACGTCGCCGAAGAAGTCAGGGAACATATTCCGTACGGAGCGGAAGGGAGCTGTCCGTGCGGTGGTGGCATCGGCGCGGTTTCCACCGCCGATGTCGATTGTCCGAAGCGCTTTCGACTGACGCTCCCCTTAGGCGATAGCAGCGAGCTTTGCGGTGACGTCTTCGGTCACCGGCGCGCCACCGTGACCAAATGCGGCAATACGCGGAGCGAGCGCCGCCATCTTGGCTACCGACGCATTAGCGGTGTCCATGTCTGGCGTGAAGTTGGGGTTTGCGCCGGTGATGCCGCCTTCGTTGTCGCCATTGATGGCGTCGCCGGCGACAAGAAGTCCGGTGTCGGTGTCGAACACGGAGATGCTGCCGACGGTGTGGCCCGGGGTTCCGACGACCCCCATGCCGAAGACCTCGTCGCCGTCGCCGACTTGGGCGAGGTTGAGCGATGTCTGAATCGAATCGACGTCGCCAGCACCCGCGTAAACGGTTGCATTGGTCATGGCCGCCTCGAGCTCGCCAAGTCCGCCCACGTGGTCGCCGTGGTTGTGGGTGAGCACGATGTGGCGGACGTCGGCGGGAGCGAGGCCCATCATCGAGAGTGCGTCGTTGATTGCATCGCCGCTCCCTTCGACTCCCGTATCGACGATCGCTGCTTCGGTTCCTCGCACCAGTACATATGCAGACACAAATCCAAGCGCGACGTGTTGCAACTGCAGCTCGCTGGGAGCTGCCGCTGGGGTCGATGTGTCGGGGCTCGGATCGGCCTCAGCGGCGACTTCGTCGGTAGTCGACGTCGACGGCGCCGCCGATGAGTCAGTTCCGGCGGTCGTCGATGTGGTCGTTGACGCCGTGCTGCTCCCGCTTGACCCACACGCTGCAAGGATCGCCATGCTCGCCGTGCCGAGGCCAGCGTTGACAAGGAGTCGTCGGCGGCTCCATCTCGATGGTTGGGAGATCCGCGAGAGGGGAACTCGAGTGATCGTCGGTGCGAGCGTGAGAGAGGAAGATCGCTGATGGTCGTTGCACATGTTGATGAACTTACGCTCGCACTCCGCTCAGGTCAGCGCGACACGGCCACAATTGAGAATCTCTTAATGA
>CALBVK010000057.1 GCA_937969345.1 uncultured Acidimicrobiales bacterium
GCGCCGAGACAGTAGGCGCGCGCTCACCGAGGGTGTTAATTACGGCTGGCTTCGTTTCTTTAGCAACTCCCGTGACCGAGAATCAACCATCCGGTATGCCTTGAGCACCGATAGGTTCTCGTCGGCACGACGACCGTGGCCGAGGCGCCAGATCTGCTCGTAGAACCAGTAGATGATGGCAAAGCCATCGAGGGTCCGAATGAGTTTCGCCGTCTTGAGGAAGGCCAAACGTTCCGGGATCAACCCCAGTTGCTCTTCGTAGCGAGGTAACTCGTCTAGACCATCGAGTAGCCGTTTCGGCGCATCGGTCAACACGCACATCGGCCGTGCCAGTCCAATGACATCGGCTGCGCCCACAACGAGGGCCTCGTCCATCGCCGCTCGCGTACGGAATCCTCCAGTGACCATAAGCGGCACGCTGACGTGCTCTTGCATGGCATTCGCGAAGTCGACGAAATAGGCCTCCCGAGCAGCCGTGGATTCGGCAACTGGTTGGGCGTTCTCCGGTTCGATCCCCTCGATTCCTAGAAGCTTTGGCTGCTCGTACGTGCCACCAGAGATTTCGATCAGGTCGACCGTGGCCTTCTCGAGCTTCTGCACCACCGTCAGGCTGTCCTCGAAGGCAAACCCACCCTTTTGAAAATCGGCGCTGTTGAGCTTGACCGAAATCGGGAACGACTCCCCAACAGCAACACGCACCGCGCCAACGACTTCGAGCAGGAAACGAGAACGCTTTTCGATGCCCCGTCCGTATTTGTCCGTTCGGACGTTCGCTAGCGGAGAAAGAAACTGCGAGATTAGATACCCATGTGCCGCGTGGATTTGCACACCGGTAAACCCAGCGTCCTTGCACGCCTTGGCCGCCATTGCCCACCGATTCACCAGATCGGCGATCTGTTCGATCGTGAGCGGGCTAGGCGTACCGAACTGACCGCCGGCGAGGTTCAGCGTGATTCCCGACGCCGACTTCGGGTGAGCGTTTACCGACTTCTGCGTCTGGCGACCCGCATGGTTGAGCTGGGCCCAGAACTCGGTGCCGTTGCGGGTACCCGCCGCCGCCCACCGCTCCAGTCGTTCGGCCATATCGGCATCGGGTTCGCGATCGATCACGACGTTGCCAGGGCGCTCCAGGTGGTCCTTGTCGATCATGATGTTGCCGGACAACAACAAGCCAGCCCCGCTGTCGGCCCACTGGCCATAGAGGTGCTCGAGCTCTGTGGTAGGACGCCCGTCGGGAGTGGCCAGGCCCTCGGTCATTGCCGCCTTCGCCAAGCGGTTTGGTAGACGCGCTCCGCACGGCAGCATCAGGGGCGCTGCGAGTGCGGTCACGTCGATACCTCAGCCCTTCCGAGAATTCAGGAGTTGGGCAACGACCTTGCCATCGGCCTGACCTCTTGTGGCCTTCATGATCTGGCCGGTAAAGAACCCGGCCATCTTCTTGGCGTCGCCCTCGTCATCGCCGCAGAAGCGGGTCCACTCGTCGGCGTTGTTTGCAATCAACTCGTCGAGCATTCCATCGAGCTCGCCGGTGTCCATTGCCTCGAAACCTTTGGCAGCGGCGATGTCGGCAGCGCTGCTACCGGTCGCAACCATCTCGGCGAGAACGTCTTTGGTTTGGGTCGACGACAACTCGCCGGAACTCTCCATTGCGATGAGCCTCGCAAAGGACTCCGGGGTCAACTTGCCGGTACCGTCGGCCAGGTTGTTGTTGAGATGCACGACAACGCGCCCACCGCTGGCACCCGCTTCGATCGCTGCGAGCGCAAAGCCTGCATCGCCACGTTCGACGATGAGCGATGCCTCGGGGGCTGCGATTCCGGCAGCCTCGGCCAACGCCGAGCGTTGAGCGCCAGGGAGTTCGGGGATCGATGCGTCGATGGCGTCGAGTTCAGCTTTGCTTGGTTCGAGCGGCGTGAGGTCGGGCTCGGGGAAATACCGGTAGTCCTCTTCGTTCTCCTTCGAACGACCCGGGCGTGTACGGCCCGCCTCTTCGTCCCAGTGACGGGTCTCCTGGATTGGACGCTCGCCGGTTTCGTATAAATCGATGTGCCGGTTCGCCTCGTGCACGATTGCACGACCTACTGAGTTGATCGAGTTGATGTTCTTGATTTCGCAGCGAGTCCGAAGCTCGTCGGAACCACGAGGGCGCACCGAGACGTTGGCATCGACTCGCATCGACCCCTCTTCCATCTTTGCGTCGCTCACGCCGAGGGCCAGCACGATGCCTCGGAGCTCGCTCACATAAGCCTTAGCTTCGTCCGCCGTGCGAATGTCGGGACAGCTGACAATTTCGAGCAGGGGAACGCCCGCACGGTTGTAGTCGATCAGCGAATACTGTGCTGAGGAGATTCGACCATCGCCACCGACGTGGGTCGACTTGCCGGTGTCTTCCTCGATGTGGGCCCGCTCGATGTTGATTCGAACCCCCTCTGGACTGTCTTTGGGAAGGACCGCGAGCCAGCCATCGTGGTTCGTGGGCTTGTCGTACTGCGAGGTTTGAAAGTCCTTCGGCATGTCCGGATAGGTGTAGTTCTTGCGCGCCATCACGGACGGCGAAACCGTGCAGTTGAGGGCACGGCCCAGACGCATTGCGGACTCGACCGCGGCACCGTTCATCACCGGCAACGAACCGGGCAGCCCAAGACAGGTCGGGCAGATGTTCGTGTTTGGTTCGGCACCGAAGGCGTTGGCGCAGCCGCAGAACAACTTGGTCTTGGTCGACAGCTCGACATGCACCTCGAGGCCAACAACAAGTTCCCACTCATCGGGGATGGATGGTTCGTGAACATCGGGGCCACGATCGACGGTGTAGTACATCAGGCACCTCCTGCGGTCGGGGCTTCACTGAGCATTGCTCGTTCCAATTCGGCCGCTACCTGGAACATGACGACCTCGCCGAGCATCGGCGCAAGGATCTGCACCCCGATCGGTAAGCCGTCGTCGCCGACTCCGAACGGAACCGACATCGCCGGATGTCCAGACAGGTTGGAGGGAATCGTGCACACATCGTTGAGGTACATGGTGAGCGGATCGGCCGTCTTGTCTCCCATAGCGAACGCTGTGGAGGGCGAGGCTGGCGAGATCAGCACGTCGAAGTTCTCGTACGCGCTATCGAAGTCCTCGGTGATCTTGGTCCGGATCTGCTG
>CALBVK010000058.1 GCA_937969345.1 uncultured Acidimicrobiales bacterium
TCGATCATTGGTTCGTTCCTGATCAAGGGTGGCGAGTCCACCGATTCCAAGGCGCTCTCGAAGGCCCTGCACTTGGGCACCAACGTCGCAATGGCACTCACCATCGTTGCGACCGTCGGTGTTGCCCTGTGGATGTTCGGCGACAACGCTGACTTCGACGCTCCAATCGGCCTCGCTATCGCTGTTATCGGCGGACTCATCGTTGGTTGGGCGCTCGGCAAGACCGCCGAGTACTACACGTCAGATCACTTCGGCCCCGTAAAGAAGATCGCCCAGCAGACCGAAACCGGTCCCGCAACCACGATCCTCGGCGGCATCTCTGCCGGCATGGTCTCGGTAGCAGCTTCGGTTGCGCTAATCCTCGTCGGTATTGGTGTTGCTTTCTGGGGCGGCGAGATGGCCTTTGACAACATCGGCGCTCTCGACGGCGGCATCTACGGCATCGCCGTCGCCGCTATTGGCATGCTCGCCACCACCGGTGTTGTTGTGTCCGTCGATGCCTACGGACCAATCGCGGACAACGCAGGCGGAATTGCCGAGATGGCCGAACTCGATCCATCGGTTCGCGAAGTGACCGACGCCCTCGACTCGCTCGGCAACACGACCGCAGCCGTCGCCAAGGGCTTCGCTGTTGGTTCTGCTGCGCTCACCGCTCTTGCGCTGTTCAAGAGCTTCGAGTTCGCAGTCATCGAGGCCGGCGGCACATTGAGCCTCGATGTCGGTGAAGTCGACGTGTTCGCTGGACTCTTCATCGGTGCGGCACTGCCGTTCCTGTTCGCAGCCCTCACCATCGACGCTGTTGGCCGAGCCGCACAGGAGATGATTGAGGAAGTTCGCCGTCAGTTCCGTGAAATCCCAGGCCTTCGTGAAGGCAAGGAAGGGGTCATTCCTGACTCGGCCCGCTGTGTAGCGATCTCGACCACAGCCTCGTTGAAGGAAATGGTCATTCCTGGCGCACTCGCCGTGATTGTTCCTCTCGTCGTTGGTTTCATCAGCGTCAACATGCTCGGCGGCCTGCTCGCTGGAGCACTCGTGACCGGCTTTGCACTCGCTATCTTCATGGCGAACGCTGGCGGCGCATGGGACAACGCAAAGAAGTACATCGAAGCTGGCGCCCACGGCGGCAAGGGCTCCGATCAGCACAAGGCTGCCGTTGTTGGCGACACCGTTGGCGATCCGTTCAAGGACACCTCCGGCCCGGCAATGAACATCTTGCTCAAGGTCATGACAATCGTCAGCCTGGTATTCGCAAGCGCCTTCGTCTAGCGAGTATCGACCAATCGCCTTCGACAGAGGCACCTGAACGAACAGAACCCCCACTCCTCGGAGTGGGGGTTCTGCCGTTTTCCGCACGCTGCTGCCGCGCCAAGGGTGCGTTGTCCTCAGCAGGCAGAGAGCTGGCGGAGAGCCGCGAACACCTCACCGACACTGTCGCCGTCGGTATCGAGAACGTCGGTGGCCACAGAGATCGACAAGAGTGCGTGAAGGGCTTCCTGGCAGCCGTCTGGCATCGCGATGCCGTAGTCCTCACAGAACTCAGCGAGGCCGAACCACAGCAGTTCCTGAACGTGCTCCGCCGAGAAACGTAGCGGCGCTTCGGCCATGTCGTCGTGAGCGGACAGCACGACCACCAGCGCAGCTGGAGAGACCGGCACGCCACTTCGCAGGGTGTGTGCGAGCACTTCGACGTGTTGGACGCGAAGCGCTACCGGAAGTTCGCTGAGGAGCGCCTTACGAATGGTGCGATCGATCATGCGCGGCTCAGCGCGTGAGGCGGGTGTGTTTGTGGAGCTCGACATAGGAACAACGTAACGATGGCCTGTGACAGTCACGTTCTGTGGCCTTTCCTTCAGCGTCACCACACTGTGTGCTGGTCTTGGCAGATTCATCCAAAATTGTTGGATTCAGGCCTTCAGACCTACGACCGATGAGCCGATTGACCTAGGAGGCGCAATACGGCGCCAAAGACCCTGAAGACGAAGGTTCGTCATGTCCAACCAGCATCAGACACGCACCACCGCTGAACGCACGCCGCTCGCATCGACCTCTTCGGCGTGGTTCGATGCGCTCGTCAGCGAAACCACCAAACTCGAACAGCTCGGCGTGCACGCCGCAATGCTCTCCGTCAGGCTCCGCCCGTCAGATGACACCACTCGCGCCGCCGCCCAAGCCCGGACACTCTTTGGACTGATCCTGCGGCCAACCGATCGCCTCGATCAGACCACGCCGATCTCGTTCTCGGTATTGCTCGCCCCGCAGCAAGACCTTGCGGAGACAATCCATCTCTCGAACCAGATCGCTGAGGCACTCGCAAAGGCGAACATCGATGCGTCTACCGGTTTTGCACAACGGCGGCCCCAAGAGTCGCTTCTCGACACCTGGGCTCGGGCCGAAGCAGAGCTCGATCGAGCCGCCTATCGGGTCGAACATCCCAATGGCCTCACTATTTCGTAACGCCAATTTTGAAATATGGGTTTCGCGAAGTGAAGTAGGGCCATTCGACTTATGCCAGATGCCACCACCACTGCCGTAGGTCATTTGTGCAGTTGAATCGAATCTCAGTGGGCCGCGTTGAATGGATGGCGGCGCTTGCGGGCGCACTATTCGCCGCGCTTTCGGTCGTATCTGGGATTGTGTCTGTAGTGCCCGCAGTCGTTGCGAGCATTGTGCTCTTTGCCGGGATTCTGGGGCTCGACATCGCCCGCGCTCACCGTCACAACGACGAGGACCGGCGTCCAGACGGACTCTTGATGATCGCGCTCGCCCAGATGCTTGGCACCGCCGGGCTGATCTTGCCGGGCGGGGCACAGGTGCTCTCGCTTCTCGTGGCAGCGGCGGTCAGTGCGGTCGGAGCCCACCGACTTGTCGAGTATCGGGTCGGCAGTACGCCGGAGATATCGGAGCGTGAAACCGCGATTGTGGCCGCAGGCCTTTCGCTCATGTTCTTCGTCTTGTTAGCTGAGCCCAATACCACCGGGATCTCGGAGTTTCTGTCGGCGGCGGTAGCGAGCGGCTCGCTCGGACTCGCAATGTTCGCCATGTTCTACGTGTTCTGGCTCGTCGGGTACGACAAGGGAGACCTCACCGTCCCACTCGCACTCGTCACGATCCCTCAAACCATCCTCACGCTCGCCGTCGCGAACTTCGCTGGATCGTTCGACATGCTGCCCGTGGCGATCTTGCTCATTGTGGGTATTGGCGCCGCCGTCGGCGCCTATCTGCATCCCGAGTGCATGACGGCCTTTTCGCCTGCGGTCATCACCACGTCGGAAGTCAACGTCCGCCGAAGCCTGATCTCGTTCTCGGTCGTTCTCGTTGGACCCGTCCTGATCGGTATCGACCTGATGACCGGACTCGAGTTGTCGCTGCCGCTTGTGACCGTTGGTTCTAGCGCGTTGTCGCTCGTCGTCGCGATCCACCTGCTCGGCCTGGTCCGGCGCTGGGTGGCCGTTGAGCATCAGGGCCAACACGACCCGCTCACCAATCTGCCGAACCGTCCACTCTTCTTCACCCGCCTCGAGACCGCTATCGAGAGCGCTCGATTGCGCGATGCGCGATTCGTGACGATGTTCCTCGACCTCGACCGATTCAAGGCCGTCAACGACACCCTCGGTCACGACGCTGGCGATGAGCTGCTTCGACAAGTAGCTGGACGCCTCCATGACGCATCACTACGCGTCGGAGCGAACCTGACCGTTGCCCGGCTCGGCGGCGACGAGTTCGCCATCTTGGTGCCCGCCGTCAAAGATGCCCGCCACTCTCATGCGATTGGACGCTTGTTCCTCGATCAATTCCTCGAACCGTTCGATGTCGGGCTCCGCGACATCTACGTCACGCCATCGATCGGAATCGCTGAATTCCCCAAGGACGGTAACACCGTCGAGGAACTCATCGAAAACGCCGACACCGCAATGTTCGAAGCCAAGGAACGCGGACGCAATATGGTCGTCAGTTACTCCCCCGAACAACGCGTTCCAGGAGCACATCGTCTCGAGATCGAGGCAGCTCTGCATCGGGCGCTCGAGAACGAAGAGCTCCAGCTCTACTACCAGCCGCAGGTGGACATCACGACCGGCCAGATCTTCGCGGTTGAGTCGTTGCTTCGTTGGGAACATCCCACGCTCGGCATGATCAGCCCAGACAAGTTCGTGCCAGTTGCCGAGGAGTCGAGCCTTATCGACTCGATTGGACAGTGGATCATCAACGAGGCGTGCCAGACCGCAGCGCGGTGGTCGGACATTGGACTGCCCCCGATCAACGTCGCTGTCAACCTCTCGCCTCGTCAGTTCCAGAAGTCCGTGCACCTCACCGACAACGTCGCACGAGCGTTGAAGTCATCAGGGCTCCCACCGGAGCGTCTCGAACTCGAACTCACCGAGTCTCTTGCGTTGGAGAAGCCCGAAGAAGTAAACGAGACCCTCGTGCGCTTCCGTGAAATGGGAATCCGCACCGCCATCGACGACTTCGGTGTGGGACATACCGGACTCGACTACCTCGACCGCATCGAGGTCGACACCTTGAAAATCGATCGGTCCTTCATCAATCGGATCGGCGAGTCAGGCGCTCCATTGGTGACCGCTGTTATCTCGCTCGCCCGAGGCCTCAACCTCGATGTGATTGCAGAAGGCGTCGAGACCCGTGCCCAGGTCAACTTCTTGATGTCACACGGTTGTCGATACATGCAAGGATTCTTGTTCTCCAAACCGCTCACGGGAGCGCAGCTCGAACAGGTTTTGCGTAACCAACAAAAGCGCACGGCCGAGACCGCCACCAATGCGGCCGACGAAGGATCCACGCTGGAGCTCGAGCAGACCGGTCCTAGCAAGACCGAAACGCCTGCGGAGGAGACTGCGACCCAGGACGACGCTGCCGCCTAGTTCGCTGCCAGTTCCGCCGCGACCCGGCCAGCAAGCCGAGCATTATTTGCCACCAGCGAGATATTGGCCGGTACAGATGCTCCATCTGTTGCCTCGGCGATGCGTCCAAGAACAAAGGGCGTGACCTTGGCCCCAATGACGCCGCTGGCGTCGGCATCATCGAGCGCCTGCGCAAGGGCTTGGTCGTGCACCTGCTGATCCAGGGCGTCTTCGAGGGGTACCGGATTGGCGATGAGCATGCCGCGACCGAACTGCAACTGCGATGCCACGACCCGGGAAAGTTCATCGATCTGATCGATGCGGTACGGCAACGGGTAGGGCGTCTCGCGAGCGGTGAACGCAGGCAAGACGTCGGTCTCCCATCCAACGATCGTCGCTCCAAGGGTCTCGAGTGCCTCTAGCGTTCGCGGCAGGTCGAGGAAGGACTTCGCCCCCGCCGATACCGTCGCCACACTGTGGCGTGCAATGGCACCAAGATCAGCACTGATATCGCCGGTGAGCTCCGAACCGCGATGCACCCCGCCGATTCCGCCGGTGGCGAACATCGAGATGCCAGCGGCCTCGGCGATCGCGAGCGAGGCCGACACGGTGGTCGCACCGACGCTCCAACGTTGACCCATTGCGACCGGCAGATCGCGCTCGGCGGCCTTGGTCGCTTCACCCAGGATGCGCTCGTATTCGTGAGCATCGAGACCAGCGCGCAGCTCCCCGTCGAGCACTGCGGTAACGGCTGGCGTTGAACCGGACTCGGCGATTGCCGCAATACATTGTTCGAGCGCAGTTGCGTTGTCCGGCGAGGGCAGTCCGAGATTTGAGTACACGGTCGATTCGAGGGCGACGACCGGACGTTGTTCGCTCAGGGCATCAGCGACAGCCTCGCTGAGACGAACAGGAACTGCAGGGAGAGAGCGCGCCATTCGGGGGTCGGCCTTTCACATGAGGGGATTAACCGAGCCGTGCGCCCGGGTGTTCGAGCGTACGCCGCGCAAGATCATGTCCCGCCTGGAGGCACTCCTCGGGAGACTTTCCGCGTAGATGCGACGCGAGAAACGCTCCGGTGAACGCGTCTCCAGCACCCGTTGTGTCTGTGGCCTTGACCGGCGTTGGAGAAACCCTCGCTTCGGTTCCGTCAGGCTGAACGTAGCGGGCGGGCAGATCCGACGCCGTTACGACGGTCGCTCCAGCATGCCGGAACCACGGATGCCCCTGAAGCAGAAAGTTCGCCTCTTCCCTATTCGCAAACACGAGAGCTGGATTCACGGCCTTTACGAGATCGAGGAATCGATCGCGTCCGTAGTCCTCGAGAACCGACACCGAGCTGGTCGAGATCGAGATCGGAATATTCCGCTCTACTGCCTCGCCGATCATGGATTGTGACGTCTCGGCGAGCGCCCCGACAGTGAGCGAATAGGCCGGGATGTGCAAGAGGTCGACGCCGTCGAGAGAGCCTTCGGGAACCGACGCAAGATGCACTGCTGCAGCTCTGTCGGTGAGGAATGAACGCTCTCCGCTCGAATCGACCAGTACCACTATCGTGCCGCTGACGCCGCGACGGACGACACGAAGCTCTACACCTTGTGCTTCGAGAGCTTCGGTAAGCAATTCGCCCGCTGCGTCGTCCCCGACCTGACCAACGAAGCGAGCCAATGCACCGCTCGCGACCGCTGCGACCGCCACGTTTGCTGCCGAACCGCCACGTTGATAGTCGATCGACACCGGGGTGTCTGTGCCCCGTTGCGGATCGGTGGTCAAATGCACGACCACGTCGGTCACGAGGTCACCGACGCAGCAGATCGTATTCATTAGAGCTCCTTGGTGGTAGGAGCGAGATTATGCAGGCGAGTTCGTCTGTGCCGCATCGCGAAGGTCGACCACCTCGGCGCCTTCGAAGCGACGTGGTTCGTCGTCGGCCAGATGCAGGATTCGTTGCGCCATGTCTCGAAGTTCGCTTCGCTGGTCAGCGGTACGAGCTTGAAGATGTCCGAGCGTGCTTTGCTGGGTTTCGATCTCGGCGGTGATCGAGGCCAATTCAGCCTGGACCTTGTTCGCTGCCTCATATGCCTTGCGATCGCTTTCCTTCGCGATCTGCGAGGCGGTGAGGTTCGCTTCCGCGACGATCTCGTCGGCACGGGTATGTGCTTCGGCGATCGTCTCTTCGGCAGAACGGCGAGCCATCCGCAAGACGAGCTCGAGACTCTCTTCGCTCGCACGGTCGTCGGACTCGACGGCTGGAACTGCCTCGGCTACCGGCGCTGCCACCGGAGGCGGTGGAGCCACGGAGGTGAGCTGGTTGCGGAGCTGATCGTTCTCGGAGCGAAGCGCCTCGGTGTTTGCGTTCAATTGAGTCACGTGAACAGCGAGCTCATCGCGCTCGTTGCGCAGTGTTTGCAGCTCGACCAACAGGTCGGCGTTGCGGCGTTCGGCCTCATCGTTAATCGACGACGTCGCAGGGATTGCCATCGTCTGGGTGGGGGCAGCGGAGTCCTGGCGTCCAATGTCGCCGTGCAACACGTCGATTTGGGCTGCAACGAGTTCGAGATAGGCATCCACCTCGATTGGGTCGTACCCACGTTTCGTCTTTGCTTGGAACGTTTTAGCCAACACATCTCGGCCGGTGAGTCGTCGTTCGTTCAATGACATTGCTGATCTTCCTCGCACCTTGGTTCTGCTGCTCCACCCGCAGTCGTGAACAGCCTTGCACACCTTGCACTCAGGGTCGAAACCACAGCCGAACTTCTCACCGTTGGTGTGTAGACAAACATGAGCCGCCTCCTCGCTACAGCCGTCATGTCTAGTGATTTGCGACACGGCGCCACCGTTTCATTGCGTAAACGTGGTGGACTAGATGCGTGGCGAGTGAACACGAAGAACCGGCAGGCAACTTCCGAGACCGGTTAGCCCGTATCCCGAAGATCGACGAGCAGCCAACGTCGCCGGACCCCTGGGCTGAGGCTGCCCCACCTGTTGTGAGACGGCCAGCGCCGGTGGCTCGGCCGCAGGCTTCGACGGTCGCTCCTGTGGCAACACCGCAGGCCCCTCACTACGAGCAGCCAACGCCGACGCCCGTTCAGCCAGCCTACGACGATGACGAATCGTACGTCCCCGACGTACCACGTCGCCGCAGGCGATGGCCGCTGGTTCTTGCTGTGCTCATTGGCATTGCGGCGCTCGTGGTCCTGCTGCCGATTCTTCGGGCACGACAGATCTTCAACGGTGTCGAGCGAGTGCCCGTCGCCGAGATCTTGGCTCCACCACCCGAAAGCGGCCGGAACATCTTGCTCGTCGGGACGGACTCACGTAGCGGCATTACCGCAGAGACCGACAACGCCGGTGTAATCATCGGCGGCGACGAGGCAATTACCGGCGAACGAACCGACACCATCATGGTGCTCCGGCTTCTCGACGATGGTTCGGCCAAGTTCTTGTCGCTCCCTCGCGATCTGTGGCTACCGATAAACGGCGGAGACCCTCAGCGGATCAACACCGCATTTCGAGATGGACCAGAGGGCATCATTAACACCGTCCAACAAGAGCTGAACATCCCGGTCTCCCACTACGTCCAGGTCGACCTCGCCGGCTTCATCGATCTTGTCGATGCGGTCGACGGCGTCGAGATAACCATCCCGTATCCAGCGTTTGATGAGAACTCCGGATTGAATCTGCCAACAGCGGGGAACGTGGTGCTCGACTCCACTCAGGCGCTTGCGTATGTACGCAGCCGGTTCTACACCGAGATCGTCGATGGCGTGGAGCGCCGAGACCCAACGAGCGACATTGGCCGGGTCCAGCGACAGCAGGCGTTCATGCGTGCACTGATCACCAAGCTCTCGGCGCAACGAGATCCACGGGTGCTCGACTCGATGGGAACAGCCATGGCCGACGCCGTGGTGATGGACGACGGCACGACCCTCACGCAAGCGATCGAGATAGCAAATACGTTGCGGGCTACGACGCCCGAGTCGGTCGTCTTGCCCACGCGGAACGCCTCGATCGGTGGCCGTTCGGTTTTGGAACTCACCGCTGATGCTCCCGCCGTGCTCGCACAGTTCGGTGGCACCGGGTAAAGCCCGAGCCGTTACCGCCATGGGTGGGCGCTTCGCTACCCCACGTGGCACATGTCGCCGAATTTGGGAGTTTTCCACAGGAGTCCCTACTATTCGAGGGCTGTGGTAGCCCTGAGGCCCCAAAGGCCAGCACTTCGACGTCTCCCTGCGAGCATCGTCGCCTTCGTGGTGATGCTCTCATCGGTGATGATGGCACCGGTTCTCGCCGATGATCCATCCAACGGTTTGCCGATCCTCGAACCTCGAGCGCTCGCTCCCACCCTGCCCGGAGCGCCGTTCCTGCCGTCGGCGGAACGAACCGACCTTGTCCTGGCCCGCCTCGATGTTCTTTCTCAACTCGATGCACTCCTGCACGCTGACGCTGCCCTCTCGATTCGAGCCGCCGTCGATGGGCCTGATGCTGCGGCGTACGACGAGACCCAGCGCATCCTTTCCTCGCAGATCGCATCTCTCGAGCGCCAACGTCTCGAACTTGACGCGGCTACCCAAGACTTCGTTACCGAGACCGACGAGTTCGGTATCGACGTCGCCGTCTTCCCGGTCGCGTCCTTGCGCAAACCCTTCTATAACGACTGGGGCCAGCCACGCTCTGGTGGTCGACGACACCAAGGAACAGATCTCCTCGCACAAATCGGCGTCGAGCTCCGGGCGATCGAAGACGGCTATGTCGAGCGGATCACCAACGGCTCGCTCGGCGGACTGAGCATCTACCTGATCGGCGACAGCGGCTCGAGGTACTACTACGCACACCTCGACGAGGTAGAAGACCTCGCCGAGGGCGAGCGGGTTTACGCCGGCCAACGCGTTGGAACCAACGGGGATTCTGGCAACGCTCGCGGCGCACCACATCTCCATATCCAATGGGCTCCAAACGGTGGTTCGGAATGGCAGAACCCATTTCCGCTCCTCGATGTGCTGTTCGGCGAGGGCGCTGCGGCCGAAGCGCTCGCTGCCGTAGACGAAGTACCAGCAGCAGACCCATCACTGTTGCTGCTGAACGCCGACGGCTGACGTACACTTCCCAGGAACTATGACGGTTCCGACACTCGATCCTACGGCTGCCGCCGAGTACTTCTTTGCTGGTGCCCGTGACGCAGGTCTGAGCCACATCGTGCTCTCGCCTGGTTCGCGGTCGACGCCGCTGGCTATCGCTGCGTCGCGAACCCCTGGTGTCTCCACGTCGATCGAGCTCGATGAGCGTGTGGCAGGCTTCGTTGCGCTCGGCCGGGCAAAGCAGTCGGGTCGGCCTGTCGGGCTCGTTTGCACGTCGGGTACCGCGGCGGCCAACTATCTGCCTGCGGTGGCTGAAGCATCGATGAGCAACATCCCGCTCGTGATCATTACCGCGGATCGCCCTCCAGAGCACCAACGCTGGGGTGTTGGCCAGTCGTTCGATCAACGAGGCCTCTATCAACGCCAGGTACGAGACGAGGTGACGATGCCGGTCGGCGGAGATGGCGGTGCTGCCTTCTCACAGCGAGCCGGATGGCGTGTCGCAGCGACGGCCCTCGAGATGCACGGTCCCGTCCACGTCAACTGGGCGTTTCGTATGCCTCTCGAGCCCGCTGCGGATTCGATCGAGGAGCCTTCAGCGCTTGCTGGCATCGCTGCTCCGCAGCGAGCTGCTGATCCAGCCCACATCGAACTGTTCCAGCACGCCCTGAGCGAATCGGTTCGCCCGCTGATCATCGCCGGTCCCGATTCCTGCCCGCGACGTGGCGACGGCAGCCAGGCAGTACTCAACTTCGCGACCGCCAACGGCATTCCAATCCTGGCGGACGTGTTGAGTGGCCTCCGCCACGAAGTCGACGGGCCGCTCGTAACCGGACACGCACTCCTTGCCCACGCGCCAGCGGTTCCCTCCCCCGACCTCATTATTCACCTCGGTCAAACGCCGACGGCGAAGGCGCTACGGCTGTGGTGGGAAGGGCTCGACACTTTCCATCTGTCGGTCGACCCCTACGACGAATGGCAAGACCCGTCCCATGTGGTGAGCACCCGCCTGCGCTGCACCGCAAATTCGCTCTTCGCCGCGTCCACGGTCACCCCAACGTGGGGCCGATCGTGGATGGACACCTGGCTGGGGCTCGGCCAAGGTGTCGCACAAGCCGTGACCGATGTTCTCGACCGCTGGACAAGCATCACCGAGGCTCATGTTGCGAGGACACTCGCCGCACACGCGACAGCTGCCGATCGCATCGTTGCGTCGAGCTCGATGCCGGTTCGCGACCTCGACTCATTCGCAATGGGTCCGGCCGCAATGGTCCTTGCGAACCGAGGAATCAACGGTATCGATGGCGTAGTTTCCACCGCCATTGGCGTCCACGCAGCCGCCGAGAGCGGTCGCACGTTCGTGCTCATTGGGGACATTGCATCGCTACACGACGTCGGCGGCATCCTGTCTGCCGCACGAAGCGGCCAGGACCTGACGATCGTGATCCCAAACAATGACGGTGGCGGAATCTTCTCCTTCTTACCGGTGAAGGACTCCATCGATGCTGAGCAGTTCACTACCCTGTTCCACACTCCGCACGGAACCACGTTCGACTTCCTGGCTGGACATCGAAACATCAACCATCGCCACACGACCGATCTCGCGTCGTCGCTAGCGGCCACATCGAACAATCCCGGTGTCACGATTCTCGAGGTCGCCGTCGACACCCCTGATCGGCTCGCACTACACGCAGCCGTTACCTCGGCAATCAAGGGCATCACGTCATGAGCGAATCGACGGTAGAACACGTCACCGCAGCCGATGGCACATCACTTGCCGTTCGTCGACTCGACGGGACCGGCAACCCAATCGTGGCGCTGCACGGGTTTACCGGCGACGGATCAACCATGTTGCCTCTGCTCGACGCGTGCCGAAAGGGGCGCCCGGCAATGGCTATCGACCTCGTTGGTCACGGGGCGAGCGCGTCGCCGGATTCGTTGGAGCACTACGCGATGCCTTCGGTCGTCGACCAGGTGCTGTCGCTCATTGGTCCCCACGATCCCGCAACGGTCCACCTCCTCGGCTACTCGATGGGAGGTAGAGTCGCGCTATCGATCGCGGCACGTGCTCCGTGGTACTTCGCGTCGATCATCACCATCAGTTCAACGCCGGGGATCCTCGATCCGGCCGAACGCACGGTGCGATACGACGCTGATCAAGAACGCGCACGACATCTCGAGGAGATCGGGGTAGAAGCCTTTATCGACGAATGGCTGACGATGCCGCTCTTTGCCCCGTATATGGCAGGCCTCTCAGAGGCGGAGAGAGCCGCCACGATCGCACAACGAAACACCGGCAGCGCGACCGGTCTCGCAAATAGTCTTCGAGGCACCGGCACTGGATCGATGCCACCAACATGGCAGACACTTCCCTCGGTCCGATCGCCCATTTTGGCGATCGCTGGTTCGCTCGACACGGCCTATGTCGAGACCGCCGAACGCATCGCAGAAGCCGCTCCGTTTGCCCAGTCGGCCATAGTCGACGGGGTCGGTCACGTCGCTCATCACGAAAATTGTTCCGCAGTAGCCGCACCAATCGCCGCGTTTCTGGAAGGGTGTGAACGTCATGCAGATCTCTAGCGCATCCTCAACGACCTTCGACATCCGCCTGACCGAGACACTCACGACCGGTGCGGGTGGCATTGGCGATCGCGGTGGGCTCTCCGTAGAGCTACGCGGGAGCGATGGTCGCGTCGGACGAGGCCAAACCGCACCAATCCCCGGGATGGAAGGTCCAGGCCTCGAGGCGCTCGCCGTCGATATCGATCGATGGTGCGCCTCCGCTTCTGGTTCGCCCGTCGACGAAGCCCTTGCGGCACTCGACTCGTTTGCTGGAAGTCCGCTCGCCCGGTTCGCCATACATACCGCGTTGGCCGACCTCGCAAGCCAAGACGCCGGCGTTCCGTTGGCACAGTGGCTTCGCTCCGGCGCACCAGGCTCGGTTCGAGCGAACGGTCTGGTAACCGAGCTCAATCCGGGGGCCGTGCACTCCCATGCAATCGAATTGGTCGCCCAGGGTGCCACCGCCATCAAGCTCAAGGTCGGTGTTGCCGAGAGCGCTCAAGATGTCACCCGCATCATCGCTGCCAGCGAGGCCGCCGGCCCCAACGTATCGCTGCGGCTCGATGCCAATGGCGCATGGTCGAGAGACGCAGCTGAGCGGGTCATTGGGCGCGTCGGGATGCATCGTGTCGACTACATCGAGGACCCCACGAGCAATCCGTTGGAGTACCCCGACATCGAAGCAGCCACGGGAGTCGCAGTAGCCCTCGACATTCCAATCACCCACGACGCGTCGTCTGCGATTGCTGACGCCAATGTTTCTGTCGCGGTGGTGAAGCCCGCGGCGATCGGTGGTGTCGATCGGGTGATCGACCTCGCGCGGACCCATCCCGAGCTTCGCATTATCGTCACGTCATCCATCGATCGAGAGGTTGGTCTCGCCGCTGCGATTCACGCCGCCGCGGCGCTCCCACGCGAAGAGGACGCTCATGGCCTCTCTACGGGGCTCCTCGTGCGAGGCATGCCCGACGCACTGCTGCCCCGTAACGGAGCCGTAGGGGTGCCCTCAGGGCCTGGAGTGTGGACGAGCGAAGCACCCGAGACGACTTAGCCTCGAGGCATCCGTTCGGCGCCCGCGAGGATGCTCCAGTGCCACGGCTCAGACTCGAGGTTCTCAAAGCCGTAGGCGGGCGCATGACGTGCGAGCCAAACAAAGGCAGCGCTATCTCGAGACTGGATCGACGAGCCGTTGAACGTGAAATCGATTGCTCGCCCCTGCTCGTGTTTCGAAAAGCCCGGGCGTGCCGTTGGTGGCGCACATTCAAAGACCGGACGATGCCAAATGTCGTAGTCGGTGCCACCGCAGTGAGCAGCGCGAAGTTCGATCTGCAATTGGATTGGCCGGTAGCCCCAGCCAGCGAGGTTTATACCGTCGGCGAACGCCTTGTCGAACAGTGCCTTCGTCTGTTCTGCAATGTCTTCGTGAACTTCGATCTGGAAGAACGGCTCGACATCGAGCGGGATCAGAACCGGCAGTTCTTCACCGGTCTCTTCGTCGATCTCGGGCTCGGGAAGGTCGCCGGGACGATAGAAATCGAGACGCACGATTTGATCGAGATCGACCGGTGTCGGAATCTCTACACCATTTCGACGAGCTGCGGCCGCAACGCGCTGGTTGATCGATGTCTGTTTGTCGCGAATCTTGGTCGCGAGCTCAACATCACGCTCTTGCAGGATTGCTGCTTCAGCGATCTGGGCTTCGAGCCGGATCTCGGCTGCGGTGACCACCTTGGCCTGTCGGTCGAGAGCTTCTTCGAGTGCAAGTGCCCGGTCCTCAACCTCGCCGAGGAAACGAGCGGCACTTTCGACAGCGTTCTGTTCCGATACGAGCAGCAGTTCGGCTTCAATTTCGAGTGCTCGCAGTCGATCGATTCCGTCGCCCAAGGTGCCAGTCTGCAACTCGAGTAGGTGAATAAAGCGGGCCGATTCGCCCGGATCGTCGGAGAGTACGAGCTCGGTGACGTCGTCGCCGCTTCCGCTCTCGCCGGTGAAACTGGACACCGCAAGATTGGTGAGGTGCTCGCGCACAAGAACTGTCTCCTGGAGAACGAGGTCTCGTTCGTCTCGCGCGTGATCTATTGACGCGAGCGAGGCTTCATATGCCGTTTCGGCCTCTTCGAGTCGGATTCGTTGGAGGTTCACGAACGCAGCGAGATCGTCCAGAGCCTGGGTGACCTCTTCGACCGTCGCTGTCACGATGTCGATGTCGCCAACAGCAAGGGCAGCCTCTTTGGCGGTTCGTTCGCGCTCTTCCTTTAGATCTTCGATCTCTTTGTCGTCTTCGGAGTATTGCGCTCCAACGGTCACCGTTGCGGCAAACAAGCCCCCAAAAACGACAAAAACCCAAGCGAGAGAACGCGCGGAGAACAAGAAACGAGACACGTCTGAACCATCGGCGTTCAAACGATGAAGATGAGTCGTTCGACCCAATCAGCTGGTGCGAGCTTGCGACAAGCCAACGAGGCCTACTGGCCGGTCGTGCTCCAGTGCCAGGGCTCCGATGGAAGGTTCACAAAGTTCCACCGGTGTGCGTTGTTGTTCAACCAGACGAACCCCGGATTGGAGTGCGTCGTAATCGATCCGCCGCGATAGGTGAAGTCGATGGCGAGGCCACGCTCGTGCATGGATTGACCGGGGCGAGCCGTCGGCGGGCGACACGCTGATGCTGGCTTTTCCCAGACGTCGTACTCGCTTGTTCCACAGTGCTTTTGACGGAGCTCAATCTGTCGAAGATTGTCGCGGTAGCCCCATCCGCTCAGATCGACTCCGTCAGAGCGAGCAGCGTTCAGCATCTCGTCGACCTTGGCCGCGATACTCGTGTGTACCTGGATGCCCTGCACGGTCGAGATATCGGCTGGAGTCGCGACGGGTGGACGGTCAGCACGTGCTTTTGCTGCCTCGATCGCGGCCCGGCGAGCGGCCTCCTGGCGGATGCGGCGAGCGATCGCCTCCTCTTGCTGGCGGATCTTGGCAGCCGCTTCTGAGTCGCGCTCCTCAAGTACCGCTGCCTCGGCGAGGCGGGCCTCCAAGCGCATCTCGGCAGCTGCGACAAGCTCCATCTGCGATTCCTGTGACGCTACGAGTTCGACGCGACGGCGTTCGGCTTCGATGCGGCCCTCTTCAGCAGCAGCCGCGGCTTCTCGACGTTGTTGAGAGACCACTTCTGCCTCGGCGACCAATGAGCGTAAGCGATCGATGCCATCGCCCAACGACCCCGTTTGGAATTCAACGAGGCTCCGGCGTCGGGCAGCCTCTGTGGGATCGTCCGAGAGCAACAACGCCGTAAGATCCTCGCCGTTCGCTCCGGATTCGCCGGTGAACGACGCAACCGCGAGGTCGCGAACCTCAGCCTGCAACGTCAGAACCTCTTCGGCGATTTCAGCTTCTCGGCGCGCCGCTTCAGCGGCCTGTGCCTCTGACGAGCGGACGGTCTGTTCGGCGTCGGCGAGCCGAGCTTCTTGCAAGTCCACAAGAGCGTTGATTGCGTCGAGCGCCTCGACGACATCGCCAAAGTCTGCGTTTGCTGCGTCCACCTTGACGGCCTGGGCCCCGGCTTCGGCCTGGATTCGCTCGCGCTCGGCTTTGAGCTCCTCGAGGCGCTCCTTTTCTTCTTCGGTCTGCGCGTTCGCTGGCAGGGTAATCGTGAAAACGGCCAGCATCAGGAGAAGCAAACCAATGCTGGAGCGCGCAAGCGCGCGAAGATGACCACGAATCACAGTGGTGAAACTAGCCGATTTGCCGGGTTCAGTGGGGCATTGGGCGGCTACTCAGATGTGGACTTGGTTAGCGACCGTTGGTCGACCAGTGCCACGACTCGCTCGGCAGGTTGTAGTAGCCGTACTTCGACGCGTTGTTTGAGAGCCAGACGAAGCATTCCGAGCCACGCCAGCAGCTCTGGAAGTCGATGGCGAGACCACGTTCATGCATCGACTGGCCAGGGCGAGCTGTTGGGATCCGGCAACTGCTTGGTGAGGAGGTATACACATCTGGACAGCCGTTGATCACCCGGAGCTCGGCGGTGCGTTGCGGCGAACGATAGCTATAGCCGGACAGACGGACGCCTGCGGCACGAGCGTCGCTGATCATGCGGCTTACTTGGTCCTGCACAGAGCTGTTTACATAGAAGCCCTCAGCCTCGACGATGTCCTCGCCGGTCGCCGGTGGTGGCGCGGCTGCAGCACGGCGTGCGGCTTCGGCGGCAGCCTTTCGAGCGGCCTCTTCGCGAATCCGTTTCGCAATGACTTCTTCTTGCTGGCGGATCTGGGCGGCGGCGTCGGCATCGAGTTCATCGATGTAGGACGCTTCGGCGAGCCGGGATTCGAGGCGAGCTTCGACATCGAGGACGAGTTCTGTTTGCGCCTCGACCGCGGCGTCGAGGTCCCGGCGGCGATTGAGCGCCTCGGTGCGATTAACAACAGCGGCCTCGACCGCACGAACCCGAGCGACCTCGACCTGTTCAGCTTCAGCTTCGAGCACGCGCATGCGATCGAGGGCATCGCCGAGGTTGCCGGTTTGGAACTCGACCAAGCTGCGACGACGGACCGCCTCTGTGGGATCGTCCGAGAGCAGGAACGCGGTGAGGTCCTCGCCGTTCTCGCCGGTTTCACCCGTAAACGATGCAACGGCCAGCTGGGCAACCAAATCCTTGATTTCGAGGATCTCAGCATCGATTGCGAGACTCCGAGCTTCGGCCTGGACCACGAGTTGCTCCGCTGAGCGCACGGCCTGCTCGGCATCGGCCAGTTTCGCCTCATGGAGGTCGACGAGAGCGTTTATGTCATCGAGTGCCTGAGCCACGGTCTCGAAGTCTGCGGTGGCTGCATCGACACGGACCGCGGCCGCGGCGACTTCCACCTGAATCTTCTCTCGCTCTTCCTTTAGCTCCTCGAGACGCTCTTCGTCATCTTCTTGGGCAACAGCGTTACCCGACAACAAAAACAGGGCCGCGCAGAGGACGACGACGAGGGCGCGCCAACGGCGCGTTTGAAGTGGCACGGCAAAAGACTGCCAGCTCAAGCCAAGCTTTGCAAAGCAGGGGCATGGACACTGGTCACGGCTACTGTTCGACCATGGTTTCGGAGATCTTCGAAGAGTCACATTGGTCTGTCGTCCCTGGCTTTGAGTCGCTGGTGGACATCACGTATCACCGTGCTCGAGCGCACGGCACGGTCCGTGTTGCGTTCAATCGCCCCGAGGTCCGCAACGCCTTTCGGCCCCAGACCGTCGATGAGCTCTACCGCTGCCTCGACCATGCGCGCATGACGAGCGATGTTGGCTGCGTCCTAATCACCGGGAATGGCCCCTCCCCCAAAGATGGCGGATGGGCCTTCTGCTCGGGAGGCGACCAGCGGATCCGTGGCCGAACTGGCTATCAATACGCCGAGGGCGAAACCGCAGACACCGTCGACCCCGCTCGCTCAGGACGGCTCCACATTCTCGAAGTGCAACGGCTCATCCGGTTCATGCCAAAGGTCGTCATTGCCGTCGTACCGGGGTGGGCCGTCGGCGGTGGACACAGTCTTCACGTCGTCTGTGACCTCACGATTGCGAGTCACGAGCACGCGATCTTTAAGCAGACCGACACCGACGTAGCCAGCTTCGATGGCGGCTACGGATCGGCGTATCTCGCTCGCATGATCGGCCAGAAGAAGGCTCGCGAGATCTTCTTCCTCGGGCAGAACCACACCGCTGAGCAAGCCGCCGCGATGGGAATGGTCAACGCGGTCGTTCCACACGCGGAGCTGGAAACCACAGCACTCGAGTGGGGTGCGCTCGTGAATGCGAAGAGCCCGACGGGCCAACGTATGTCCAAGTACGCAATGAACATGATCGATGACGGGCTCGTTGGCCAGCAGGTATTTGCTGGCGAAGCAACGCGTCTGGCGTACATGACCGACGAAGCGGTCGAGGGGCGCGATGCGTTCCTCGAAAAGCGCGCTCCGGACTGGTCTGCGTTCCCGTACTACTTCTAGAGAAGCCTCGTTGGGCCAGCGAACCGTCGGCGACCTAGTGCGCGTCGGGGTCGACCAGGAATTCGTTGACCACTCGAGCAATAGAATCGGGCTGTTCGAGCAGCACACGATGTTTCGCGCCGCTCACATTGACGGCTTCGCTTCCATCGATGAGATCGAGCAGGTCCGTGGCAGGACAATGCCGTAGAACAGGATCGTCCTCGCCTACCACGACCAATGTGCTCGCACGCACGTGATGGGCAACGTTGGTGAGATCAGCGTTGCGAATGGCCTCGGCCCCAGCGAGGTAGGCGGCCGGATCGATGCCCAGCAGCATTGCTCGAGCACTCTCACGACGATCGGGAACGGCGAGCTGCCACGCTTCGGAGAAGAAGACCGAGTCGAGATGATCAACAATGCCAGCCATGCCGGACTTCTCGACTCGGCGGACGGTCTCGGCCCACCACGACTCGGTTCCGAGGCGCACTGCTGTCGCTGCGAGGACCAGGCGCTCCACCCGGTCGGGCACGGCAGCTGCGAGGGTGGCCGCCACGAGGCCGCCTAGCGACGAACCGAGCACATTGGCTCGAGGGATCTCGAGCGCATCGAGCACAGCCAACGCATCGTCGGCGAGTTCGGCCACCGAATACGGAGCAAGGGGCTCACCAACGGATCCGCCGTGGCCGCGCAGATCGAATCGAATCACCCAATTACGTTCCTCGAGCTCATCGAGCATTGGTTCCCAAAAGTCGACCGTAGTCCCCAAGGGGTTGATGAGCAGGAGTGGTGGCCGGCGATCATCACCTGTAGTGACGACGTTGAGTGGGTAAGCCGAAGAAAGCACGATTGGCATGTCGGGAGCTTACGTCAGACCACGGGTTCGACGGTAACGGCGAATCCCGTCAGTTGTGAGGTACCAGAGAGTGGGTCGACGACCGTGCTCGGCGTGAGCACGTTGACGTTGACCCCTCCGGCAGCACTCGCGACCGAGAGCGCAGTTCCCTCTGCGCCGTGCCCCCATCCGTGTGGAATGCAGACAACGCCCGGCCGCAGACCCTCGTCGACATCGACAGGGATGTCGACCTCGCCCGCTGAAGACCGAACGCGTGCGAGGTCCCCGCCGACCAGGCCGAGTCGATCCGCATCCGTTGGATGCATCTGCATGGTGCACCGGGGTTTGCCCTTCACCAAGATGTCGAGATTGTGCATCCACGAGTTGTTCGAGCGCAGCGTCCGTCGATTGATGAGGCGGAGCATGGATGGATCGGGAGCAGCGAGCAAGCTCTCCATTCGGACAATGTCGCCCATGAGGTCGGGATGCTCGAATTCTGGGCGACCCGATGGGGTCAACAGCGCCTCGGGTAGTCGGGGTTCGAGCGCTCCGAGGTCGATTCCGTGTGGGTGTTGTCGAAGGTAAGCGAGCGAAATGCCATCGGAAAGGCCGAACCAGTCGCCGAACGGACCGGAGCGCAACATGATGTCGAGCAGGCGCTCGGGGCCTGCATCGTCGTCGAGTGCGTCCAAGAGCCGTTCACGATCGAGCCCATC
Organism: uncultured Acidimicrobiales bacterium; assembly: GCA_937969345.1. Taxonomy (GTDB): domain Bacteria; phylum Actinomycetota; class Acidimicrobiia; order Acidimicrobiales; family SHLQ01; genus SHLQ01. The sequence goes on from CALBVK010000058.1 coordinate 19,996, forward strand.
AGGCGCTGAGGGGGCATTCAGGGCACTCGCGATGAGCTGCTCGGCAATCATGTCATCGACCACGGACGCATCCTGAGCGGAGCCGTCAGCGCCTCCGAGTACTGCGGCGAGTCGGGCGAGGACCTCCCATTCGGGTAGCCCACCATCGTCGAGGGGAAGTACGGGTTCGGAGTAGTTGGCAACGTTTCTGATCGTCAGGTTCCCAAAGGCAATATCGAAGTGTGACTTCTGCAGGTGCGACGGCGGAGGCAGGATGACGTCAGCGTGCCGCGTCGTCTCGTTGAGATAACAGTCGACACTGACCATGAAGTCCAACGTCGCGAGAGCAGCGTCGAGTCGTTCGCTGTCCGGGCAGGACAAGACCGGGTTGCCGGCGACGGTGACCATGGCGGTGATGTTTTGCGTCTCGATCTCTTCGGCCATAACCGCTACCGGGTACTCGCCGAGCTCGATCGGCATGTGTGACACCGACGTCTTGCGCCGTCCAAGCGCTTGCACCGGCCCGTGCGGACCGCTCCCCCGGGTGTTCTTGGATCCTGCGGCGTTCTTTGGGAACATTGCGCCGCCGGGAGCATCGAGGCTTCCGAGAAGTGCGTTGACCACATCGACGAGCCAACTCGCCGTTGTGCCAAACGGTGTGACGGTCGTGCCGATGCGTGCGTAGACGCACGGCCGCTCGGCATTGCTCAGCTGTGTGACGAGATCTCGAATGTCCTCCACCGCCAAGCCAGTACCGTCGGCGACCGTATCTGGGGTAAATGCCGACAGCGCTGCTGCCACCCGCTCGAGGGCCTCGCGATCGTCGTCGACGGGACGGTGTGTGCCCGTCGTGACGAGTTCGGTAGCCACCGCTGCGAGCAAGAGCACATCTGCGCCGGGCAGGATCGGAAGGTGTGTCGTCGCCCGCTGTGCGGTCTTGGTGTGCGCTGGGTCGACGACGATCATCGTTCCCCCTCGTTCGAGAAGAGCGTCGATTCGGCCCGGCCAATCAGGAGCGGTTGCCAGCGATCCGTTGCTCACCAGTGGATTCGCTCCGAGCATGAGCAGCACGTCGCTGCGGTCGATGTCGGGAACCGGGATCGTACCGGAATGGCCGTAGATCAGCCCGCTCGCAACCTCGCGTGGGCGTTGATCGACCGTTGATGCGGAGAATACCTTCTTCGTTCCCAGCCCCACCGTGACCGCCTTGCTGTACAGCAACATGTCGAGCGAGTGGACGACCGGATTGCCGAGGTAGATCGACCCGCCCGCGCGTTCGTCTCGATCGAGCACGGGCAGCAGGCCTTGGGCGATTGCTCGATAGGCCTCGTCCCACGTCACCGCCACATGGACGCCGTCGCGTTTCACCAACGGTTGGCGAAGCCGGTCGGGATCGTCATGGAACTTTCCGAGCGCAGTTCCTTTCGGACACAAGAATCCCTTGGAGAAGACATCGTCTCGATCGCCGCGAATTCTGCTGACCGCACCGTCGTCGACCTCAATCGCCAAGCCGCAGGTCGCTTCACAAAGCGGGCAGGTACGAAAGGACGTTGAGGAAGGCATGGTTCAGCTTTGCACAAGTTCGAGTGTCGCATCTCGACGAGGCAGTGCTATCCTGATCGACCTTCGGGCCGTTAACTCAGTTGGCTAGAGTGCCACCTCGACATGGTGGAAGTCACAGGTTCAAGTCCTGTACGGCCCACTCACTGCGAACATATGTTTGACAGTTTGTCAATATTCCTGACCTCATTGTCAATCTGTCGGAAGCCAGCGCGAACTAGCCCCCATCGCGAAGCGCGCTTAGAACGCAGGCCTGATGTTGAGGAGCTGTCTGTTCACCAAGGCGAACATTCAGGAAGAGAGACGCCACCAGTGGCGGTTAGCTGCAGAACGGTTGCTCCAACGGTAAAGGTAGCGGAGTCGTCGTCGACGCGTTCGAACTCACCCTCGATAGAACCGCGGTTCTGCCACTCGTCGGGAATACCTCTCGTTGGTACGACTGTCCACACCTCGCCGTCCCGGTCGAGCGAGTTCTCGTTCTTGCAATCAGGATCAAGCGACAACGCAGGAGTTCCCAGACCGCCGCATCCGACAACGAGCCACCCCAAGGTTGAAAGTATGCAGAGCTGCTTCCTCATCAGTCGATCTTCGGGCATAAACCACAGGCAGTGTGAGACGGGTTGACTTGTACAGTCGGTGCGCAATTGAAATCGAACGACAAGCGAGACTTGTAGTCATATGCAGAATGCATGCGGAGGCGATCCTGCTGTGGCCATGGCCTATCAACGGATTGAACGACTATTCCGTGGATCGTGAGGTTAGAAGATCCAGGGTTGTTATATGAGCCTCCGAATACCATCCCAGACCCGGAATCTCCGCTCTGGACGCTCATGTTGACTTCGATGTATCGATGACTACCAATCATAATTCCCGACTCATCGTCCAAGAGTTCGGCCGTCACATCTTCAGCGTGAACGATCCCGCACCGCCAAGTTGCTGACCTTCCGAGTGATGCACAACTGTGGTCGAATCCGGTTTCCCAACTGTTATG
>CALBVK010000059.1 GCA_937969345.1 uncultured Acidimicrobiales bacterium
GCGGGGCAGGTGCATGCTGGTTGCGTCGTCGCCGTAGTTGTTCTTTGCCCATTGCCAGTCAATGTCGAACTCGATTTGTTCGAACGCATCGAAGATGTCTTTCGACATGGCCCCGTCATAGGAGGCCGCCGAGCCTTGCCAGGTCCATTGGCCGTCTTCGTTCTGGGCCATGATGTGGTTGCGGGCACGGTCGTGGCGAGCATCACGAGACTCGGCGCCGTCTTCGTCGGCGAGACGTTCCCATTCGGTGACGACGGTGTCGAAGAACTCGTAGGTGTCATTGAGCGCGTGGGACAGGAACCAATCATCGGCGTCGACCATCAGATGGCGGACCCGAGGGTTGGCGTAAGTGCGGCCGAGCCGGTTGGCCATACACGTCGAAATGTCGCCGGAATAGAACGCTGCGGCGACGAGTGGAAGGCCGCGCAGTGCCTTCATTGTTTTCTGACGGGCGAGCGCTTCTGGTCCGGAGAGTTTGGCGTTGTGGGCGATCATTGGTTTCGCCCCGCGGTGGCCGTCGTTGGCGTATACGCCGGTGCGGTCAATCGAATCGAACACCCGAGAGCGCACGGCGTCTATCTGGCGGCCCATTAACTCGACCTCGGACGTCAGATCGAGTGCTCGCTGTGATTCGTGCACATCGAGATCAGCGTGGAGCAGTTTGGCGATACCTGCCTGGATGAGCGCAAGACCGTCAGAGACCGGGTTGGGCAGCACACGGTCATCGGCGGAACCCACCTGAATCTCCGAGAAATCTGCCACAAGCTCCATACGAACAAGTGTACCCATAGGGTGTGACACGCTTGCCTGGGCCCCCTGCACGAACGCACCATCTACAGTTGCCATCGTGATCTTCACCGAAACACCGCTGGCCGGAGCGTTCACTATCGACCTCGAGCGCATCGAGGACGACCGCGGGTTCTTTGCTCGTGCCTGGGCCGAAGACGAATTCGTTGCCCATGGCCTGAACCCGACGATCGCCCAGACCAACATGAGTAAGACCCTCGCGGCTGGCACGTTCCGAGGGTTTCACTGGCAAGACCCTCCCTATGGCGAGGCAAAGACGGTGCGCTGTATTGCGGGCTCGGTGTTCAACTGCATCATCGATATGCGTCCAGACTCGCCGACGTATACGAGCTGGTTCGGCATCGAGCTCTCCTCAGACAACGGCACGATGCTGTACATCCCCGAGCAATTCGCCAATGGATTCCTGATTACCTCGGACGACACGGTGCTGCTGTACAACGTCACCAGACCGTACGTTCCGGGCAATGAGCGCGGCGTTCGCCACGACGATCCAACGATCGCCGTCGAATGGCCCATGCCTGTGCAGCACGTGAGCGACAAGGACGCCGGCTGGGCCGACTTCACCCGATAACCACATATCGAGGACGTCTTCGGGATGGGCCGGACGACTCAAGGACCGGTAGACCCCTGCCGATGGTTAGTCATGCGCCGGGCGGCTGCATCAACAAGGGGGGCTCCAGCGTGATCCCACAGAAACACTCTCGGATCGTGATCGTGGCGACCGTCGCGGCGGTGGCCTTGGTGGGCGCGCTCAGTGCCGGATCCATTACCCAACAGCAGGTCGAGTCGACCGGACCCGAACCAGCAACGCTTGCGTTCGCCGACGTCCCGGACAGCCCTGCTGCGGGACAAGGCAACGTCGCTACCGGAGACCTCGCACCGAGCATCGCCGCAGCACGGCGCCAGCAAGATTCCTCACCTTCACCACCGAGCAGCTCGACCCCAAGTACACCCACGACTACGGGCACACCGTCGAACAACCCATCGCTCGCATACTTCAACGACTTCTCAGCTGCGTCGGACACCAACCGCCTCGATCACTTCGTGCACTATCGAGACCCCTTCGTGGTTAACCACACGACGGGCGTGTCGGACCATGCGCCCAACGGGTCGGTCAACTGCATGGCCCCCGAGACCACCCGAGCTCAGACTCGAGGAAATCCTCGCGGGCATATCTACCAGTGTCATCCGGCTGGCGACCCCGCGCTCGGCCACATGATGGCCTACGCCATGGACAGCTCCGGCTACGGCTTTGTCGGTGGCCTCCCCGATCAGGTCTTCGAAGGCGTCGAAGAAGTATCGGTCGACATCAACACGACGTCGGCGGGCACCCGCAACTTCGTCGAGATCAAGGTCCTGCCCGCAGCACAGACCTACGTGAATGCAATGCCGTGTGGCCCCGACCTTCCGTGCAACGACGGCTGGGACTACGACGACCTCGGCGGTGTGGGGGCATCGACGAACGCGTCGGATGGAACGGGGCTGGTGATCAACACTCCAAACCGTCCAGATGGGCACGTATTCGACTACTACAACAGAACGACCGATTCGAACGGCGATGTCAACTACGCCTCGTGCGATCTGAACTCCTCGTACTGCTTCGAAGCGACCGTCCACGAAGGCAATGAGGGAATCCGTGCTCGATTCCGACATGTGTTTCGTGACAACGGAAACGGAACCCTCTCCTTCGGCATCGATAGCGGTACCGAAATGCACTGGGTCACCGCGCCCGGGTCGTTTCCCGATGGCCCCGTGCGCGTCGTGGTTGCCTTTCACAATTACACCGGCACCAAGGATGGCGAAGGGCCCGGCTTCGACAACAACGTGTCCCCCACCCAAGGCGGCTTCACCTGGCACTGGGACAACCT
>CALBVK010000060.1 GCA_937969345.1 uncultured Acidimicrobiales bacterium
AGCTCGACTCCCTCTTCGACCAAGGCGACAGCAAGCCACGACACGCCCGCCAGCAATGCTCGTTCGGCGACCCGAACGGCTCCGTGCCCGTACCCGTTCGCCTTCACGACCGCACACAGCGGCGTTGGCGAAACCAGCGCGGATAGCGTTCGAACATTTTGTTCGATCGCGTCGAGATCTATCTCACACGACGTCGGCCTCATCACCCGCCAAGACTACGCTCCCGAGGGTGGAGCTGATACTCATCCGTCATGGCCGTCCCGAACGCATCGATCACGATCCGAACGGTGCAGACCCGGCACTGACCGACCTCGGTCATGTCCAAGCGGCACGAATGGCCGAATTTCTGGCCCCCGAAACGATCGACGCGTTGTACGTTTCGCCGCAATTGCGGGCCCAAGAGACCGCCCTTCCCCTCGCCTCACAGTTGGGCTACACCCCAACGGTCGTCGACGGCATCGCCGAGTTCGACCTCGGGCACACGAGCTACGTCCCCGGTGAAGAATCTGGACCACTGACCGACACGCAGTTGCAGTCGCTTATTTCCCAACTCACGTCGGATCACTTCGTTGGGCGAGTCTTGGACTCGGTGAACAGGATCATCGAGGACCACCCCGGAGAGCGCGTGGCCGCTGTCTGCCACGGTGGCGTGATCAGCACGGTTCTCGCCGACATTCTCGGCGTCGACGGCATGAACTACTTCGACTCGCACTACACGTCGGTCACCCGGATCAAAGCGTCAGCTTCGGGGAATCGGTCGATGGCATCGTTCAACGAGTGCCACTGGCTGCGGGATATCTAGATGGCGCTTCCCTGGACCTTGCCCGTCGTCGCCGACGCGGAGATTCAGGACGTCGAACGCGCCATCCTCCGAGCGTTCGAAGCACGGTCGACCAGCGGTCTGAAGATCTTCGGATTAGGCGAACTCGGCCTGGCCGTCGGTTGGCCGACCGCCAACCCAACCGCAGTGTTTAAACGACAGGCCCCCGGGCCTGACCTCGCCGCCGACATGGAACGGATGCACGCATTCCACGAAGCGCTCGAGAACGCTGGAGCTCCCGTTCTTCCGACCGACATTCGTGTGATCACGAACGAACATGGCGTGCAGATCCCATACCTCATTCAGCCAATCGTCGAGCGCGATCAGCTCGCCGAGAACATCTTGGCCGTCGACGACCCGTCGCCAACCCATCCCATCTTGGTCTCTCTACGCGACACCGTTGCTGGGGTCGTTCGAGACGACCCGAACGGGGGGCTGTCGATCGACGCGCAGGTCACGAACTTCGCGTGGACCGGCGAGCAGGTCGTGTCCATCGATACGACACCGCCGCTCATCTGGGGCGCCGACAGCGGCCCGATGTACGACGTTGGAAACTATCTGACCGCCGTTCCGTGGGCCTTGCGTCCCGCCGCGATCCATCTGACAAGGCGATCGGGCGACGACTACCGCACGCTGCATGGCGTCCTGCAGCAGACCGCCGTGTACCTCCTTCGAATCGAACAGGAACGCTGGGTCCAGCCGGCCATCGAGTGCTTCAACCACGTGCTCGACACGCCACTCACTCGAGCCGAGGTCGACAAGAACTTCGATCGGGTGGTCCGCGACCTACCCACGATCAAACGTCTCGCTCGGACACAACGAATGTGGGCAACGAAGGTCCGCAAGCAACGTTACGAGTTCTTCATCACCAACAGCTTCACCGGGGAGATCTACTAGTGCAGCTCAACACCGAAACGCTGATCATCGGCGCCGGCCTCGCCGGATTGTCGGCCGCGCGAGTACTCGTTGGTGCCGGACGTTCCGTGGTCCTTGTCGACAAGGGCCGCGGCGTCGGCGGTCGACTCGCCACCCGACGAATAGGCGACGCCACGCTCGATCACGGGGCGCAGTTCTTCACGGTGCGCGGCGACATGTTCCGAGCGCACATCGATCAAGCAATGGCCGCAGGCGTCGTCGACGTCTGGTGCAACGGGTTCTCCGGCGATGACGGGTACCCCCGCTACTACTGCCCGAACGGAATGACTGCGCTCGCGAAGTGGATGGCCGAGGACCTGCGAGCCAACGGGGTAACGATCGCCACTGGCGAGCGTGCCACCGCAATCGAGGAGACCACCGATGGCTGGCAGCTGCCATTCGAGTCAGACACTGTGCTTCTCGCCCCGAACCTGATCAGCACCGCACCGGTTCCACAAACGCTCGACCTCATCGACGCCGGAAGTGTCTCGCTTGATTCCGATTCTCGTCACGCACTCGACGCAATCTCCTATAAGCCAACCATGGCGCTGCTCGTCACGCTGGAGGCGCCCTCGGCTCTCGAAGCGCCCGGCGGAGTGCAACGGACCGAAGATGACCTGTTTACCTTCATCAGCGACAACCACCTCAAGGGCGTCAGCGCAACACCGGCATTGACCTTTCATGTGAACGGCCAGGTCAGCACCGACCGATGGGACGACAACCCCGCCATTGTCATCGCCGATCTGCTTCACGAAGCCCAGCCGTGGATCGGTGATGCCCCGATCGTCGACGTGCAGCTCAAGACGTGGAAATATGCCGGGCCATACACGCCACATCCTGACCGCTGTCTTGTGGCTCGAACCTCTCCCGGCAACCTCATCATCGCTGGCGATGCATTCGGAGGGCCAAAGGTCGAAGGAGCGTTCAACTCCGGCGTCGCCGCGGCACAGGTAATTGCGTCAACACCCGGTTCGCGGTAGCCCCTAATCCTGATTGCGCTTACGCATGGCTGCCACGATGTCTCGCACGACGAACTGATCAAAGTCGATCACCACTGGCACGTGTTCTTCAGCCCGCACGGTGCTGAACCAGACATCGGGATTACCGACTTGGACGTTTCGCAGCGCCGGTAACCATTCGCTCGGGATGAAGCAGTAGTCGACGTGATGGGCATCGGTGCCGCCGATCGGGTCCGGACGGAATCGTGTCGCTTGCTCGCGCGGGTCGCCATGTTCAAGACCCGTGAACGAGTGGTAGGCGCTCACATACCCCTGCGTCTCGAGCAGCGCGATCAGCTCGAGCATGTCCCAGTTTGGATCGTTGCGGTGAAACACAGGGTTGTTGTTGAAGTCGCCTGCAATCACGGTCGGCTTGCTCAAGATCCGTTGGTAAAGGCGCATCATCTGAATTGGCTGCGAAGCCGGTGGATTCGTCTTGAACTTGACCTGTGCCTTCTCGTTCAACGCCCAGACCGCCAGCAGATGATGGCTGACCGGACCGTTGACCATAACGGGCATGATCCACTCCAGACGCTGGTCCCAACGACCGCCGTCGAGCTTTGCGAACGTCGGGAGAAACGAAAGCACGCCCAATCCGCGTTGGGCGTGGCGACCGACCCAGGCCATCGACGAGTGCGCGGTTCGCTTCGCTTTGATCAGCCGGACTTCGTTGCCGCAGCGGGCAGCGACGACGACGTCGGCCTCGAGGGCTTCGAGCTTTGGATATCGACGCTCGACGGCCGGACCCACCGTCCAGACGACGATGCGATAGGTGCCCTCGGGTTTTGGGGTGATGTCGATCTCGACCGCCATAGAGAGCCGACCATAGTGCCGGACCAGACCTCGCTAGCGAATTATCCCGTGGTCTGTTCGCCGATGTATCGAGACGCAGCCGCCACACCCGAACCTGCCATGGGCGCACCGAGGCTCACGAGCGCTGCTTCGATCGCTCCGAGCGTGCCGAGGACCATGGGCGGATTGAGGTGTCCCATGTGTCCAATACGGAATGACCGGTCCCGGATCGCGCCGATTCCGATGCCGAGCGTGACACCGTATTCGCGCTCACACACGCGAGCGAGCACTATCGAATCGATCGACCCGGTTCGTACGGTGGTTACCGCGTTCGAACGGTAGTCCGCGGACGTGATGTTGAAGGACAGACCGTTGGGCGTGTGCCAGGCGTCGATCGCTGCATGCACTGCTCCCGCCAGGACCCGGTGACGTTCCCATACAGCCGGCAGCCCTCCTTCTTCCTCGATCAAGTCGAGAGCAACGTCGAGCGCACGCAAGTGTGTCACCGGCGGCGTGCCCGAGTAGCTCTGATAGACGGCTTCGGGCTCGAGGCGTTGCGCCCAATCGACATAGGCGTTTCGAGGGCGGTCGACCGAAAGGGAACGATAGCGATCGATGGCACGCTGATTGGCCCACACGAACGACACCCCAGGCGGGCACATCAGCCCCTTCTGTGATGCGCCGATCGCGAGGTCGACGCCCCACTCGTCCATCTCGAACCGTTCGGTCCCGATCGATGCAATGCCATCGACCATCAGCAACGCATCATGTCCGGCGGCCGTCATAGCTGCCCGAAGAGCGGGGATGTCGTTGTGTACCGAACTTGCCGTATCGGTCTGAGCGACAAGAACAGCCACAATCGACCCGTCGGTGTCGTCGGCCAGGCGGGCCCGCAAGGCATCGGCGTCGACGGGCCCGGTCATCGTCCCGGGCAGCACCTCAACGTCGACGCCAGCCGCAGCCACGTTGTTCCCCCAGATCGTGGCGAAGATCCCCGACTCGAGAACGAGCACTTTGTCGCCCGGCTCCATCGTGTTGTTGATCGCCATCTGCCAGGCGGCATGTCCATTGCCGATAACCACGAAACCGTGGCCGCTCGTGCGTGCAATCGATGGCAACCGTTCCAACACCCGATCCGAGGTTTCGAGCAACGGCCCGTCATAGATGTTCGGCATTGGCCGGGCGAGTGCCTCACGAACGCGATCTGGCAGGATCGTCGGGCCAGGTATCGAAACGAGATCAATGCCGGAGTTCAACGTCATGGCGACAACGTACAACTTGCCGTGCGACACTTCATGACGTGACCGGTTCCGATATGGACTCGTACCCCGCAATCTCCGATCTCGAGGC
>CALBVK010000061.1 GCA_937969345.1 uncultured Acidimicrobiales bacterium
TCGGCCCGCCCACCTGAGGGTGGACGGGCCGGAGTACCTGTACATTTAGAGGCCGTACGGGCCGCTAGCTCATCTGGCTAGAGCAGGGGACTTTTAATCCCAAGGTGCCGGGTTCGAGCCCCGGGCGGCCTACTACTCGTCAAAATTCCGAATCTGGCAACCGCCGTACTCGGTGTCGCCATCAGGATCGAAGCACGTGTTCGTGCCGTTGGAGCCACGAAGGAAGTCGTCGCCGGGGCCGCCCGACAAAATGTCATCGGCAAGACCGCCGTGAACATCGTCGTTACCCACGCCGCCGCTCATCGAGTCGGCCCATCCGTTGCCACGCATGAAGTCGTTGCCAGCGCCGCCATCCATCTCGTCCTTGCCAGAGCCACCGAACATGCGGTCCCAGCCGTCGCCACCGAAGAGGACATCGTGTCCGTCGCCGCCCCAGATCTTGTCGCCGCCACCGCCGCCGTTGATCCAATCGACGCCAGCGGCGCCACGAATCTCGTCCTTGCCACCGAGGCCACAGATGGTGTCATTGCCCAAACGGCCGTTGATGATGTCGTCACCGGGCGTTCCAAGAATCACGTCGTCGCCGTCGGTGCCATCTGTTGGTACGCCAGCCACGGCAACGATGGTTACCGCCTTGCCGTTGCACACTTCACCTTGGGCACCAACCGGCCCAGCCGAAGCGACGGTCGACGCTCCCGCCAAGAGGACGCCAGCTACAGCGGCAGTACGGAGCTTTTTGAAAGACATTGCGGTGTTCTCCTGAGAGGTCGTGTTGAACAATCACCAGTGGTATCAGTGATGGGCGAAGCCCCGCAAGGGTCCACGGGACCTAAAAAGCGAACTACCCCGCCTGGTGCGAACCAAACGGGGTAGTTTCTAGTTGATCAGGGTCTCAACACTTGCGTTGCAGTTTAGTCCTCTTCGGAGCGACGAGCTGCAGTGAGGGTGGCAACACCAGCGAGCATGAGCGCTGCGCCGGTCAAGCCGAGTGACATCGACAGGTCGCCGGGACCGGTGAGCGCCAGCTCAGCTGGAGCTGCATCGGTAGTCGGTGCTGCAGCTGCGGTCGTTGTCGTGGTCGTCGCTGGAGCAGCAACGTCACCAGACTCCACGTCCGCTGCCTGGGTCGTGGTTGGAGCTGCCGTCGTGGTTGGCGCTGCGGTGGTCGTTGGCGCTGCGGTGGTCGTTGGAGCGGTAACCGAACGGAAACCAATACACAGTGGGTGAACCGAGTTGGTCACGCCGGTGCCGCCCTTATGACGGAGCGTCACCGTCGACGTTGCACCGATGGTCTGACCACCGAACTCGTCGGTGTAGATCAGCGTTGGGCTGGAGTCTGTTGTAAGTGGCGAGGTGTAGCCGGAGTCGGTGGTGAAGTACCACTGCTCCATTGTTTGCTGCGGTTCGTCATGGAAGCCGAGCCAGCTCGACATCGTTACTTCGTAGGTTCCAGCTGGCAGGTCGATCGAGTACGGGCCAGCTACGAGGTTTGTGGCGTCGATGAGAACAACACTTTCATCGAAGGCGACCGAGTAGTCAGACGTCGAGCAGGTGCGGTTGGTCGGACGGTTCACGCCAGGCTTGGTCGTCGTCGGAGCTTCGGTGGTTTCTGGAGCAGCCGTGGTTTCTGGTGCAGCCGTGGTGGTGTCACCCGAGCTGTCGCCCTGGCCTTCAGCCGGAGCTTCGGTCGTCGTGGCCGAATCACCCGATGAGTCATCGGCGAACGCGAGACCCTCAGGTGGAGGCGTGCTGTCGTTCGAACATGCTCCAACAAGCAAGGCGAATCCAGCAAAGATGGCTAGTAGAGAAAATCGTAGTGATGTGCGCACGGGACGCTCCTGAAGTAGGGGATCCGTTTCGGCCGGATCCACTCGTTACAGGGTTTGTCGGCAGAAGACGGTCTTCGTCAAGTGAGCCGACCTCATCAGATTTGGTAGGTCGCCTGGCCTATAGGACTTGCGCTCCGCGCCAGAAAACGTGCGTTATCCGCAACCGCTCACGCCGTTTTCGCATCCGATCTTGGGCCGAAGATCTTCGGCGAATGCACACATTGTGAGGCCTCGCGTGTCCAGGACTCGAAGGAAGGACTCGGTGATCGTCGCTTCGTCGAGGGCTCCGGTCTCGACCGCTTCCACGATCTGCGCAACGGTCGCGTCGACTTCCCCGATGCCGCCCAACATGACGAGGTCGACACCGGCAGCGAGTGACTGCTCAGCGGCATCGGGATTCGACGTCGTCGCCGATATGGCGTCCATATTGAACGCGTCGGTCATGACCAGTCCGTCGAAACCGAGCTCGCCGCGCAGCAACCCGTTGATCGCCGCTGGCGACAGCGTGGCGGGTTTCCCATCGGTCAATCCAGGGACGACGAGGTGGCCGATCATGATCGGGATGTCTCCACGTTCGGCGGCGCGCACGAACGGAACGAGATCGTCGCCGCGAAGCACGTCGAGGCCGGGCAGGGTCGGCAGTCCCGTGTGGCTGTCCGAGCCGCGACCATGTCCGGGGAAATGCTTAATCACCGGGACCAGACCTGCGTCGGTGATTCCGTCAGCGGTCGCGAACGCAAAGTCCGTCACGGTGTCGGCGTCAGCCCCAAACGAACGATTACCAATAAAGACACCGTTGTCGAGGTCGGCGACAGGAGCCAGATTCATCGTGAACCCAAGCTGACCGATAGCCGCTGCGTGGTCGCGAGCTAACGCTCGTGCTTCGTTCAGGGTCAGGTCGGCGGCCACGGTGCGCGCACTTGGCACGACCGATGTCAGCGCATCAAGACGCTGCACACGGCCGCCTTCCTCATCGACGGCAACGATCAGTGGGCCGAGCAATGAGAGCGCCTGCAATGCTGCGATGTCGGCGGTGATCGCGGCGGTTGGGTTGCCGATGAGCACGATGCCACCGAGGTCACCGGTCGCTGCGAGTTCGCCAGCGGCGGCCAGCTCTGATTGAACGGCGAGCGGGAACATCAGCTGTCCGACGCGTACGTCGAGGGGTACGTCTGCGGCGCACTCGGCCGCGGTGGGCAGCGACGTGGTAGTTGGTGGAGTCGTCGTAGTCGTCGTGATCTGCGCGGCTGCCGTGTCGACCGGCTCAGCGGGCGTCACCATCGTTGGCTGCGGTGCTGTCGATTCGGCCCGCACAGACGCTGACGTCTCATCCGTTGCACCACACGCCACGAGAAAAAGGCCGAGGACGCCGAGAACCGCCGCAGTGAGGATCGATTGACGTCGCATCGCGCCTATGAAGCTATCGCATAGGAGCAGATCGCCATCGTCGCCCGAGACACAGATCGGGTCGGGCCATCGCACCCGCTCCGGCGGACCCGGTCAGCGCTCGTAGACTGCCGGGATGCTGAACAGCCAACAGCTCACCGGGCTTCTGGCCGAACCAGCGCGGCGACGGGTCATTGCGAGTCTTATTCTACGTTCCGACGACATCGAAGGAATCGCTCGGTCCACCGGCCTCGATACGCGCGACATCATCGAGGCCCTCGATCGGATCGAGCGCAGCGGACTCGCGATCCAAGGCAGCGATGGCACCTGGGTCGTGTTGGAAGAGTCCTTCGCTCTCGCAGCGCGCCCAGAGCCAACCACACCGCCTCCGTCACAACACGTCGACCAACCTCTCGAACACCAAGGCGTTCTCGATCACGCGATCGTCGACGGCAAGATTGTTCACTGGCCGACAAAGCGAGCTAAGCGCCGCATCGTGCTCGAGTACCTGGCGCAAGCGTTCGAACCTGGTCGTCGCTACAGCGAACGAGAGGTCAACGCCATGCTTCGACCGTTCGACGACGATGTTGCGATGCTCCGCCGATGGCTCTTCGATGAGTCGTTTCTTGACCGCGCCGATGGTCTCTACTGGCGCACGGGCGGTCGAGTCGAGTAACCGCGCGGCATGCGCATTTCTTTTGCAGGAGGGTGCTGTCCTACACTTTTGCCATGGTCGATGTTTTCCGGTCACGCGCCCGAGTTCCGCGCGGGTTCAACACGCTGCTCTTCAGCACTGCACTGCTTTTGCTCACTGCGTGTGGTGGCGATGACGGTGACGCCACCGTTGGCACCGTTCCACCGGCGAGCATCGCACCAACCACCGTCGCCCCGACAACAACGACGACCACCACAATCGCCACGACCACCACGACCGAACCGGACTTCGAGGGCACCCCCGAGTTCGACACGAACTCGTCGGTTAGCACGGTCGGCATCGACGCCGTCACCTTCGGCATGACGCTCGCACGGGCCGAGAATGCAGTAGCTGGCTCGTTCGTACCTGTTGATGTCGCAAACCAGGAGTGCTACCTCGTGCGCCCATCGGGCGGACCAAACGGCGTCCTCTTGACCATTACTGCGGGAACCGTCGAACGGGTCGACATTACGAACCCCGACATCACGACACGCTCGGGTGCCGGTGTGGGGATGAGCGAGGACGGCTTGTATTCGCTCTTTGGGGACAACCTCACGACCGAGTCGAGCGACACCGGAGGCAACCGCGTGGTATTCACGCCGTCGGACGCTGCCGATGCCGAGTTCCGCGTGATTTTCGAGACCGATGGAAGCGTTGTCACATCGTTCCGGTCTGGACGACTTCCTCAGGTCGATTCGACGACACCCTGTTCGTGATCTGAGCGTCGGAACCGAATAACCGACTGCACAACACCGATAGCGAACAACACCACCAACACGCCGACCACCCTCGGCAGCAGGTCGCGAGAGGCAAGTGCGCCTCCAGCAGCAGCCAACGCGTAATAGCGACCTCCACGCCCGATGAACGTGGCCAGTGCATAGCGCCACCAGCTGTAGTTACGTGCGCAAGCAACGAAACGAAATACCTCGAACGGCAGCGGTGATGCTGCCGCCACGATGAGGCCCATGAACATGTACCTCTCGAACACATCGACGAATCGGTTCGTGCCAATGAACCGTCGAACCCGGTCGAAGATTGGATAGTCGATCAGGCGCGCCAAGAACGACCGCTCCCCCAACACCGCCACCGCATTGATCGCACCACCCAACAACCCGACGGTCAATGGGCTGATGTACTGCGACACGTTCACAACGTAGGCATCGGCGGGCATCGGCAAGAACGTCGACCCAATGGTCATCAAGCCAGAGAACGACAGCACCGGTTCGTCGAGTACACGCCCGGCCGTCCAGAGGCCGACCGACACCACAGCGAATGCTGTGGCGATAAGCCACAGTTCAGCGAGTCGTGATCGTTGGCGCATGAGGCAGGATAAATCTCTCGAAGAGTGGGGTGCCGGTACACAGCACTTTGCTCGTTATGGCACCGATTGCATAGCGAAACTTCGACGACGGCACATCGACGACCTCGGTTTGCTCGAGGAGTTCGACGAAGTGAGCAATGAAGTCAGGGTCCTCGATCACGACCGCGATCTCCTGATTGAGGCGAAAGCTGTGGAGTCCAAAGTTGGATGAACCAAGCAATAACTTTTGGCCGTCGATGAGCGCGAACTTCGCATGAAAGAACTCGCTAAAGGACCGCAACTCGATGCCGAACGAACGGCATCGTTCCCGAAGGTACGGATCGGTCAGACGAAACAACCGAAAGTTGCTTTCTTTTGGTGCCACAACGACTTTTCGCTTCGCCGGGGACTCAGCTAGTTGCTCGGCGAGGATGTCATCGAGCGCGTATGGCGAGGCAATGACAACCGATTCGTTGGCATTCGAGATCAGCTCTGCGAACGTCGACTCGATGTGTTCGTTGGTGATGATTGGGCCGTCGAGTGATTGGCGCTCCCCGCGTCGGGTGAGCAGGAAGTCCTCGGTGATGATCTCGACCATCTCCGAGTCGAGTAATCCAATGTTGAAGTCGAGCCATTCGAAGTTGTGGTCGCTGATGTTGATGCCACCGATGTATGCCATCTCGTCGATCACATAGATCTTCTTGTGGTTCCGAAAGAAGATCCACGGAAGCAGGCGTCCGAACGGATTGACGTACACGACGTCGATACCAGCGGATTCAATTCGGTCGAACATCGCGTGCGTCGCTGCGACCTCTTCTGCGATCTCGGGGTCGGTCGACCGAGTATCGCTGATGTAGCGAAAGGCGAAGCTGTCGACGGTGAGCTGTACGTCCACACCTCGTCCGGCGGCCGCGATCAGTCGCTCGGCCACGCCCAATCCAGCCACATCACCATCAAAGGTCATGACCTGGATGTAGATGCGATCCTGCGCCGCGTCGATGCTCTCGTGCAGGCGCTGCACGAACGATGAGTTCATCAAGAGCTCAAATTGAGCCGCCGCGGACATAGCGTGAGGCTATCCGGCGTTCGTCGTCACCCTTAGGTCTTGTCGAGCTCCGGCGGCTCTGGTGTGATGTCGGTGAGATCGGCATCGACTGGTGCTCGGTCGGCATCGACATCGAAGACCTCACGCCCGAACCCGGGGCGGCGTGTGGCACGGAACGGATTCTCTTGCCCCGGAGCACCGGGCGCACCGGCTCCGCCGAACATCACGGTCGTCAGACCGCCCGTCCGCACGTCGATCCGCTTTTTGAAGAAGGCGATCACGGGAGGTCGTAGCAATGCCCGAATCGGTGGGATCAACAACGCGAGGCCAACAAAGTCGGTGAGAAAGCCCGGGGTCAGCATGAGCGCCGAGGCAAAGAAGATCATCGCTCCGTCGGCGAGTTCGTTGGTCGGCAGCTTTCCGGCGTTCAAGGAGTTCCGCACTCGATTGATCACGCTGAGCCCTTCACGCTTAACGAGCCACGCGCCGACCATGCTCACACCGATGACCAAGGCGATCGTGGGCAGCCAGTCGATCTGGCTCGCGACCTGGGTGATCAGGAAGATTTCCACCACCGGAACGACGATGAACGCGAGAAACAAGAAGGCGACCATGACTTAACACTACGACAGCGGGTCGGTTGTTATTCCATGCGCCAACTGAAGCGCAGTGAAGAATGTGGAGCGTCAGGCGCTCATGACCCGATCGCCGCCGGATCGCTTCGCCTCATACATGATCTGGTCGGCCCGGTTGATCGCCTGCTCGGCTGTCTCGCCTGCACGTACGGCAACAGCACCGATCGAACAGCGGACCAGTTGGCGACGATCGCCAATATCGATCGGAACCACCAACTGGGATCGAACTACTTCGGCCAGTCGATTCACGTCGTCGAGCTCCTCGATCTTCGGAATCCAGATCACAAATTCGTCGCCGCCGAGACGGGCGACGATGGCGTCGTCGGGCGAGGAAGCCAACATGCACTGACCGACAGAGATCAACGCGGTGTCCCCAGCAGCGTGGCCAAGGGTGTTGTTGATCCAGGAGAACTTGTCGAGGTCGATCATTAGTAGCCCCGACCCGCCCAGCTCGGTCTTGTCAGCCATGAGCTCGAGAAGACGACGCCGGTTCATGAGACCGGTCAGTGAGTCGTGGTCTGCGGCGAATCGCAACATGTTGTCGAGACCATGACGGATGAGCACCGCCCGAAGAATCTGAGACAGCGATGCGTAAACCAGCCACTCCGACTCTGGGGGTTCTTCGCTTCTGGAACGAAGGACCTGCACGTAGCCGAGCATCTTCCCAGCGTCGTCCGCGAGCGCAATGACGACACAGTGACCGTCCTCGCACAAGATTCCCGCGCGATTATTTGCGTGCCACGGGCCCGAACGTTGCAGGTCGAACGCATCGCGAATTGCGGTCGGCAACGACAGCGGATGTGACGCCCTGTTGCTTTCGAGAACCTCGACGGGAAGGTCGCGACGCGAGACAGTCGAGCTCGAGCCATCTGGAGCGAACGTCGTTACGGCAACGGAGACGCCATCGACATGGCGCTCGGCGAAATCGATGATTCGACCGATGCTCTCCGCGGTCGAACGGGTCTCGACCAGCAGCTGGGTGATATCGATGACGTCTTCGGCAAAGGCACGCGCCCGAACCTCAGCCGACACCTCGTCGAATCGCATTACGAGAGCGCCGTCATGGCTGTCGCCGAGATTGACGGCTTGCAGTTCGAAGGTTTCCCAACTTCCGTTGCTGAACATGAGGCGGTACATACCCGGGGCACGATCACCGTCGATCATCGCCACTTCAGCAATAACTTCGGCTGCTCGGGCGAGATCATCGGGGTGCACAACATCGAGGGCGCTCATCCCGAGGGCTTGTTCTTCGCTATACCCGCCGCGCTCTAGGACCTCTGTGGAAATGGCCTGAATGCGGAAGTCGCGATCGAGAATGACGGCCCCAAGACAATCGCTTTCGTGCTCAATAAGAGCGCTCGCCCAATCAATAATGGTACTCACAGTGGCAATATCGGCATGTTTTGCTAGGTAGTGAGGTGTTCTCGGCTGTCACGTTGACGGCGACTCAGTCCAGGCGTATCTCGTAGACTGATCCGGTGAGCGAACCCGACACGAACCAGAAGCGCCCACCGTCTGTTGATGCGCTCGCCCGTTCGATCGCCGATACCGGGTTACCGCATCCGCTCCTCGTCGACGCTGCACGGTCAGCGATCGCAAGCGGCGACCCAGAGTCGGCTCGCGCTGAGGCAGAGCGGTTGCAACAAGCCATGCTCCAACGGGTCATCAACGCGACCGGAACGTTGTTGCATACAAACCTTGGGCGCGCCCCGAACGGCGTGCATCAAGACGCTGGCTTCCGCAACCTCGAACTCGACCTCGCCACCGGCGAACGCGGATCTCGACAGGCACATGCACCGACGTTGCTCGCCCGGCTGTGTGGCGCCGAGTCTGCCATGGTCGTCAACAACTGTGCATCGGCCGTCATGTTGATCCTGGCGGCGCTCGCATCCGACCGTGGTGTGGCGGTCTCGCGTGGCGAACTCGTCGAAATTGGCGGCGGGTTCCGAGTCCCAGACGTGATGGAGCAAAGCGGCGCCCGCCTCGTTGAGGTCGGTACGACCAATCGAACCCGCGCTGCCGATTACAAGAAGCGCATCGACGACCCAGCCTCCGACATTGCGCTCGTCATGCAGATCCACCAGTCGAACTTCACGATCCAGGGCTTTACGGAGATGCCGACCATCCAGTCTCTGGCACACTTCGATGTACCTCTCGTCGCCGACATTGGCTCGGGCTTACTCGATGCCGCATGTCCGTGGCTACCATCGGGACCGCCGAGTTGGCTCGCCGATGAACCCGCAGCGAAACAGACTCTGGCGAACGGCGCGTCTCTCGTCGCCTTCTCTGGGGACAAGCTCCTCGGCGGGCCTCAAGCTGGCATCATCGCTGGCGACAAAGCACTTGTCGATGCGTGCGCACGACATCCGCTCGCTCGCGCGCTTCGGCCTGGAGGATTAGTGCTCGGGGCGTTGCAAGACCTCGCCCTGGCGTACATGAACCGGGACTGGGAGGCGATTCCGTTCTGGAAGATGGCGATGACCCCGAACGATTCGCTGCGGGCGAGAGCCGAGGCCATCGTGAAGGCTGGCGGCGTCGGAGCAATCGTCGACACGATGGCTGTGCCTGGCGGTGGGACCCTGCCCACGGTCGAGATTCCGTCGGTGGGAATTGCGATCGAGGGAGATCATCGCAAGGCGCTCCGGACCGCTCCCGTGCCGATCATGGCCCGGGTCGCCGAGGACACGACGATCCTCGACCTGCGCTCGGTCGACCCGGAAGATGACCTCGCTATCACGAACGCTCTCCAGCGCGTTGGCGCCACGTGACGCCTGCTCGGAACCACCGCCTCCGGCGCCCAGCCTGCGTGGCGCTTGAACGCCCCCCGGAGGGACCGAAATGAGTCATGTTGTTTCCACCGCCGGGCATGTCGATCACGGCAAATCGACGCTCGTTCGCGTCCTCACCGGCACCGACCCCGATCGTTTCGCAGAGGAGAAGGCGCGTGGCCTCACCATCGACCTTGGCTTTGCGTCAACCCAACTTCCGAGCGGCAAAGTATTGTCGCTCGTCGATGTTCCGGGGCACATTCGATTCCTGAAGAACATGCTTGCCGGCGTCGGCGCGGTGGATGCCTGTCTGTTCGTCGTGGATGCGAACGAAGGCTGGAAGCCGCAGACCGAAGAGCATCTGCGAATCCTCGACTTGCTCGGTGTACGACACGGTGTGGTCGCCCTAACCAAGATCGGTCTCGCCGATGACGATCTTGTCGAACTCGCCGTTCTCGATGTGGAAGACCGGGTCGAGGGCACGTTTCTCGAAGGTGCTCCAATCGTGCCGGTCGACTCCATCGATGGGACCGGTATCGACAACCTCCTTCTCGAGCTCGACGAGCTCCTTGCACGAACCCCCGATGCACTCGACCGAGGAACACCCCGGCTATGGGTTGACCGGGCATTCTCCGCAAAGGGTTCCGGCACCGTCGTCACGGGCACGCTCACCGGCGGACGCATTCGCGTCGACGACGAACTGGTGCTACTCCCCCAACGAAAATCGGTTCGGGTTCGTGCCATGCAGAGCCTGCATGCGCAGCGAACAAAGGTCGGGCCAGGCAATCGCACCGCGATCAACCTGAGCGGGGTCAGCCACGACGAGGTTGCTCGCGGTGACGCACTCGTACGTGAGAACGAGTGGCACGAGACCACCGTCTTCGATGGAGCCCTTAGCGTTCTTGACTCGCTCGACCACGAGGTCTCGCGACGTGGCGCCCACCTGCTCTACATGGGAGCTGGCGAGCATGCGGTCCGAATCCGAATTCTCGGGCCGGCGATTGCCCCCGGCACCACCGGCAACATTCGTATCTATCTCCCGGTGGCTCTCCCCCTCCTCCCCGGAGATCGATTCGTGCTGCGAGAGTCCGGGCGAGCCGAGACCATCGGCGGCGGCGAGGTGCTCGATGTCGACCCACAGACAAAGGCAGCGGAGGCCAACCCGGATCGCTCGGTCGACCGGGTGATCGCCGAACGTGGCTGGGTTACCACCAACGATCTCGCACTTCTTACCGGCGAACGACGGGAGGCAGACGTGGGCGAATGGGTCGTCGACCCACAAGCGTTACAAGACGCGATCGAATCACTCCGCTCCCAGATCGATAACGCCGGAGCGCTCGGGCTCGATACCGCAACGTTGTCCGATCAAGAGCGCGCCACGCTGGACCTACTGAACGAGGTCGTCGTCAACGGCGGTCGCGCGACGCTTGCGGCAGCCGCCGACCCGCTGCTCGCACACCCCTTCGTCCTCGCTCTCCGAGAGGGCGGTTTCACCCCACCGGACCCCGATGGCGTCGACCGAGAGGAGCTTCGTGAGCTCGTTCGACGAGGCGAAGTCATCGTCGAAGACGGCATCTACTTCGCACCCGAGGTGATCGATGACGCGGCGAACCTGGTCGCCGACCTGTTGGCAGCCCAGCCCGACGGCGTAACGGTCTCCGAGGTTCGCACGGCGATGGGCAACACCCGTAAGCACGCAATGCCACTCATTGCGCGACTCGACGCCGGTGGAATGACGCGGCGTCGAGAAAATCTGCGTATCGCTGGACCGCGGCTGCCGAAACGCTGACCGACCTGTTCGTAACATCACGATGAACTTCTTCGGCGATTTCTCGCCCCCCTTGTGGTTTCCGTCACAGCGCGCCTAGTTTCGCCGTAAGGAGGCGAAATAGTTGGCGGTACAACACAGCACAACAGAACCCGGAGCTCTGCTCTGGCAACAACAGGCGGCGTGTCGCGGACCATTGGGGGCAGTGTTCTTTCCCCCACCCACGACCGAGCGAAAGCGGGAGAAGCTCGCTCGCGAAGCAAAGGCGAAAGACATCTGTATGTCATGCCCCGTACTCGGTGAGTGTCGGGAGTATTCGATAGCGATCCGCGAACCACACGGGGTGTGGGGCGGACTCAGCGAACAAGAACGTCGGGCCCTGCTC
>CALBVK010000062.1 GCA_937969345.1 uncultured Acidimicrobiales bacterium
CCGTAGAGACGCTCAAGTTCGTAGTAGGCACGATGTTCTGCCACGAACACATGACAGATGAACACACCAAAGTCGAGCAAGACCCACTCGAAGGTGTCGTGCCCTTCTCGCCGGACGGCCTTTGGGCCCCCGGCACGCACCACCATCTCTTCGATGTTGTTCGCTATCGCCCGGACCTGTCGCGGGTTGTTTCCTGCGGTGATGAGGAAGATGTCGGTGATCGCAAGCACTTCGGCGACGTCGATAACCAACGTGTTCGCAGCGAGCTTCTCGTCGGCGGCACGCGCCGCGATCCGTGCCCACTCCGCTACCTCGGCAGATGCGGGGTAGATCGCTTGTGGGGATGAAGGCGTGGCGTCTTCGGTCGTCGACATTGCTCGAAGGCTAGGCGCGACGCTGCAAATCACCACGCCGCCAACGTCGATGCCTAACCAACGACCACCGTGATCGACGCAGTCGAATCATCTAGGGGGACCCAACGAGGGGGCGCGAAGCCGAGCGAATCTGCGATCGCTGTTGCCACCGAACCGGCATCACCATCGTGGAGCAGGACCTCGTTCGTCCGATCGGCACCGCTCTCACTATTGCCGAGGATCGTGACGAGACCCCCAGCTCTCGTGACCGAGGATACGACGGGCCCCTGGTCCACCTCCCCACCCGAAGAGTCGAGCAGCAAGACCGACGGCCGTTCGCCGGGAAACGCCTGTTCCGGAAATGGAACGATGGAAGAAATGAGTTCGTCGATTGCGCTCATCACCGCCAGGTACAGCGTGTCCTCGCCGCCCGGTTCGGACTGCGTCACCGTCGGGATCACTCGATACGACACCTCAGCGCTCGCTAGCGTGCCGATCAGATCCACAAAGCCAGACTCGAGCTGGAAGAGATCGGGCCGGTCATCGGTGCCCGCAGTGCGCGCAATCCAGGCCTGCCAGATCTGTTGATGCCGCAGCGCAACGCCGAGGGACGGCTCACCAGGGTTGCGGTGCGCTGCGATACGAGCGATCTCGGTGAGGTTGAACTCACGCGTGCCCTCAGACAGCAGAACGCTCCGAGACTCGCCATCGTCTGAAGGCGCCACCAGGTCGGTGCGCAAACTGAGCAGAAGTGGGAGGTCAGCGGTCATGAGCGTGGTCCACGACGATGCGTCGAGCACGACGACCTCGCCGAATCCAATGCCGAGCGAGCTACGCAGCTCATTTGTCACTGCATCGAGCCCTTCGGAGGCGAAGAGCTCCGATAGCGCAGTGTTGCTGCTGCCCGGGTCGACAAACGTGCGGGGAATCGTGACGACCGTGCCGCCAGCGTCTCCGTCGGCTGCCGTCAGAAGCGTCACTCCAACGAGTTCAGCACCGACCCCTGGTGACACGGTCGTGTGCAGAACAAGTGCTGTAGGGGTTGCCTCGGTGAACGCACGAAAGCCCGGTGCTGCCGGATCGAGGCTGAACTCCGAGATCGATCCCGACTGTGATTCGAGCACGGCCGTCTGGGCTGCGCGGAAGACCCCGTACCCAGCGCCGGTCAGCGCGACCAGCACGAAGAGAAAGCCGATGGTGAGCATCCGGCTCCGGTGAGCGGTCACAGCGAATCGGACTCCGCCAGATACAGCTCTTGCGACACGACGATCTTGCGCACTGCGGGTGGCACCAGGCCAACAATTGGCACACCGTCGGCAGTTCGTCGACGGATATCGGTGCTCGATACCTCGAGTCCCGGAAGGTCCAACGGCATCCACGCGAACCCTTTGGGCGGCACTGCCGACTCATGACCTCGACGTGGAAAGACAGCAATCGTCGCCAGGTCGGCGATCTCCTCGTACCTACCCCATGTATCGAGACCAGCAGCGGCGTCACTGCCGAGCAGCAAGATCAAGTCGGTATCTGGAGCGGAGAACTCGCGCAATGTATCGACCGTGTAGCTGTTGCCCTCACGGCGAAGTTCCACATCGGATACCTCCACGCCAGGCACTTCGGCGAACGCCGCTTTGGCCATCTCGAGTCGGATCTCCCCCGAGCTAATTTCGCGGCTTCCCACTTTTTGCCAAGGCACACCGGCGACTGTGACCACAAGCACGTCCAGCTCGAGTTGGTGCATGGCCGCAGCGGCCAGCACCACATGGGCAACATGTGGTGGGTCAAATGTCCCACCGAAAATTCCAACCCGACGACGCTCGCTCACGGACGACACGATAGGTCCGATCGCACGTGCAACTGCTCCATACCCCACGGCTCTTCCGACGTGTAGTAACGTTAGACGTTGGCAATCCAGGGTTTTTGAATGTCCGACCCTGCAAAACCAATCACGGTTCACCACCAACATCGCCAGCGAGAAACAGCAATTTCGCTAGTCAAGTCTGTGTTCTAGAGGGCGAATGTAAAAGTGGGCCGAAAGACCCAGACAGACTTCGACCAAGTTGGCCGTAATACAGCGGTCCGGCAGTTGAAACTCCCCTAGTGACCGAATTCATAAGCCTCCCACTAGCTCTAACCGGGAAGGTGTACTTGAATAACAACTCGGTTCAAACATTGGAAATGAAGATTTCCCCCGATATAGGGAATCGCCAGGGGGCGATTTCCGTTAAGTGAAGCATCATGAGTGATTCAGTAGGCCAGTACCTGAACGAGATCGGTCTCGTTCCCCTCCTCACGGCACAAGAGGAACGCGATCTTTCAAAGATCATCGAGCGCGGCGCAGAAGCACGCGCCAAGAAAGAAGAAGGCGAAACCGGACGCGATCTCGATCGTGCAGTCCGCGAAGCCGCCGTTGCGAAGGACCGCTTTATTCGTGCGAACCTTCGTCTCGTCGTTTCCGTGGCTCGTCGTTACCCATTGCCTCCGGGCATGGAACTTCTCGACCTCATCCAAGAAGGAAACTTGGGTCTCGAGCACGCAGTCGACAAGTTCGACTGGCGCAAGGGCTTCAAGTTCTCCACCTACGCTACGTTCTGGATTCGCCAGGCCATCGGCCGTGCGCTTGACCAGAAGGCAAGCCTGGTTCGCCTTCCCGGCGATCGTTCAGCCAGCCTCCGCGCTGCGCTGCGACAGGTTTCTGGCGATGGCGATGAGCTCGATGAAGAGCACGCACGTCTGCACCGTTTGACCACCCCAACTTCCCTCGACCGCACCATCGGCGACGACGACTCGAACGAGCTCGTCGACCTCCTTCCTGACGCAAAGCCAGGTCCGGAAGCCGAAGTTATGGCCAAGGCCGAAGAAGAGATGGTCACCGGACTTCTCGATATTCTCGACCCACGGGCTCGTTACGCCGTCGAGCAGCGCTTCGGCCTGCACGACGGACGCAAGCGCAGCTACCGCGAGGTTGGCGAAGAGTTGGGTGTTACTGCAGAGGCCGCTCGCCGTTTGGTGAAGCGTGCTGTCAGCTCGGTTCGCGATCACGCTGCCGAGAAGGCTGCTTCGCCAGCTGCATAACGTATCGAGTTAGCCCTTTAGGGCTTCCTCGAACTCGAGTTTCGCATACGAATTTGAGAACAAGGGCTCGCTTCGGCGGGTCCTTGTTTCGTTTTTGCACGTCGGTTCACGCGCCACGATCTTGGGCGCTAAAGGGAATAGCCGGACGGGACCGATGTTTGTCTCTATATGGGAATCATGCGCAAGCTCAAGAGCCTCCGTCCACAGCAAGCACCGATGACATCGGGTGCGGCTAAAGCAGCCGAAGGTCGTTCCGATCTCGCAGACGCTGCGACCAAACTCAACGAGCTGCGTGGCGACAATGTGTCGGTTGGTGGCGCGGCGCAAGCCGTTCCCAGCGGTGACAGAATCGCGAATATCGTCGCAGCCGCAAAGGATGTGGGCATCACCAACATGGGTGCCGAAGCCAAGGTCATTGGAAAAAGCGACTCCTACCGTTCATCGAAGTAGCGGAAAGCCCCGCTCAGGATTCTGCAGCGTTGCCTCAAGTAGCCAATTTCGGCTGCCGATCAATGCCTAAGGCGAAGAAGGGGAAATCATGATCGCTCTCGTAATCATTGGATCACTCGTATTGTTGCTGGCGTTCTACGCAGTCGGTGTCTACAACCGTCTCGTTCGCCTACGCGAAACAGCGAAGGGATCGTTCGCACAGATCGATGTGCAGCTGGAGCGTCGCCACGACCTCATCCCGAACCTGGTCCAGACCGCAAAGGGCTTCATGGCCCATGAGTCCGGAACGCTCGAGGCGGTCATTGCCGCCCGTGCCTCCGCTACTCAGATGCGCGTCGAAGTCAACGGCGATCCAAGCAATGTCGAGGCAATGCAGAAGCTCGCCAAGTCCGAAAGCAGCCTTGGCGGAGCGCTCGGCCGTCTCCTCGCTACTGCCGAGGCGTACCCCGAGATCAAGGCCGACCGGCAAATGAGCGAACTCATGGAGGAGCTGCGCACAACCGAGAACAAGATCTCGTTCGCTCGCCAGAACTTCAACGATCAGGTCCGCCGCTACCAGGAGTACAAGCAGACGTTCCCACCAGTCGTGTTCGCCAATGCTCTTGGGTTTGAGGACGATGCGTATCTCGATCTCGAGGCTGACGGAAACGTCGACAAGCGAGATGCTGTCGAAGTCAGCTTCGACGATCCCCGCGCCGCTGCCTAGGTCGCCGATCTCGGCGGGCGAACGGTATGGACTTTCACGCTCATCAAGAGCACGCAAAAGAGGGAACAGCGCTGCTGGTCTGTCTGCTCGTCCTCGGCACCATAGGCATGGTGCTGACGCTTAGCCTTCTTGCGAGCGCGTGGTTCTATGTGCGGCTCGGTCCCGAGGTCGGAAGCAAGGTATTTCTGGTTGCAGCGCCGGTCAGCGCTGCCGGAATCTTGCTCAGCGCCGTCGTGAAGAACGCACAGGTCAGACAGGGTGGCGGCCGCTACCTCGCTGCGTCTCTTGGAGGCTGGCCGGTGGATTTCAACACGCGGGATCAGGCCGAGAAACAGCTCGTGAACATCATCGAGGAAATCTCGATTGCGTCAGGCGTGCCGGCGCCCACGCTGTTCGTTCTTCGGGACGAGCCTGGAATCAATGCGTTCGCCGCTGGTTGGAACTCTGACAACGCTGCAATCGGCGTCACACGAGGGGCTTTGCGACACCTGACCCGAAGTGAGCTACAGGCGGTGATCGCTCACGAATTCAGCCATATCGCAAATGGTGATACGCAGGTCAAAACGCGTGTCCTCGGCTGGGTATACGGCATTGCGTCGGTCGCGATCCTCGGCAAGGTTCTTCTCCGGACGTTGCGGCCCGCCGGAGGCCGGCTGACCGCTGACATACGTGCCATTGTCGTTATTGGAACGATTGGTTCGGTACTCGTCTTCATTGGCTCAGTTGGCACCTGGTTTGCCCGCCGAGGCCAAGCAGCCATTTCCCGTGAGCGCGAGCATCTCGCCGACGCTTCGGCCGTGGAGTACACCCGAGACCCAGACTCACTCGCCGGCGCCCTGCTCAAAATCGGGGCGCTCGGAGAACAGAATCAGCTCATCACCCCTCATGCCGAAGAAGCTGCGCACCTCTTCTTCGAGTCGCCGTTCAAGAGCTCCCACGCAACACACCCACCGCTTGCTCAGCGCGTCATGACGCTGTTACCCAGCTGGGACCGGCGATGGCCCGAACTGCGGGCGGTAAAGCAGTCGGTCAACATCAGACACGACATCTCCCTCGACGGTGCAGCTCTTCCAGAGATTCCTGGCTTGCCTGCTAGCTCGGCTGCTGCGGCCCAGAGTATTCCCGGCATATCGTCGACTCCGCTCGGTCCGATCCTCGGAACGTCACTCGTTCTCGGCAGCACCGGCACTGCCCGGACCGCTCGACAGCCGGAGCTGACCTTCCAGACGCCGCAACTCGGACCCGCAACGAACGCCCACATCGATCATGCTCGACGGTTGCTCGCCAACATTCCGCAGCAGACCAAGGACTTCCTGCACACCAGGCAGGGCGCCGTTGCGGCAGTTGTCGGGCTGCTTGTCTCCGAAGATCCTGCTGTCCGTCCACATGAACTTCTGCGAGCCGGGGAGCTCAGCGGATTCGATACAGACTCACTCGATGGTGCAAGCGCCGTCATCGGGTCGCTCGACCGGGCTCTACAGTTGCCGTGCATCGACATTGCGTTGCATTCGATTCGGGAGACACCGAGCGACTTCCAGCACGCACTCGTCGATGTCGTCCGTGACTTCACGACATCGAGTCCAGACACGGACCTGTTTCGGTGGATGCTTCGACGCGTGGTGATCCGTCACCTCACCGATGCCGAAGACGATGGCACGATGCAAGACGATCGCGATCTCGATTCGCTGATCCGAGAAGCAGCCGTCGTCTACTCGATGATTGCACTCTTCAATAGCGCTGGGCCGACCTCGCGAGACGAGGCCTTCCTCGCCGCTCATGAGGGCGCTGGCTTGCCACGTCCATCAGAAATTCCGACGGGGTCGGCGTTGAGCGTCGGAAACCTCGACGCGGCGTTGGATCGACTGGCGGAGATGACCGCCGACGGTCGCGTTGCGTTCGTCGAAGGAGCAATCGCCGCTATTGCGCTAGACGGACATGTGGATATCGATGAAGCGGAGTTGATCCGGGTCATCGCCGACTCCGTCCGCGTGCCGATGCCTCCCCTGCTGCCCGCCGGTGAAGCGATTGCCGGAGGATTGGCGGCCTGAGGGACGGGCTTGGCTGTTCGGACCATAGACTTATCTGCGTGACAAACACGTGGAACCCCCAAAGCTGGCGCAACTTCTCGGCCCTGCAGCAGCCATCGTGGCCTGACGATGGTGCACTTGAGCAGACCTTGAAGATTCTTGGAGATCAACCACCGCTCGTCTTTGCGGGCGAAGCACGCGATCTCACCGCAAAGCTCGCTGCTGCCTCGCGAGGTGAGGCCTTCTTGCTTCAGGCCGGCGACTGCGCCGAATCGTTCGAGAGCTCAGCGGACAGCATCCGGGACCGCCTCAAGGTCATTCTGCAGATGGCGGTCGTGCTCACGTACGCCGGGGGCATGCCGGTCGTCAAGGTTGGCCGCATCGCTGGCCAGTTCGCAAAGCCCCGCTCGTCAGATACCGAGACCCAGGGTGATGTCGAACTTCCATCGTTCCGTGGCCACATCGTCAACGACATCGGCTTTTCCGAGAGCGAACGACGAGCCCAGCCCAACCGCCTGCTTATGGCCTACAACCGGGCCGCAGCAACCCTGAACCTTGTCCGTGCCTTCACCCGTGGCGGGTTCGCCGATCTCAGCCAGGTCCATCAGTGGAACCAAGAGTTCGTCAGCGACAGCCCAATCGGCGAGAAGTACAACGCGCTCGCCCAAGAAATCGATCGCTCGCTGGCCTTTATGAAGGCATGCGGAATCGACCTCGAGCGGGAAGGTTCGCTCAACGAGGTCGAGTTCTACACCTCACATGAGGCCCTCCTTCTCGACTACGAAGAGGCCCTAACTCGCCAGGACTCCCTCACCGGAGACTGGTACGACTGCTCCGCCCACATGGTCTGGATCGGTGAGCGCACCCGTCAACTCGACGGAGCCCACATCGAATTCCTTCGCGGCGTGAAGAACCCTCTCGGATGCAAGATCGGACCGACCGCTACCGTCGACGATGTCGTCGGCATTTGTGAAGCCCTTAACCCGGACAAGATCGAGGGTCGGGTGACACTGATCACCCGTATGGGCGCAGAGAACATCCGCGAGAAGCTTCCCCCGCTGCTCGCAGCGGTCAAGGAGACTGGTCACCCCGTTCTGTGGGTAAGCGATCCAATGCACGGCAACACCTACACGGCATCCGACGGACACAAGACCCGCCACTTCGACTCGATCGTCGATGAGATCGCTGGCTTCTTCGAATCCCATGAGAAGGCTGGAACCATCGCTGGCGGTATCCACCTCGAACTCACCGGTGATGCCGTTACCGAGTGTGTTGGTGGCGGTGACGGTCTCGGTGACGATGACCTCGCTCAGGCATATGAAACCATGTGCGACCCTCGACTCAACGGCCGTCAGGCCCTCGACGTAGCGTTCCGCGTCGCAGACATCATC
>CALBVK010000063.1 GCA_937969345.1 uncultured Acidimicrobiales bacterium
CGCTCCGATCATCGATTGCCGCCAGCCAAACCAGCCAAAGCAAAGCACCAGGATCGGTCCGGCGAATCCGCCGAGCGCAAAGCCCATGGTCTGGATCGACAGGGCGCGAGCGCGCTTGCGTTCGAACCATGGAACGAGCGCTGAAGTGATTGTCAGGAATCCAGCGAGCGCCATTCCGAACGCAGCGACGAACATCGCAATGAAGAACTGCGGTTTGGTTTCCACCAGGGACAGTCCGATATATCCGCCGAGCACGAACATCGAGCCAAACCGCATGATGCGTTTCGTTCCCCATCGCCGCAGAGCCGAGCCCTGTGCCGGGCTGATCAGTGCGCTTCCGGCGCGGGTTGCGACGAACGCGACAGAGAACAACGTCTTCGACCAACCGAATTCGTCTCGCAACTCGACGGCCAAGTTGCCAAAGCCCTGCATCCAGAGCATCGATTGCAGAGCCCACAAGCAAGCGCTCGCCCCGACGACCTTCCAACCAGTGAAGACCTGGCGGCCCCACACCATGTTGGTTCTTTGGGCGCTCGTCACGCGTTTCGCTGAACTTCGTATGCGAGAAGTGATGCGGCGACTGCAGCGTTGAGTGATTCAACCCCGTTGGCCAGGGGGATGGAGACGACGCGATCACAGGCGGAGCGGGCGTTCTCGGTCAGCCCAGAGCTCTCGTTGCCCAAGATGTACGCCGCACGTTCGGGAAGTGCGGTCTCGAACAGTGGCTCGCCGCCGCCATCGAGTCCAAAGATCTCGAATCGGTGTTGCTCCAGGATTGCGAGGGCTTCGGTGGTGTCTTCGGTGCGCAAGATCGAGGCACGGAAGGCAACCCCAGCAGACGCCTTGATCGCGACCGGCCCAATCTCGGCCGTGCCCTTGTGCGGCACGACAACACCATCGATGCCGGCCGCGGTCGCCGAGCGAAGGATCATGCCGACATTTGCCGGGTTGTGCACATGATCGAGGACGATCACGCTGCAGGCCCAGTCCTTGCCTCGACGTCGTTGCTCACAAAAGTCGCTGAGATGCTGCATTGCGGGCGCGACGACATCGGCCACGACTCCTTGATGATGGCGGCTTGAACGTGCGACCGCGGTGACCTTCATCTCCGACACTTTCTCGACGGTCACCTTGCGGCTGGCCGCCATCCCCGTGATCGTGTCGATCTCGGGTCCTCGGGCTTTACCGCTCAGTAGAATCTTGTCGAACGTGAGCGTTTGGTCGTGAAGCGCTTCGATGACGGGCTTTCGGCCCATCACCGTCAAGAAGCGATCGCGAGGTGTCGTCACGCTTTGGCGCTACTCACGAGTTCGCAACGTCAAAGCCGAGCGTTCCAACACCGGCAGCGTCGTGTCCGTTGTCGACAGCGCCATAACTGATCGATGTGGCCAGGGTCTGTTCGGAGACGTAGGCCTCCATGGCTTGCACGGCAGCGGCACCCGCCTCGGTGAGGTCGAGCGTAAGCGAAATGCGATCGGTGACGACCAGATCCTCGGTCTTGCGTGCTTCCTGAACCGCACGGACGATGTCCCGGGCTAGGCCCTCGGCCTCGAGCTCTGGAGTCACGTCAACATCGAGAACCACAACCGCGTCGTTGCTCGGCAACGCCGCAGCGGTGACGCCCTCGGCTGGCTTGACGTTAAGCGTGAACTCTTCGGGGGTCAGCGTGTAGCCAGCGATCTCGATCGAGCCGTCGTCGTTCTGGGACCAGGCGCCTTGCTTCGCAGCGCCAAACACCTTCTGCACATCGCCACCGAGACGAGGCCCAAGGACTCTGCCGTTGGGCTGAAGCGCAAACTCGGCAAAGGCGCCAAGGTCCTCGCTAAAGGCCACGTTCTTAACATTGACCTCATCGGCGATGAGATGCGACAGCGAGTCGAGGGCGCTGGAATCGGTGCCGGCGACGGTGAGGGTCCGCAACGGAAGCCTCACCCGCAACCCTTGGTCTTCGCGAAGGCGCAGTGCTGCAGAAACAACGGTCCGCACCCGGTCCATGCTCGACACCAGCTCAGGGTCGGCGGGGAAGTCATCGGCATCGGGCCAGGCAGCCAGATGGACGGACTCCTCGCCGGTCAGACTCGTGTAGATCTCCTCGGTGATCATCGGCAGGAACGGTGCGGACAACTTCAAGAAGTTGATGAGCACGGTGTAGAGCGTGTCAAAGGCATTCTGCTTGTCCTCGGTCATCTCGGGACCCCAGAAGCGGTCGCGGCTGCGACGAATAAACCAGTTGTTCAGCGCGTCGAGGAACGTCGTGATCTGCGCCGTTGCACCGGCCAAGTCGTAGGCGTCCATTGCCTCGGTGGTCGCTTCGATGACCGAACGAAGTTTGGCGAGGATGTAGCGATCGAGCTCGTCGGTCGAGTCCGTGCGCAACTGCGCCCGGTAACCGTCGATGTTCGCGTAGAGCGTGAAGAACGAGTAGGCGTTCCACACGGGCAACATGACCTGACGGGTGACCTCGTCGATGCCACGGTCCGAGATGCGCGCATCGCCGCCTCGAACGATGTTCGAATTCATGAAGTACCAACGCAACGCGTCGGAGCCTTGCTTGTCGAAGATCTCGGTGGGCTCGGTGTAGTTGCGAAGCTTCTTGGACAGCTTCTGGCCGTCCTCGGCGAGCAAGATGCCGTGACAGATCACATTCTGGAACGATGGCTTGTCGAAGAGTGCTCCGGCCAACACGTGCAGCGTGTAGAACCAGCCGCGGGTTTGGTTGATGTACTCGACGATGAAGTCGGCGGGATAGTGCTCCTCGAACCACTCCTTGTTTTCGAACGGGTAGTGCACCTGGGCGAATGGCATCGAGCCACTCTCGAACCAGCAGTCGAAGACCTCGGGAACGCGGCGCATCATTGACTGGCCGGTCGGGTCGTCGGGGTTTGGACGAACGAGCTCGTCGATGTAGGGGCGGTGCAGGTTGTCGGGGCGCACGCCAAAGTCCGCCTCGAGCTCGTCAAGGCTGCCGTACACGTCGATGCGTGGGTACTCATCGTTGTCGCTTCGCCAGATCGGGATTGGCGATCCCCAGAAACGGTTACGGCTGATCGACCAGTCGCGCGCTCCTTCGAGCCACTTGCCGAAGCGGCCGTTCTGCACGTTGTCGGGGATCCAGTTGATGTCCTGGTTGAGCTCGACCAGGCGATCGCGGAAGTCGGTGACCTTCACGTACCAGCTCGGAAGTGCCCGGTAGATGATCGGCGTGTCGGTGCGCCAACAGTGTGGGTAGTTGTGCTCGTAGGTCTCGTGCCGGATGAGGCGTCCGAGCTCCTTGACGTGGCGGATGATGTCGCTGTTCGCTTCGAGCACGTTGCGCCCGGCGAAGTCGGTGATCTCGGCGGTGAATCGCCC
>CALBVK010000064.1 GCA_937969345.1 uncultured Acidimicrobiales bacterium
GATGACACCTTCGCCGTCTGCGGTGAGCAAGCCGAAGCTCGACTGGTTCACCGGTGAGGTGCCGGCCGAGTAGGAAAGTAGACGCATGCTAGATTATTACACATGTTAATTATCACTCGTAGAATCGAGTGATGAAGGAGTGACAATGCCGCATCTGATCATCGAATACTCCGCCAATGTGTCCGAACATCATTCGATCGATGCGCTCCTCGATGTGATCCAACAGACCGTTCTCGACATGGACGTGGCCCCGGTTGCCGGTGTGCGGATTCGGGCGTTGCGCCAAGAGCAGTACCGCATTGCCGATGGCAGCGATAGCAATCACGCCTACGTTGCAATGGTCGCCCGCATTGGACCGGGTCGAGACGACGAGACAAAGCAGCGAATTATCACCACGCTGCTCGACGCAGCCGAAGCCCAGTTCGCGACCGAGGGCAGCCCGCTCGTAATTGCGTGGTCGCTCGAGGTTCAGGAGATCGACGCCACCTTCCGCGAGAACCGAAACGGAATCGCCCGGGCAATGAACAGTTAGGGACTGTCCCTAACTGTTCACTTGTCCCACTCGACGAGAAGATGTTCTGGGCCTCGGAACGTGATGTTCGGTGACGACCACAGCTGTTGATCTTCGACCAGCCGCAAGCTGGGAATGCGTTCGACCAACGCTTCGAGAACAAGTCGCGTCTCGATCTTTGCGAGCTGTGCACCCAAACAGAAGTGGATGCCCTTGCCGAAGCTGATGTTGTGGGCTGCATTTGAACGATGAATGTCGAACTCGTCGGGTTGGTCGAAGATGTCCGGCTGGCGATTCGCTGATGCGAAGTTCATAAAGACCGGCGTGCCAGCCGGAATGTCGACGCCGGCGAGCGTGGTTGCCTGCGTCGTTACCCGTCTCCACGAAATCTGGCTTGAGTTGAACCTCACGACCTCTTCAACGGCATTGGGGATCAAGGACGGATCGTCGACGAGCTGATCCCACTGATCCCGGTGCGAAAGCAGAGACACCAATGCGTTACAGATCAAGTTCGTCACCGCTTCGTGGCCAGCGAACGACAGGCCGTATATGACCGACTCGACCTCTCGGTAGCTGATCTCGTCTGGGTTACCCCGGTGTGCGGCGAGTAGCTCGGAGGCAAGGTCGTCGCCGGGCTTCTCGAACTTTGCCTTCGTGAAGTCCCGGCAGTAGCGCCAGTAGGCCAACATCTTCTCCGCGATCTCGACCTGCTCCTGCTCGGTTGGTCGCCCCCACGAGAAGGCCTTGCGGTCGTTGCACCAGTTCTTCAGCAGCTCGTCGTCGGCCTCGGGGAATCCAATGAAGCGAAAGACCGTTTCGCCCGGCAGCGGGAATGCGAAGGCATCGATGAACTCGGTCGGGCAAGCGCCGGCGAGCATGTCGTCGATCAGCTCATGGCTCCGACGAGTGATGTACGGCTCGAGCGTGCGGATTCGCCGCCGGTTGAACCCCGCACGAGTGTGTACCCGGATCCGGCGATGGTCAGGTTCGGGGCGATTCGACATGACCGCGACGGGGTTGAAGTCAGGGGCTGCAAGGACCGCTGCTGCTGCGTCCCCGATCGGGAACACCGGGTTCTGCACGTTGGTCGACGCATAGACATCGGGGTTCATGAAGACTTCGACAATGTCTTCCATCCGAGTGATGACCACGTAGCCAAGCTTTTCTGCGAAGAATATTGGCCCGGCCTCTCGCAGCTCGTTTGCGATGGCGTACGGCTCTGCGAGATAGTCGTCGTTCAGCGGCGACCATTCGTGATTCACCGGGCAGCCCGAAGGCGCAGCGATCATGGCATCGGGGGCCTGGTGGTAGCTGTTGCCGCGCTCGGTCATCACACGGCCAGTCGATAGCTCGCAATGGTGCAGCCCACGGCGAAGATCGGAATCGGCGCATAGAAGTGGACGTCGCCGGGCGCGCCGTTAGCCGCTGCGCTGACGGTCACGAAGGTGCGAATTTCGAAGCCGCCCTGGCCAGCATCGGCGTAGACCTGGGTGTCGTCGTAGTCGAGGAGTGCGTCCTTGTCGTTGCGACTCCAGCGGTCGAGAAAGTCGCGATCCCAGGCTTCGTTGATCTTGCCGGAGTCCGGTGTCGCCGGCCAGTGTGAGATACCGCCCGTACCCACGATGGCGATCTTCTCGGGAACCGCATCGCACGCCCGCCGCAACGCCTCACCGAACGCCCACGCCCGATGGACCGGCGTGAGTGGCGGACCTTGGCAGTTGATGTTGACCGGGATCACCGGAAGGTCGAACCGTGGCGTGAGGAAGTGCAGCGGCACCGCAATGCCGTGATCGAACTTCCACTCCTCGGCATAGCTGACGTCGGCCGATTGCATGACTTCGGTGATCAAGCGACGAGAGAGATCTTTGTTGCCCGGGGCACGGAACTTGTCGATTCCAAGCCACGCTGCGTCCTCGATGGGGCCGTCGTAGAAGTCGGCCATGCCCATGGCGAACGACGGCATGTTGTTCATAAAGAAGTTGGCGAAGTGTTCTGCGGCGATGATGACGATCGCTTCAGCCCCCGATGCTTCGATGTCTTGGCGCATCTGGTCGAAGCTCTCGTAGAAGGCGTCTCGCACCGCGGGGTCAGCCTGATCGGCACGCCCAGTGATGCCCGGGGCGTGACTGCACACTCCTGCGTAGACCAAGGCCATCTCATTCGCTCCTGTTCGATTGTCCGAGGCTCTCCGCGTGTGCGTCGACGCCTTCGTACCCGGTCATTGCATACACACCTTCGCGCACCGGACCGTGTTTCTCGATGCCATCTCGCATCAGCTGCAGGTAGTCGGCCCACGCGATCTGATGCAACGCCGCGAAGTGCATCAGGATCTGCCCGTTCACGCCAAGGTGAAAGAGCAACCCAATGTCGGGTTCGACCAGAGCCGAGGTTTCCTCATCGGTGAGTTCGAACGGTTCCAACACGCCGGCCCGATCGTGGAGGTAGCTCTGCTGCAAACCTTCGTCGCGGTTCAGCTCAAAGAGGAACTTCTGCACGTAATACAGACTCACGAGTTTCCTCCGAGCTTCGGAATGTTGTGATCGCCGAGGGCGACGGAGATGTTCTTCGTCTCCATGTAGAAATCGAAGCTCCAATCGCCGCCATCTCGACCAATGCCGCTCGCCTTTGTGCCGCCGAACGGCGTCGGAAGGTGGCGGACGTTTTGTGAGTTCACCCAAATCATGCCCGCTTCGAGCCGGCCGGCGACCCGATGTGCTCGAGTGACATCGCTCGTCCACAGATAGCCGGCAAGGCCATAGGGGATGTCGTTGGCGATCGACACCGCATCGGCTTCGTCGGCAAATGGAATCGCGGTCAGCACCGGACCGAAGATCTCTTCCTGAGCAATACGCATGTCGTTGCGCGCATTGGTGAACAGCATCGGGGTCACCCACTGGCCATCCTCGGGGGCATCGGCATACGGGGTGCCGTCAATGACCGTTGCCCCATCGGCCTCGGCGATCTCGCGATAGCTGCACACCTTGTCGTAGTGGCGCTGATGGATGAGCGGGCCAATCACACTCGATGGGTCGAGGGGGTGGCCAACCGGAATGCCCTTCATCTTCTCGGCCAAACGCTGAGTGAACGTCTCGTAGATCGACTCGTGAATGAGAACACGGCTACTACTCGTGCAACGCTCGCCGTTCAGGCTGTAGATCATGAAGATCACTGCATCGAGGGCTCGTTCGATGTCGGCATCGTCGAACACGATCACCGGGTTCTTCCCACCGAGCTCGAAGTGCACTCGTTTGAGCGTGTCGGCGCCTTGCTTCTGAATCATCGATCCCGTCGATGATTCGCCCACGAACGCAATGGCCTTGATGTCGGGGTGTTCGGTGAGGCTCTTGCCTGCGGTTTCGCCCATTCCGTGAACGACGTTCAGCACGCCAGGAGGTAGGCCCGCTTCGAGGGCGGTCTCGGCCAACATGTGTGCCGTGAACGGGCTCCACTCCGCTGGCTTGTGGACGACGGTGCATCCCGAGGCGAGCGCGGGTGCGATCTTCCACGTGCTCAGCATGAACGGTGTGTTCCACGGAGTGATCACGCCGACAGGTCCAATGGCGTGGCGCGTGGTGTAGTTGATGTGGTCGGGGGTGGGTAGTGATTGCCCGTCGGCTGCGCTTGGTGCCTGGTCGGCGAAGAAGCGGAAGTTCGCCGCGCCTCGCACCGCAGCGGCGCTCATAAAGCGCATGGTTTGGCCGGTGTCTACACACTCGGTGACCGCAATCTCGTGGGCTCGTTCCTCGAGCAGATCGGCAACGTTGTGCAGTATCCGTTTGCGCTCGGTGCCCGGTGTCGTCGACCATGCGGCGAACGCGTCGTGTGCGGCCGTCGCCGCTGCGTCGATATCGGCAGCATCGCCAGCACAGACATCTCCGAGGTAGGCGCCGTCGATCGGCGAGGTGTTGGCGAAGGTTTCGCCCGACGCGCTCGGGACGGGCTTTCCGTCGATCAGATGCGGCAGTGGGGCGTCAGCGAAACGTGCGAGCTGCGTGGAGGCGACGGCGGTGTTCTCGTCGAAAGTGTGTGTGCTCGCCATCTCGTCTCCTGAGGTCTTCCAACAATCTAATTAACATGTGTACTATCTCTCGAAGCGTACTATAACGGGCGTTCTCGATTAACTCCAGGGTCTGACCCCAAAGTAGATCGGGCGCTGGTGCGGCGCTCCAGATTTCACGCCGAGACCGTTGAAAACGCTGGGTTCTCGCCGCCATCGATCAGGTGTGGGGTCTGACCCCGGAACTGATCGATGGGTAGCTAGGGCTGGCTTTCGTAGTGTGCGGCGAGTCGTTCGAAGCCTTCGGCCAACGACACCACCGGTTGCCAGTCGAGCGCCTCGCGGGTGCGTGACTGATCGAACCAATGCGCTGTGGACAGCTGCTCGGCGCTAAACGCCGTCATTGGTGGTTCGTCTTCGCGCGAAGTTCGATCCCACACCTGCTCCACAACGCTGCCACCGGCGATCGCAACAGCGCGGGGGACCGATCGTGGCGACCAGTCGACACCGGCCGCTGCGGTCAACCGAGCAAAGAGCTCATGGACCGTACGCGGCTCGCCGTTGGAGACGACCAATGCTTCACCGCCCAGCTCGGGTGCCTTATCGAGCGCAGCGACCAGCGCATCGGCCGCGTTGTCTGCCCAGGTGGTGTCGACGAGTGCCAGCCCCGAGCCAATGAGCGGAAGTCGGCCTTGCGTTGCTCGATCGACAACCCGCTCGACGAGCTGAGTGTCGCCCACACCGATAACGAGATGCGGCCGGATCGCAACAACGGGCATGTACTCCGAGCTCGCCGCCAACGCCAGCTGCTCGGCCATGGCCTTGCTCGTGGCATAGTGCCCGCTGGTCGAGTCGGGATCGGCAGGCTCCGCGCCAGCACCGATCAGCGACTCGCCTCCGTGGGCCACCGACGGCGACGACACATAGACAAACCTCGACACACCAGCATCGCGGGCTGCGGCCAACAGTGTGGTCGTGCCCTCGACGTTGATCGACACGAAGTCATCCCAATCGCCCACGATGTCCACCTTGGCGGCCAGGTGGATCACGCCGTCTTGCTCGGCGACAGCGGAGGCGACGATCTCGTGGTCGGTGACGGACCCGTTGATCTCGCGCACACCCAAGTCAGCCGTGGAGCGTTGGAGGACCGTGACCAC
Source organism: uncultured Acidimicrobiales bacterium (assembly GCA_937969345.1). Classification (GTDB taxonomy): domain Bacteria; phylum Actinomycetota; class Acidimicrobiia; order Acidimicrobiales; family SHLQ01; genus SHLQ01. Next base: position 5,666 of record CALBVK010000064.1, read on the forward strand.
GTCGCCGCGTGCGACCAGCCGCTCGACGACCAAACGCCCAATCATGCTGGTAGCGCCCGTAACCAGAACCTTCATAGCTTTCCTAGCGATCCGCCAGCGAGCGCCGCGTCGGCCCACTCGGCGAGCGCAGACCGGTCGATCTTGGAATTGTGTCGCCGGTCGACGGGCAGCTTCGGAACGTCAAATACCGCAACCACGTCCGTGTCGGAAACGCTGCGCACACGATCGATCATCGCGAGGTCGGCGAGTGCGGGCTTGGCTACTGGCTCATCGCGTTCGATGACCACCACAACCCGCTGGTTACCGACCGGGCCAATGCCAACAACCGCTGCCATCCGGACACCGTCGAGATCCTCGACACGCTTCTCGAGCGCCACGGGACCGATCGGTCCGGACTCGGCATGGATCAGATGTTGCACTCGACCGTTCACCCACAGCCGGCCCTCGGCATCGAGATGGCCAACGTCGCCGGTCCGGTGCCAGCCGGCTGGTTGCGAGGCGAGGTGGGTCGTATGCCAGAGGCGGTCATAGCCAACGCGTTGGTGCGCCGCGCGCACAACGATCTCCCCATCATCGATCAATACCTCGACGCCATCGATGGGCTTGCCAACGCAGACGCCGTCGCCGGAGCCGGCGTCGATGAGCTCGGGCAAGCTGATGCTCGCAACCGGGAGGGCCTCGGTCATTCCGTAGGGCGTGTGCGCAACGGCGTTGGGGAAAACCGCTCCGGTCGCGGTCAGGAGCGACGCCCGGACCGGGGCGCCCGCCGACAGGAGGATGCGAACGTTCGACAACGCAGTGCGGTGCGAAGGGTCGATGTCGGGTTCGGTCGTGACCAACCGTTCGAGCGCCGCCGGCGATGCAAAGACCATGGTCGCATCGATCGCGGAGACGGCGTCGGCCAACGTGTTTGCGTCGATACTGCCCGGCGCGGAAACGTCGATGTCGGGAACCGTAGAGGTGATGCCGAGCAGCGGTCCGTAGATCGCAAACGGAGCGAATGCGGCGACGAGCGAGTCTGCGCTTGTGATGTCGTACAGGTCGGCGATGAGGTCGCGCTGTGCTGCGAGCTTCTCGTGTGTGTACCGAACGCCCTTCGACGGTCCCGTCGACCCCGACGTGAACACCACAGCTGCCTCGTCGGTGCCAGCCGGCAGCTCGAGGTCGTGATGAGCCCCCGAGGTTCGAAGGGTGTCGAGGTCGTGTTCGGCGCCGACGAGGCGACGTTGAATGCGCGACATCGATCCAGCGGCGATCCGCCGTCCCGGCCAACGCAGCGCCGTCGCCGCCGCCAGCGCTTTCGGAATGCCGATCAGGTGCTTTGGATATGCGGCCTTGAGGGCGGCGGTCATCTGTTTCGGGGTAAGAGCACCGTCCACAAGCACAACGGCTGCACCCATGCGCCAGCATGCAAACAACGTCGTGATCATGTCGATCCCCGGGGGGATCATGATCGCGACACGGTCGCCCGGCTCGATCCCACACCCACGAAGCCCTCGGGCGGTGTCATCGATACGGCGAGAGAGCTCGCCGAACGTGATCGACGGCTGCTCACCTGACATTTCTCGGAGCGCCACCAACTTCGCTCGCTCCGGATCGGTGATGGCATTCAGGAGAGTGGTTGGCTCGGTGTTGCCGGCAGTCTCGTCCGGACGCTCGGCGTCGAGGTTTTGGATCCAGTCGACGGCGACCTCGGCAACGGGCGCATCCTCGCTGACGAAGTGGCCGGCGTGGGCCCAGCGATGAACGTCGGCGTGCGGGATGCGCTCTTCGAAGTCGTGCAAGTACAGATCGGAGAAGACCGGGTCTTTCGATCCCCACAGCAGCAGCGTCGGAACCCGTTGCATGAGGGCAAGGCCAGCGGCGACGCCATCGAGAACGGGTCCGCTCGGGTGCGTGTCCTCGAGCGGGATATCGCGGACAAAGACCTCGATTGCCTCGCGCCATTCCTTCTTGCGGTAGGGGGCGAGGAAACCTTTGCGAATGTGCTTCGGGGTCCGTGGATGAGACATCTCGAACGCGCCCGTGATGAACGCGGTGGTGTCGACCGTGGCACGGCGAATGGCTCCGCGGGAGCGGGTTGCTCGAATGATCCGTGGAGCGGGTGCGTCCTCGGGCTGGTGGACGGCGGTGTTGCACAAGATGACGCCGCGCAGTTGCGGAAGGTGACGCTGCGCCCAACCGAGCGATATCGGTCCGCCCCAATCGTGCGCGATCGTGACGACCGGGCCGGTGATCCCGAGGGTCTCGGTCAGGGCACAGAGGTCGTCGACACGGTCGCCGAGCCGGCGGGTCGTCCCCGTGCGGTCAGAGAAGCCCATGTCCAGGTGATCGATGGCGATGCCCCGGACCCCATCGGGCAGCTGGCGAAGCACGTTGCGCCACAGGTATGACCACGACGGGTTGCCGTGGACGCACAGAACCGTGAGCTCGGCGTCGACGTCGGGAGCCGTGTCGAGAATGTGAAACGTCCTTGTCGTTCCGTCGAGTTCGACAGGAACCAGCCGGGACCAGGATGGATCGAGTCCATCGAGTCCCGACGGTGGGAGTCGGGCCGGTTCAGTCGGCCCGAGCGCTACCACTGGAGTTCGATAAACGAGGAATTCAACCCCGAACCAATACCGGCGAGGAGGACCCCGTCACCTGGCGT
>CALBVK010000065.1 GCA_937969345.1 uncultured Acidimicrobiales bacterium
AGGAGCAATCATGGAAAACAACTGGAATCTCGCAGCAAAAGCACGTGGCGACTTCGCCGATGTGCTCGACAGCTTGAGCGCAGAACAGCTCGCTGGCCAGACGCTGTGCGACGGGTGGACCCCACTCGACGTCGCTGGTCACCTGGTCAGCTTCGTCGAGTTGTCGTTACCGGCGATGATGCTGAGCATGGCCAAGGCTGGCTTCGATGCCGACAAGGCGTGGGTGGCGAACGCCGAAAAGTACAAAGCCATGGGTGCGCCGGCGATCTCCAAGGCACTTCGTGACAAAGGATCGAAGACTGCACCAATGCCCGTGTTCTCCACCGGCGTTGTGTTGATGGACGTTGCCGTCCATACCCAGGACGTTCGCCGTGGCTTGGGAATCGACGGGGCGCTCGATGAGGAAGTGCTGCGCTATGCCCTCGATTGGGCCACAACGCACAAGCAGCGCAAGATCCATGTCGAGCCAAAGCACATCGACGGGCTACGCCTGGAGGCCACCGACATGGACTGGTCGTGGGGCGACGGCGCGCTGGTGAGCGGACCCGCCGAAGCCCTCTTGATGGGGATCAACCGACGTGACGTCAGTGCCGAGCTCAGCGGCGAGGGTGTCTCGCAGCTTCCGAGCTAGGCCTGCGGTTCGAGGACCTGTTCGGCGGTTTGCAGCTCGCGCCTAGCGTCGCTGATCACATCGACGGCAGTCCGAAGGAACAGCGCCGCAATGCAGACTCCGACGATGACGTCGGGCCAGCGGCTGTCGAGGGTCCACACCAACGCAGCAGCACCGAGGACGGACACGTTGGCGATGAGGTCGTTTCGTGAGCACAGCCAGGTGGAGCGCATGTTGATGTCATCGGAGCGGTGCGTCCACAGCAGGTAGAACGCCCAGGTGTTGCCGGCCAGCGCAATGAAGCCCATGACGCCCATGGCCTCGCCGTTAGGCACCTGGTCGCCAAGTGCCTGCCAAGCGGCCTGGCCAAGGACGAGCAAACCAAAGGCGAGTTGAATGACACCCTTGGCGAGTGCGGCTTGTGCCCGGGCGCGAATTCCGCGGTGCAGCACCCAGAGGCTGAAGCCATAGACGGCAGCGTCGCCGAACATATCGAGCGAGTCCGCCAGCAGCGCGGTAGATCGAGACAACCAACCAACCGTGAACTCGACGACGAAGAGCACTGCGTTGATCACGAGGACGATCCACAGAACGCGTCCTTGTCGGGAGCGAAGCTCGACGAGTTCGTCGGTCTTGTTTTCGCAGCAACCTGATGCCATCGATCCAGTGTGCCATCAACGCAGCGTTACGTGGTTATGCCGACCGACTCAGCGGCCACGGCTTCACCGTGTGCCTGGAAGCACAGGTGTTGTGACCACCGGTTGCTAGAGCCGTGTGATCGACGAGGTTCATGCTGGTTGCAACGACCGAGCCTGCGCTCAGAAAGGCTTCAGATGAAGTCCACCTCCACCTCCCTACTCACCTGCCTCCTTTCGCTGTCGATGCTCGCTGCAGCCTGCTCCAGCAGCGCTACTGCCGACAGCGCAACCGAGCCCGTAGTGAGCAACGAGGAAACCAGCGAACAAGAAGAGTCGACCGAAACAACCCAAGACGACGGAGAAGAGTCGACAACCGAACCTGTCGCCGATGAAACAAACGAAGCCGACACCTCGGTTCAGTCCGCGACAGTGACGCTGAGCACTGGCGAAGTCTTCGAACTCACTCCTACGTCGTGTGAGAACCAGAACACCGACCCCAACGATCTGTTGAACGACGAGTACGTCGACCTTTCGGCCCGCAACGACGATGGTTTCCGCTTCCAGGTCCTCAACGCCCGTGTCGCCGGGCAGGACCCAGCGCCGACACAGGTTGAACTCTCGGGCAACCGAGATGAGAACGGTGTGAATCCAAAGATCAGCTACATCCCGGCGTCCGGCGTCATCGAAGCCACGTCGGTGACGATCGATGGCCGACGAGTCACCGGCGAATCGACCATCGACGCCCGATTCTCATCCGAGAAGCCGTTTGGCGAAGAGGTCGTCGCTACCTTCGAGTTCAACTGCTGATCGCGCGTTACGTCGGTGCCGCTGCGCGGGGTAATTCGATGGTGAACGTGCTCCCCTCGCCAAGTCCGTTGCTCGACGCAACGATCCGCCCCGCGTGTGCCTCGACGATAAGTTTCGCGATCGCCAGTCCGACGCCGGTGCCATCGGAGAAGTGATGGTCGACCCGAAAGAAGCGTTCAAAGATGGTTTCGAGATCTCCGGGGGCCAGGCCGCGGCCAGTATCGGTTACCTGGAGTCGGACGTGGTCGGCGCTCGACGACACGCTTACCTCAGACGACACGGCTACCTCAATCGAGCCGTTGTCGGTGTACTGCACGGCGTTGCCAATGACATTGGTGAGCACCTGCGTTAGCCGATCTCGGTCACCGACCACGATGCTCGTCTGCGCGCGATCACGAGCCTCAACGGTCAGACGCAATCCCTTGGCCTCAGCCTGCGGTTCGAGCTGAGCCACCACGGTTGACGCCAGAGCGAACATGTCGACATCCTCGCTCGCAACGATGTCGAGTTCGCCAGCCGCAGACAATGACGAGAGATCGTCGGCGAGTCGTCGCAGGCGTGCCGCTTCACGACCGAGTCGAGCAAAGGTGTCGGGCTCGGGATCGACGACACCGTCGAGAAGCGCTTCCATGGTTCCCTCGATCGTGCTGAGCGGATTGCGAAGCTCGTGGGCGACATCACCAATAAGCCGCAAACGTCGGTGTTCTGTCGTCTCCAGCTCCATCGCAAGATGGTTGACGTCGGCGGCAAGGCGGTCGAGCTCCACGGTGTCTGACCCCGGTACTCGAACGTCGTAGCGCCCAGCGGCAAGTTGCCGGGTCGCGTCACCAATCTTGTCGAGTGGTTCAGCCAAGCTCCGGCTCACTCGCCACGACACGATCGCCGAGGCGAGCGCGGCAGCTGCGACGCCAACAGCGAGACCAAACGGTCCGCCTTGGGAGCGACGACCGAGTTCGTTGTGGGCTCCGAAGAGCTCGAACAAGCCAATCACGATGCCCACGCCGATCAACAGCACGACGAGCGCAACAGCCATAACGAGAAGATGCGAGCCAAAGAGTTGGCGTCGCAGGGACCTCGAATCGGCCGAGGTGCTCTCCAGGTTCGTCATGCGACGAACCGGTATCCCACGCCGCGTACGGTTTCGATGAACCGCGGCTCCGATGCCGAGTCGCCGAGCGCCTTACGGAGGTTGCCGACGTGGACGTCGACAATGCGCTCTTCGCCAAAGAAGTCACGCCCCCACACCCGATCGATCAGTTGGTGACGCGCAAAGACTCGACCGGGGCTTTCGGCGAGCGTCCGAAGCAGATCGAACTGCAGAGCGGACAGGTCGACCGGCTCGTCATCGACGATCACCCGATGGCGATCGATGTCGATGGTGATGCCGTCGTGGCGTAGTGGCTCGGCAATCGCATCGTTCGTCGTTGGACTATTCGGCCGAGCTCGACGAAGCACGACCTTCACCCTGGCGACGACCTCCCGGGGAGAAAACGGTTTCGTGACGTAGTCGTCGGCGCCGACCGACAAACCAATCAGACGGTCGGTCTCTTCGGCGGCGGCCGTCAACATGATGACCGGTACGTCGGAGATACGACGAAGTTCCCGCAACGTCTCAATTCCGTCGAGCTCGGGCATCCGAATGTCCATGATGACCAGATCGAGCTCAGGGCTGCGTTGAAAGCGGTCGAGGGCGGCACGACCGTTCGCAAGTTCTTCGACGATAAACCCATCGTCGATGAGATAGGAGGCGACGAGATGTCTTATGTCCTGTTCGTCATCGACGACGAGGATTCGTTGAGCCATTGTGCAACCTTTGCAAACGCCAAGAGGGCCGGCCATTGGCCGGCCCTCCGGACGCTAGTCGGTGGTCCTTGGTTACTCGGTACCGTCGTCGTCGAGGTCGTTTGCAACCTCATCGACGGGGACGTCTGCAGGGGAACTCACCGGGTTTGGCTCGCTACCTGCCGGGGGAGCAGCTGGAGCGGGCCGTGCAGGAGCTGGAGGGATGACGTCGTCACCATCGAGAACTGCTCGACGGTGGTCGTACTCCGCCTGGTCGATTTCGCCTCGAGCGAATCGGTCAGCCAGCGTCTGCTTTGGCGCCACTGCTGCGAAGTGGTGATGCATGCCGTGGCGGCGGCGGCGCATAAACACAAACAGCAGGGCGATGAGCGTGATCATGAATAGTGGGAAGAGGAAACCGGGGCCGTGTTCGACTCCGCGGGCACCTCGGTCGAAGGCGGCCAGCAACATAAGTGATCCTTTCAAT